>NZ_JBQFLR010000019.1:0-72565 GCF_056531345.1 Ruegeria sp. N7 | reverse complement strand
AACTGAGATTGACGAGCACTCAGGTTTCGCAGTCTCTTCCTGTCGAATAGTTTTCGAACAGGTTTTAAGTATGATCTCTCTGAAAGGCTGCCACTTTCCCAAGGATGCAGTTCTTTACGCTGTATATTTCTATTTGCGGTACACAGTGTCGTACCGTGATTTGGAAGAGATCATGGCCGAACGCGGCGTGCGGGTGGACCACGCTACTCTCAACAGGTGGGTTGTTAAGTATTCGTCGATGATCGCCGCGAGCGCGCAATCGAAGAAGCGACCAACGCTGAGTTCCTGGCGCATGGACGAAACCTATCTCCGTGTGCGCGGCAAGTGGATGTATCTTTATCGAGCAGTCGACAAAGCAGGAAACACCCTTGATTTCATGCTGTCTGAGCGACGAAATCGTCCAGCAGCAACCAAGTTCTTTGCCAAAGCACTGTCGTCTGTCTGACGTCAGCACCTGTGGGCCTGATTGAGGGATTTGCACAACGGAGGGTTTCTGGCTGACCGACGAGCAGATGGCGCGGCTTCAGCCTTACTTTCCAAAGAGCCATGGCAAGCCGAGAGTTGATGATCGTCGTGTACTGAGCGGGATTATATTCATCAACCGCAATGGGTTACGTTGGTCCGATGCGCCACGTGAATTTGGACCACCAAAGACACTGTACAACCGTTGGAAGCGGTGGAGCGATATGGGTGTGTTCGCTCGGATCATGACCGGGCTGGCTGCGGAGGGAACCGATCATAAGACCATCATGATTGACGCTACATACCTCAAAGCGCACCGCACAGCCTCCAGCCTGCGGTTGAAAAAGGGGGGCGCGGCAGGCTGATCGGGCGTACCAAGGGTGGCATGAATACGAAACTGCACGCTGTTGCTGACAGCCTCGGACGCCCCATCCGCTTCTTCATATCCGCGGGCCAGGTCAGCGATTACACGGGCGCCAAGGCTCTGGTGAACAGTCTGCCATCGGCTGACTGGCTGCTGGGAGATCGAGGCTATGACGCAGACTGGTTCCGCGAAGCCCTTAATGACAGGGGAATTAGGCCTTGCATCCCAGGTCGACAATCACGCGACAAGCCTGTCCGATACGACAAGCGCCGCTACAAACGACGCAACCGCATCGAGATCATGTTCGGACGCCTGAAGGATTGGCGGCGCGTCGCCACCCGATATGACAGATGCCCAAAGGTATTCCTTTCGGCCATCGCTCTAGCAACTACCGTGCTGTTCTGGCTGTAAATCAATGAGTCTGGAGCCTTCTGTATCTCGAGTTTGCTAACTTAACCCCCGTCAGCCACCTTTGCCGAGGTTACTGACGGGGCGGTGTATGGCGTCTGAGCCTTGTGGCATGACCACGTTTCCTAGCGAGCCAGCACCGTCTCTCTTCATCGTCTCGAACAGCTGAATGCGGCCGGTCTGGACCGCGGAGCAGAAGGAAGAGGGTATGAACAAAGTATCACACGAACAGATCATCGGCATAGACGTCAGCCGCGATTGGCTTGACGTTCATTGTCTGCCGGACATTCGTAGGTTGCGGCTCCCGAACAGCGATGAGGGCCACGCGCAGCTTGTTGGTCTGGCACAATCAACGCACGCGCTTGTTTGTTTCGAGGCGACTGGAGGGCAGGAATGGCGTCTGTGGACCGCGCTGGATGCAGCCGGTATCGCGACTCGGCAGTTGCCGCCAGCTCAGATCAAAGCCTTCGCTGCCAGCCATGGCACACGCGCCAAGACGGATCGGATCGACGCGGAACTCATTGCGCGATTCATGGCATTTCGACCAGACGCAGATCAGGGCCTTGCAAAAACCGCTGATATCTTGCGTTCTGTTCCTGGGATCGGCCCCGTTGCCAGCACTATGCTGATCGCGGAAATGCCAGAACTGGGCCAACTCTCGGGAGAACAAGCTGCTGCGCTCACGGGCCTGGCTCCCATTGCTCACAACAGCGGTGCGATGCGCGGCAAGCGCGCCATTGGTGGCGGACGGCGACAGGTACGACACATCATGTTCCAGGCCGCTCTCGTCGCGAGTCATCACAATCCGCATCTCAAGATCTTCGCAGATCGTTTGCGTGACGCGGGCAAGCCACACAAAGTCATCATCACAGCAGTCGCTAGAAAGCTCGTCACAATCGCAAACGCACTCCTCAAATCTCGGCAAAACTGGTCGGCTCAGACCCCCTGAGAAATACAGTTGCTAGCTTAGCGTTGCCTGCGCTGCCCTGTTCGTCATTTGGACGCATCGCGCACTTCGTTGCTCCGATGCGTTATTCACCAAAAATTGTTTAAAACTTTTCAATGGAGTCCCGCCGAATTTGCTGCGATGCAAATTAGCTAACCGCTTTATGCGCAAAAATACTTCTTTTTGCTCGTTACTTTTTCAAGTCTGCAAATCATCGATCACATCCGATAAGTATCGCTTATCATGATTGATTGATTTCGCCGGAAAATGCGCGCAGAATGTGCCTCATGTCGGTTTTCCTTAACCACTGGACTCGCGATGGCATTGGTCCATAACCCGTAGACCCCTGCCCCGATCCGGCAGCAAACCTAAGTAGATGCAGCACAGTAACCTGGGATTTTGTAAACATGGACCGGCACAAACTCAGCCCGAGTCTACTCTTAAAGGACCAGAACAGCATAAGGCCAACCATGAGACATGGTGAAAACAAGCAAGAGCAGTCTACAGATTAGGGAAAATCGACACATGAAGCCCCCTGCCCCATACCTCCCCGCCGCCGCCCCTGCCCTCTCGGACACAGATCAGGAGGCGCTCACTGATCTTTATGTGCGCGGCACACCGGAAAACACGCTCAGGGCCTATGAACGGGATCTGCTTTATGTCACCGCCTGGAAGTCCGCGCGCTTCGCAGCGACGCTGGACTGGCCGGAATCTGAGGCCACCGCCCTCGCCTTCATTCTCGATCACGCCCGTGATTTGAATGACGCGCCAGAAACGGATGTGGCGCGCGAAACCGCAGAAGCGCTGATTGCTCAGGGGCTGCGCAAGTCCCTCATCTGCCCTGCCCCTTCGACGCTGGACCGGCGCATCGCCTCCTGGCTCGCCTTTCATCGAATGAAGAACCTGACCAGCCCTTTCGGTGCACCGCAGGTTAAGCAGGCCCGTGCCAAGGCGCGCCGGGCCGCAGCCCGGCCCCTTGCCCCAAAATCGCAGCACCCGATTACCCGCGATGTGCTCGAGCAGCTGCTGTCCACCTGTCGGGGGTCCCGGCGGGATTGCCGCGACCGCGCCATCTTGATGCTGGGTTGGGCTTCTGGTGGTAGACGGCGCTCGGAGATCACCGGATTGATGTTTGAAGACGTCTCGCTAAAGGAGTTCGACGAGAAAAGCCTGGTTTGGATTTCACTGCTGGAGACCAAGACGACAACCAAAGGTGAAACGCCGCGGCTGGTGCTGAAAGGCCGCGCGGCCCAGGCGCTGGTGCATTGGGTTGAGGTGGGCGAGATCCGCGAAGGGCCGCTGTTCCGCCCTGTCTCCAAGGCCGACCGGGTGCTGAAACGCCGCCTTTCCCCGGATGCGATCTATCAGATCGTCAAACATCGCCTCCAGTTGGCGGGGTTGCCGGAAGACTTCGCCTCGCCGCACGGTCTGCGTTCAGGGTTCCTGACCCAAGCGGCGCTGGACGGCGCCCCGATCCAGGCCGCCATGCGCCTGTCGCTGCACCGCTCCATGGCGCAGGCACAGAAGTACTATGACGATGTCGATATCGCAGAGAACCCAGCGACAGACTTGTTGGGGTAAGCTGGTGCTAAACGAAGAAAGCGGTAACCCGTGGGTTACCGCCATCAAAATTAAGAAATCTGAGCATGGGTAACCCGCGGGTTACTACTCGTTCAAAACAGCTTCGAAAGCCTCAACCGCTCTCTGGAGCTTTGACCGGTCAATCGAACTAAAGTCCTGACCAGACAATATCCTGCACTCTCCCTTGCGCGCAGTGATTTTTGAAGCGCCCACGTGGAACTCATACTTCACGCTCTCAACCTTCTCACGCCGCTTGCCGCTAGCTGGTTCAGCATCAGAACTTGCCACGAAAGCATCAAGTATTTCGTTTTGCTCACCGGCTGTGGATGCGCGCACTAACACATCTCTTAATGCAGCAGCTGAAGCCGATGACGCTCGAAGTTTCCGCGCAACCTCAACGCCAAGGTTTCTGGAAACACTCTTTGGAAACGGCAACGCACCCTCAAGTTCACTGAGCAGGTAAACAAAGCTACGAATATAGGAGCGTTTCATCTTGTGCAGGGATGAGTACAGCCTTCCGACCAAAGCTTCTGCATCCCCTGCCCCCAACTCTGAATCTTTAGAAGCAAGAATTGCCACTTGCGCCATCTCAGCAAACGTCAAGTCTTCCCGAACAACGTTCTCTTCAACCATGTCAATATAGAGGTCGATGCGATCACTCTGGGATTTGGCAACTCGCGCCGTAACACTGGAAAAGCGTTCATCACCGGTCTCTTCATAAAGCTGCTTAAGAGCAGTTACTCGTCTCCAACCTTTTTTGAGTTGGAAGCGTCCATCTGAATCCTTATAAAGCTCTATGGGCTCCTTCTGGCCGCGTTCCTGAATTGAAGCCTTGAGTTCATCCATCTCGTCGGAACTTGCGACAGCCGAAAGATCCAAGCGATCTCGTGGCAGATCTGTCGTATGAATTTCATTGATGCCAACCGCAACCAAGACTCGCCCCTCATCACGAGCTTTACGATACTCCTTAGCATCGGAGGCATTTTGCCGTCGCTGTTCGACACGGTTCTCAGTGCTTTCATTTAGGCTGTTTGCTGTCTCGCGAACCGCAGCCCCCATCGGCCCCACTTCGCGGCGGCGTGTTTTCTTGAGGTCATCTTCATCAATTGGAGTGAAGCCAAATTTATTCCCGCTCATTCTACCCGCTCCTCAATTTTAGTACGTGCCTCCCAAGCCCTTAGGACGACATCCCTAAATTCGCTGTATGCATTATCAAATGACTGACGCGCCCGTTTCCATGTGTCCCGAGTCATCTGTCTGTAGTCCTGCTCGTAAACAGACATCTGGAACCTACCAGATTGCTCGACCGCACGTGTCATTTCGATGGGATTTTGACAGACATCGGCGCCGAAGACATTTTTGAAAGCATCCATCATCGCGACGTGCAAAGAGTTGCTAGCCTCGAAGCGAGTCATGAGAACACGTATGTCATCGAACCTTTTAGGAAGCGTGATACCAGCATCCTGTGCAATACGTTCGAACCCGCTGGTTATGTCTTCCAAGGCATCGCCAAGCTGACCAAGATAACTCGTTGTGCTGTCATACTCCCAATAACCAGGACCAGACGGAATATAGAGGATGTCAGCAGCAAAGGCCGCATTCAAAGACTGGTATCCAATTGCCGGCGGGCAATCGAAAACAATCAAATCATATTGGTCGTCAGGCAACTCATCGAGATATCTTGCTACGCATCCAAAAAAACTCCATGCCTTATGAATGGACCTGTACTGAGCGGACGCAAATTCAACGAAGGCCGCGTTCGCACAGCTCGGGATGATGTCGATCGTCGACCAAGAAGTTCTTTGAATGAAGTCTTGTACACGTTGCGCGCCAATCGACTGAACATCTTCAGGCAATTCGTCGGCAGTAGGGTAGGGGCAATCTGCGGGATCATCATATTCGTCCGCGATCCGGTTCGCCTCACGGCAGAGATCGCGGCACATAATGCCCCAGACAGTATTCCACTCTCTAACTTCAGCCAGACCCATCGAATGCGTGAGTGTCGCCTGGGGGTCGAAATCCACCACCAGAACACGGTAACCATCAAGCGCGGCCGCATTCGCCAAGTGCTGGGCAACGACAGTTTTGCCGACACCACCCTTAAAGTTCGAAACCGCTACTCTCATAGCCCGGCCTGCCGGCCTTTGAGGCAGAAGGCTTTTACCTCTAAATCTCAGGCGCCGTCTCAACTCATTTATCTCAGCCAGAGAAAACCATCTTTGCCGCCCGTCATCTTCAGTCGCCCCTTGCGGAAGAGACGGATCTTCGGCCAACTTCTTTCTCAAGGTGTCCGCCGGGACATCAAACATGAACTGGCTAATTTCCCAGATCGAGAATGGTCGAAGCACTTTCTCGTCAGCGGGCGAGAAAGTAGCGCGGCGGACGGCAGCCTGTTGGGCCAGGCTTCGTTCGTTCATAGCTTGAAGGTCGGTGTGGTCACGCATGGTGCTGCTCTTGTTATATCACGAATGTCTTCTAATAACGCGATTTTGGAAAACTGCAAAACGTAAAGAATGGAGTTTCCGCTTTTTCGCCTCCGACTCGGTAAAAACGGGAGGTATTTCGAAAGCGAAGCTATGTTTTGGTGACAGGCAGCGACCAATTACCAGATATATGGTGACACTCGACCCCCAATATGGTGACAGCATAGTGTCACCTATAACCTATTAACCGAATTTTCTTTTGATTTTGAAGAAAGAGGCGGTCATCCTGTTTTTCAAAGCCCGTTGACAAACTACGGGATTTCATCACACTGAACCCAATTGATGGAATCGGTCAGCGAAACCGATCCGCTCGAGGCACAGTGGCAGTATCAAAATGGAAATAAAACGATTTACAGGATTTCAGGCCGGTTCTCAGAAGTACGATCTTTTGACTGCAATCTCTGTTGCGGGATTGAATGGCACACCCGGTTTTCAATGTTCGATGATGCGGCTCATTGCGTTGATAACGGCCCGATACAACTGGCGCACTGATGAGCTGACGGTCGGACAAAAAGAAATGGCCCGCCTCTGGTCCGTGGACGAACGAACCGTCAAGAGAGAAATTAAGCGATTGACGGATTCAAGTATACTTCTCCAGCTTAGGCCTGGGGTTAGAGGCCGCGTCGCAGCGTACCGACTCAACTACACGGAAATTTACCGTCTGAGCGAACCGATTTGGCGAAATGTTGGTTCTGATTTTGTATCGCGCATGGAGACACAAACTCCAAAACCGACCGAAAAGGTTGTTCATGTACAATTTGGCCAAGAAAAACCAGAAGCTGTTGAACATGAGGGACAAGACCTTCAGGATCCGTGGGGCAGGGCGCTTCGGCGCCTATCAGAGTCTGAAGCACTATTGTTTAAAAGTTGGTACTGCGATCTCAAATTTGTTGAAATACAAGATCAGACAATCACCTTGCGCGCACCCAGCAAGTTCATCGCACAGTACATTCAATCTCACCATTTGAAACCTTTACTTGGAGCGGTCCAGCTCGAGTTCGGGCGAATTCAGAAAGTGTGTTTGCTCGGCTAACAATCCAGATTTGTAAGTCGCACGCTGTGCCGTGAGACAACCGAAATTGCTGATTTCAACCGTTGAGTTTGGCCTCGAACATCCCGATGGTTTTCAGAATGTTGTCGAACAAGGGGGGATCCCCGATGATCATTTCTTGCATCCCCACATAGTCCCGGCGCAGCGCTGCTTTCAGCTCAGGGTTCGGTAGCAATCTTAGTGATCCGGGCCTGGCATTCTCGTAGTTAGCCCAAGCCGCTTTGAAGAAGACGGACTTATGGTGTGCAACCTGATCCAGCAAATCGATCTGTTCGATAGCGCGAGAATGGGTCTCGTGTTTGATCAACTGAGCCATGTCGTAATAATGGCGCGACATACGGTCAGCCAGAGGTTTGGTGATGTCCTGATGATAGAGCATATGCAGGATCGTGGCTTTCTCCCAGAATGTGCGTTCAACACCCAAGACCTTCACATCGACGTCGCTCGCCTCCAACAGGTCTGGAAATGCCTGATGCACATAAGGTGATATCCTGCGGGACTCGGCTGGAAGGTGAACCCCACGGGCGCCAAATTCGAACCGCACTACCGGCTGGATGTAGCCGCTGGCCGCACTTGTCTCGGATGGATAGGCGAAAAGCAAGGTTTGTGCATCATTAGGATCGACCGAGAGGGAAAAGTGCTGATCAAGCACGGCGCCAAACTTGATCTTGGTTTCTTTCAGAAGCGGTCCTGAGACTACTTTGGTGGCCGTATCCTGAAGCTCCTGCAGCAGTTGCTTTTGTTTTTTGCCTGAAAGGGCAGGGTGCTCGGGGTCACGTGTGCCGTCGAAACCGAGCTGTGCCCGGTCGAGAGACAGATCCACGTCTTCTGAGAACCGATGGATGATGTCATAGACCTTGGATAGCGATGTCCCACCCTTGAAGATCATGTGAGTGCCAAAAGAGGGCAGGGCGAATAGATGTTTCAGCGACCAGCAGACCCAGAAATCCTTCTCAACGATTGCCTTGGAAATGCCAAGCTTTGCGGCCGTTTCCTGAAACGCTTCTTCACGGTTCTTTGGAGTATCGTTGGCAAACTGGTCCAAGATCAGACCCATGCCACGATTTGCTGCACTACCGGGTGCATCCAGGCCGGAACATATCTACTTTGTCTTGCGAGCAATGCGCGGTCCTTAACATCCAGATTGCGGGCCAGCGTGTCGACAACACGGCTATCCACCCGGTTTTTGCCAACATAGCGTAACGCCTGAAATACGGCGCCGGTTTTCTGGCCTGCACCAACTAGCGTTTTGGATGATGCATTCCGGAACTGGATGACTTGTCGACCAACTGTCTTGGTGCGGGTCGGGCCGTCGGTCATGTAAGTCGGCTTGGACGGCACTTGGGTCGACAGCCCCAACTGGTTGGCTGCCATGGCAGGGGAGGGCTGTAGAACCTGATTGTCTTTGCGTGCAATCGCTTTGGCAATGTCATCGGCTGACGGAGACAACAGCCCTAATCGGGCGCTCTTTCTCGGATAGTCATAAAGCCCACGCGTTAACCGTCGGATCATCCCTTGATCCGCCAAACGCGACAATGCCTGATCCACACTTGCGCGGGAGCCAATATCCAGAAAGTCGGTTGGCGCAAAGATTGAGCCCCGGCCTTTTCCGATGATGCGTTGTCTAATCGATGAAGTGATCATAGTTTTCTCCTTGTCAGAAAATATAACACTTTTTTCTGACTTACAAGTTAGCAGAGTATCTGGGTGATTTTGTAAGTTCGGGCGGACAGCTGACTTTCGCTGCATATGCGAGAGCAACTCTACCAATCTGTGAAAGCGGTCATTTACAGTCAGATATGCGATACACGCCCGATCCAGGTACGGATGAAGTCCTTTGTGGCGCGGGATCAGAGCGACCTGGCAAGGTCGCCAATATCCCAAAAAAGCCCGGCCATTGCGCGCAATGCATCACGCGAAACTGACTTTAACACGTGCTCGTTTGGCGCGTGCTGCGAACAGCCGCGATAGGAGTGCGGCACCCAAACCGTTGGGAGACCGAGCAAATCGGAAAAGACCTCGTTGGGCAAGGAACCGGCGAGATTTGGCAGGACATGGGGTGGCTTCCCACACGTTTTTTCAAGCGAACGCGCGACAAAAGACACCCACGGATGGTTGGGCGACGTTCGCGTTGCATCAAAGAAGCTGCGGTCATGAGGCTTGATCTGAACGATCTCAAAACCTCTCGCATCAAGGTGGCGTCGAAGGGCGGGCAGGATATCGGATTGGTTAGTGCCAACAACGAAGCGGAGCTGGCAGGCGGCTATGGCAAATCCCGAGATCGCGTTGACCGGTGCCTCGGGGACACCGCTTTTCATTGCGAGGACCGCAAAACTGTTCCAGCCGAAGACGCGTTCGGCCGGTGTCAGGCCTTCCTCTCCCCAATTCTCGTCAATCTTCGGACCACCATCCCCGCCAACCGGCAAGTTGCGCAGGGTGTCCCGGATGTCTTCAGTCAGGCTGGTCGGCCGCCATTCTGGTATTTGGATTTGGCCCCGCACATCGGTGATCGTCGAGAGGGCTTGTGCAAGGATCATCGCGGGGTCGGCAAGCAAACCGCCCCAGTTACCCGAATGGTGCGCGCCGTCTCTTAGATCAACGATGAGGTCGAACGAATTGCCGCCCCTTGCCCCCATGAACAACGTGGGCGTGTCGGACTGAAGGCGCGGCCCGTCCGATGCGATCAGGACGTCTGCGGCTAGGTTGTCCTTGTGCTTGGCGCAAAACTCCGACAACCCCGGTGATCCCATTTCTTCGCCCATTTCAATGAGAATGCGCATGTTGAAGCCGAGCGCTCCACGGGCCTCAATGACAGCGCTCAGCGCCGCCAAATTGATGAGATGCTGCCCCTTATTGTCGGCTGTTCCGCGTCCATAGAGGCGGTCGCACTCATCAACCAGTCGAAATGGGTGAAGCCCGTCGCGCCATTGATCCGTTTGCGCGCGGATCACGTCGCCATGCCCGTAGGACAGGATTGTCGGACGCGTGTCGTCCTCGATGCGCTCTGCAACCAAGATCGGTCCGGCATCGTGCACAGGGTTCGGGTAGATTTCACAGGAGAACCCGAGTCTGCTCAGGCGCGGAACGAGGGCTTCCTCAAGATAGCGCGGAAGCTCCGCGGCTTTTTCTTGTGTCTGGCTCTCCGTCTCATGGGCAACCAGTTCGCTAAGTTCTGTTGCAAATTGACCGGTGTCGAAAAACTGGGCGGCGTTGTCTATTGCAGAGGCGCGGGTCACGGTTGTTTTGCCTCAGACAGGTGGACGCACGTCGTCCGGGATCGGACATGTGTAAGGTGTTTGGCCCAGATGGTCTTGATGCGTCGCGCATGCAGCTTCGATGCGCGAGGGATCCTCAACCAGTCGACAAGCTGTCGCGGCCATTGCTTTTGCCGCGTAGACCATGCCTTTGTGAGCCGCGGGCGCCTTGCCTTGTGCCACTGTTTGCCACGTATGAAACGGCGTTCCTATAGCACAGGTGGCAACTCGTGCCTGAACGGTTGGGACTGCCCAACTCACGTCGCCAACATCTGTCGAGCCTTCGCCGCCATCGCTGTGGCGATCAAGAGGTGCGATGAAGTCGCAGAGTGCGAGATTTTTTTTGGGCTTAGCACCGATCCGCTTGAAGGTCGTATTGATGTCAGCGGCGGTTAATGTGGTCTGAATGTCGCGGGCAAAACTGAGATCTGCCTCGTCAAAGGCGACGGGTCCAAGTTTCTCTAGCTCGTGCTGCATGGTTTCTTCCAAAGGACGGTTGCCAAGCAGGTTTGAAACGCCGGAAAAGACCTGGCTGGTAACTTGCGTTCCTGTCATCAGCGCCGCGCCGTCCGCAATCTTTCGGACGCGCGTAACCAAATCGGCGAGGTCCGGTAGCGAGCTGGCGCGGACGAGTTGGCGCACTGTGGCCTTGGCCTGCACCACGTTCGGCGCAACACCACCTGCATCGAGATAGGCGTAGTGAACCCGGGCGCTGTCGGGCATGTGCTCGCGCAGGTAATTTACACCGATGTTCATCAGTTCAACCGCATCAAGCGCCGACCTACCCAATTCCGGTGCACCCGCCGCATGGGCAGCTTTTCCATGAAAAGTGAAATCGATCCGGGTGTTCGCGAGCGATCTGGCCTCATTCACGCCTGTGAAGGTCGCTGGATGCCACGAGATGGCTGCGTCGACATCATCGAACAGTCCTTCGCGCACCATGTATGTCTTGGCCGCGCCCCCTTCTTCAGCGGGGCAGCCATAGTATCGCACACGGCCCTTGATGCCGTTTTCGGCCAGCCAGTCTTTCACCGCCGTCGCGGCCAAGAGTGCGGCGGCCCCTAAAAGATTGTGACCACACCCATGCCCGTTGCCGCCCTCTTCAAGCGGCTGATGTTCAGCCACACCTGGCGCCTGGCTCAGATATGGCAGCGCATCGAACTCGCCGAGGATGGCAATCACCGGACCCTCGTCTCCTGCTTCGCCAATCACGGCCGTAGGAATGCCAGCTGCGTTCTCTGTTATCTTGAAGCCCTGAGCGCGTAACATCTGCACATGTTCGGCGACGGACTTGTACTCGGCATAAAGCGTCTCGGGCGTGTCAAAGACTCGATCTGACAAGGCGATAAAATCATCACGATGGCGGTCGACGTGGTCCCAGATCGGATCGGCGTTTTTCAAGGGGCTCTCCAGCTTCTCGTTCAAACGGTTTCGGCGTGTTCCAGCAGGCAAGCCGTTTCGCGCCCGCCGCGCCCCGCTTTCAGTTCAGGAACAGTGGTGCGGCACTCAGCGGTCGCCACCGGGCAACGCGGGTGGAAGGTACATCCAGATGGCGGATCGAGCGGCGACGGAATTTCCCCCTCAATCGGGGCAAACTCACGCCGGCGCTGATCAAGGCGCGGAGCCTCTGCAAGCAGCGCTTTCGTGTAGGGATGGCGTGGGTCCGAAAAAATTTCCTCAGTCGATGCGCTCTCGACAATGCGGCCCAGATACATGATCGCCACGCGGTCGGCGATGTGTTCGACGACGCTCAGGTCATGGCTGATGAACAGATAGGTCAGGCCCAGCTCTTCGCGCAGATCCATGAACAAGTTGATAACCTGCGCCTGGATCGACACGTCCAGCGCAGCGATGGCTTCGTCGCAGACAAGGAACTTCGGCTTCACGGCGAGCGCACGTGCAATTCCAATCCGTTGCCTTTGACCGCCGGAAAACTGATGCGCGTAACGCCGCTTGAGCGACGGGTCGAGGCCGACCTTGCGCATCACGTCGTCCACGTATTCCGTACTCTCTGCCTTGCGGACGATCCCATGCATACGCGGTGCTTCGCCGATGATATCTTCGACGCGCATTCGCGGATTTAGGCTGGCAAAGGGGTCCTGGAAGATCATCTGAATTGCGAGGGTCGCCGCGCGTTTGTCGGTGCCGTTCAACGTCGCAACATCTTTGCCTCCGTAGAACATCTGTCCGTCACTTGCAGGGTGAATGCCGGCAACAACACGTCCCAAAGTGGACTTGCCGCAGCCGGATTCGCCGACCAATCCCAGAACCTCACCCTTTTGAATCGACAGGTTCACGTTATCGACAGCATGGACCGTTTCTTCCCGGATGTTTGCGCCAAGTCGCTGTGCGATTTTCCCCGCGACGTCCAAACGTTTGGTGAAGCGCTTCGAAACGCCTCGGATTTCAACGAGCGGCTCACTCAAAGCGTCGTCTCCTTGGTGCGTTGCGGATTGAAACAGCGAAGGCTGCGGCCATCCACGTCCTTAATCGGGGGGCGCTTGGAACACGCTGCCGTTCGGGCCTGACAACGCGGTCCAAAGGCGCATCCTTCAGGCAGGGCGAGCATGTTTGGCGTCATCCCTTCGATCTGGAACAAACGCTGCCCGTGCCGGTTCGCCGTCGGAACCGATCCGAGAAGCCCGACCGTATAGGGATGCAACGGACGGTCGATAACATCGTCGATACTGCCTTGCTCAACGATCCGTCCTGCGTACATCACCGAAATCCGGTCCGCGAGCCCTGCCACAACGGCAAGGTCATGCGTGATCCAGATCATCGCGGTTCCCGTGCGTTTCGTCAGCTTCTGTGCCTCGTGGATGATCTGCGCCTGAATTGTCACGTCGAGCGCTGTCGTCGGCTCGTCGGCAATAATGAGGTCCGGCTGGTTCAAGAAGGCTGTCGCAATCGCCACGCGCTGCCGCATCCCACCGGAAAGCTGATGCGGATAGGCTTGCAATCGCTCTTCCGGCGATGGGATGCCAACCAAACCAAGCGCATCACGGCTTCTTTCCCAGGCGGTTTGGCGGCTTACGTTTTCATGGGCGAGAATGGCCTCGATCATCTGCGTATCGACGCGCAGGACCGGGTTGAGAGTCATCATCGGATCCTGAAAGATCATCGAGATTCGGTTGCCACGCAAGGTCTTGAGTCGCTCTTCCGGTGCGTTCGCGATCTCGTCACCATTAAAACGGATTGACCCATCGACGATGCGCCCGGGAGGATCGATCAGCCCAAGGATGGAAAACCCGGTGATCGACTTGCCCGACCCGGACTCACCCACCAGACCCATTACCTCGCCCTTGGAGACGGTGAAATCCACACCATCTACGGCCTTGACCACACCCGCGTGCGTGAAGAAGTGGGTCTTTAGCCCGCTGACTTCGAGTACTGCCGTCATTTCTTCAACCTCGGGTTCAAAACATCGCGCAAATGGTCGCCCACAAGGTTGATGGACACGACCGTCAGCAAGAGCGCGATGCCGGGGAAAACGGATATCCAGTAGCGCCCGGACAGCATGTACTCGAAGCCATTTGCGATCAGCACCCCAATCGACGGTTCAGTCTGTGGAAGGCCTACGCCAAGAAACGAAAGCGTCGCTTCCAATGAGATTGCGCTGGCGGTTTGCACCGTGCCAACGACGATCAGAGGCGCCATGCAATTCGGAAGGATATGGCGAAAGACGATCCGGGGTCGCGATATTCCAAGGCATTGCGCGGCTTCGACATATTCCTTGCCACGCTCGACAAGCGCGGTCGCGCGAACCGTGCGGGCGTAATAAGCCCATTGCGCGATCACGAGGGCGAGGATGATCTTGTCGACACCCTTACCAAGTGCCGCAACCATCATCAGCGCAACAAGCGATGCCGGGAACGACAGTTGAAGATCCACGATGCGCATGATGAACGCTTCGGTCCGGCCTCCGGCGTAGGCCGCGACCAGACCGATCGCCATACCGATCAGAAGGGCAATCACCCCAGATGCAAGCCCAACGGTCAGAGAAATACGCAAGCCATAGAGAATTGCCGAGTAGAGATCGCGTCCAGACCCGTCCGAACCGAGCCACATCGTGTATCCGTCGAATGCTTCGGAACCTGGAGGCAAGCGCCCATCCATGACGCTGACCTGGCCAAGATCGTAGGGGTTCTGCGGCGTGATCCAGGGTGCCAGGATGGCCAGCAGAACGATGATCAGGAATATGCCGAGCGCCGCTGTTGCGATCCTGCTTTCGAAGAACTCGGCCCGAAATCGCTGGAACGGCGTCTCGACTTTAGGGGACTTGGCGGGGGTCAGAGAATGATCTGTGACGGTGTCGGTCATGCGCCCTGATCCTGCAAACGAACCCTCGGATCGAGGATCGAGTAGAGTATGTCGACGATCAGATTGATCAGCACGAAGAACAGTACGATGATCATCAGATAGGCGACGACGACAGGCCGATCCAATTGCAGTATTGCGTCGATCAGCAGTTTGCCCATTCCCGGCCACGCGAAGATTGATTCAGTCACCACCGAGAACCCGATCAAACTACCGAATTCGAGGCCCATGACGGTCACTACCGGGATCATGATGTTTTTCATTACATGCACCAGAATGATGCGTCGGGTCGAAAGCCCTTTGGCCCGGGCATACTTCACGTAATCCTGTCCCATCGCTTCCCGGACACCCGCTCGGGTAAGGCGGATTGCCAGTGAAATCTTAAGAAGCGCTAGGTTGAGAGCAGGCAGGAAGATGTGGCTCAACCCATCGAGCGTAAAAAGGCTGCTGTGAATCCCAAGAAACGAGCCGATATCGCCGCGCCCTGTCGCTGGGAGCCATCTAAGTTCTACGGCAAACAGCATGATGAGCATAAGCCCGACCCAGAAGGTCGGCAGCGAAAACCCAAGGATTGAGCCAGCCATAATGCCCTTGGACAGCGGGCTGTCGGGATAGAGCCCGGCATAAAGACCCAATGGAATACCGATCACGATAGCAAGAAAGAGTGCACTGAAGGCCAGTTCCATCGTGGCAGGCATATGGTGCAGGATCAGTTTGAGCGCGGGCTCACCGAAGACGAAACTGTCGCCGAGGTCACCCTGTGCAGCACCTTTGAGGAACAACCAGTACTGTTCCCAAATAGGCCGATCCAATCCAAGCCGTCGAATTGCAGCTTCGATGTCAGCCTGATCCGCGTCGGGGCTGACCAGCATGTAGACCGGGTCACCAACGATATTGACGCCGAAAAAGACAATCACCGACATCAGGAAGACAACAAGCATTGCTTGCTGCAATCGGCGAATGACAAAAACGGTCATGAGGACATTCCCTGGGCAAAGGCTCCGGGCCGCTGCGAAGGCGGCCCGGATGCATTGCGATTACTCTTTCACGACGCCTGTCGCGAGAGTGTACTCGTCGGTCCGAGGGATGTAGCTCAGACCTTTTTTGGCCGCCCAGGTGTTGACCTGGAAGTGAGTCGGAATGATCGCCACATTCTCGATCGCGCGCTCTGTCGCCGCGGCGAGTAGTTCCTGCCGCTTTGCGTCATCGACTGTTCGCAGGGCTTCTTCGATCAACGCGTCGGTTTCAGCATCCGAGTGCCGGCCACGGTTCGATGATCCAAAGCCCGCATCCTTGTCATGGGTGTGGATCAGCGATTTGAGAGGCGAGGACGCTTCGCCGGACCCCGCGCCCCATCCGACGAGGATAAAGCTGAACTCCGGCAGACCCTCCGGGCTGCCTTTGGACGCGCGTCCAAAGTATACCGAACGCGGCATTGTTTCGACTGCTGTCTTGATGCCCACACGGGTCAACATTTGCGCAATTGCCTCGGCAATTTTGGCGTCGTTGATGTAGCGGTCATTTGGCCCATGGATTGTCATTTCAAATCCATCGGGATAACCGGCTTCAGCCAGAAGTGCTTTAGCACCGTCCGGGTCATAAGCCACCACGTCCAGATTGTCGGACACGCCAAAGAATCCCTCGGGCAGAAGCTGGCCAGCGGGCAGCGCAACCCCCTCCATGACACGCTCAACGATCGCGTCGCGATTGATCGCCATGCTGATCGCCTTCCGGACTCGGACGTCCATGAGCGGGTTCTTTATATCGCCACCACCGTTGGCCTTCACAAAGGGTGAATCCTCACGGAATTGGTCCATGTGAAGATAGATCACTCGGTTGGACACGCCCTGGCTCAGCTGGATACCATCGTTGCCCTTAAGTGTTGTGATATCGGTCGTCGGAACGCCCGATATCATGTCGACGTCACCGGCAAGAAGCGATGCAACACGGCTCGGACCGGACGTGATTGGGCGGAATTCCACCTCGGACCAGATCGGTACATCACCCCAGTATTCGTCGTTCCGTACCAGCACGATGCTTTCACCCGGCGTGTAACTTTGGAACTTGAACGGCCCTGTGCCGATGGCGGCCGTACCCGCGTTGAAGTCTTCCGTCGTTGCTTCGCAGCCCACTTCTGAGATCACAGGGATCGTGGAAATGTCGTTGCCCATCAACGGATAAGGTGCGGCCGTTTTGAAGTGCACCGTGTAGTCATCGATCTTGACGACTTCCTTACCCTTAAGATAGGTGCCGTATCCCGATGGAGAGTTCGGTACGTCCGGCGCGCGCGCCATGGTGCAGACGACGTCGTCCGCCGTGAAGTCGCTTCCGTCGTGAAACTTTACGCCCTCACGCAGCTTGAACTCCCAAGTCAATTCATCAATTGGCTCCCAGGACACGGCAAGACCCGGCGATAGGCGCTGCTTCTCATCCTGCGCGATCAGCCGGTCAAAGATGTGCACGGACATGGCGTTGTTCGGACCAAGGTTATGAAAATGCGGATCGAGTGACGTCGGCTCCGAAGCGAGGCCGATCGTCAGTTTTTCCGCCGAAACAGCACCGGCGCCGAAAGCCAAAATGCCGACAGCGACGGCTGTCGCAGATGTGAGTTTCCTCATCAAAAAGACTCCCTGTTGATTTGGCGCTTGTGAATAGGCGAATCCCTGGCCGATCCCGCGCCCTGTAAAAAAGGCTAGCTACCGCAAAAAACATTGCCAATACTCAATGCTATGCAACTCTGCATAGACCAATCCAAGAGTTTGGATGTTCAGCCGCTCAAACTGGGGGAGTAACGTAGCATGACGGAACACCGACACAGACTGCGCGAGTTTGAGGCCCTGAGAGCCGTAATCACGACTGGTACAACCATCGGCGCCGCGCGGCGAATGGGGATTTCGCAGTCTGCCGTAAGCCGGTCCTTGTCCCAACTCGAGGCCCGTGTTGGGCGATCGCTCTTTCTCCGCCGATCGGGACGTATTGACCCAACAGACGAAGCATTGCGTCTCAACGAAAAACTGGACCCAATCTTCGAGACGCTTGCGGACATCGAGGGCGCAGAATGGGCTACTCCGGATAACGAGCCGTTGCGCCTGATCGTGCCGCCAACTCTGGCGCATCACTTTGTCATCTCTAGGGTGGCCAGTTTTCTCAAGAAGAATGAGGGAAAGCAGCTTCAATTGGATATTCAGGCCACGGACGTGCTTGTCGCTGGCATTCTCGACCTCCGCTATGATCTCGGCTTGACGAGTGCGATGATCCAACGAACGGGTGTTCACCTAATGCCCTGGCGCCGCAGTCAGGTGGTTTGCGCCATGCCGAGCAACCATCCGCTGTCGGAAAAACGAGTGGTGACGCCGCACGACCTTGAAGGCGTCGCGCTGATCGAGTTTCTGCGAAGGCTGGGGACGCGAGCGATCACCGAAAAGATCTTTGCGCGCGCTGGAATTCGTCCAAAACAAGTCGCTGAAACAGCAACGAATATGGCCGCTTTGGAGCTTGTCCGCGAGGGTTTGGGTGTGACGCTGATCAACCCGTTCCCGTTACTGTCGTCGGGGATGGAAGGCGTTGTCGTCAGACCATTTGACGCCGCCATCTTCTATGACACCAGCTTCGTTTTACCATCAGGCCGACCGCCGTCGCAACTTGCCCGCCAGTTCATGCAGTTTGTCAAATTGACGACGCCACATGACAAGTATTCAGAGCCCGTCTAGCGCAACATTTGCTCCGCCCGCGAGGTATCGAAGTCCATCGGAAAGTTCGGTCGTGGCAAATTAGCAAACGGCCAGCGGTCGTGAACAGGCGACGTAAGCCCGCCCGTGTCGACTTCAAATACCTGATTTGCCCCAAACCATTTGGAAAATCCGGCCCGAAAGTGGCCTCGGGATTTCACAACAACGGTCCGGGCCGACGCAATATCCAGTCCGAACATGTGAAAGAACACGGGGTCGGCAGTCTGTGTGCGATCGGTGATCACCACCACGGTGATACCACCAATACGAAGCGCAGCGCATGGGCCCAGGACCAATCTGCGACCAGCTGTCATGCCCAGTTCACCTACCACATCTCCATTATGGAGACCCAAGACCTCTGCATCCGCCTCAAAAGGTACATCCCATTGCGCCCAGAAAGCGCTGGAATCGGAAGACCGGTTGAATCGTGCCCTGAATTTGCCGCCGACACCGATGCCATGGGCTTCGTTCGCAAGTTCCGGATCACAAAAGGAACCGAACAGGCATTCTTCGACCTTTGCCGCATGAAGAGCGGCTAACAGTTCCGTGGTCCTGCCACTGCCGCCGCCGCCAGGATTGTCACCGGCATCGGAGAAAATCACAGGCGCGCGCGCTTGGTCGGTGGAAATCGAGATCGCTTCCGTCACGGTTGTCAGTTTCCGAACGAAATCCTTCCTCAATGACCAGGCCATGTCTGCCAGTTCTTCCGCCAGTGCATTGGCCGCTTTCTGGTCCTCACGCGCGGTGACAACGATGCTCAGACCGTTGTCGGGCGTGTCGGAGAAAAGGAAATTACCGAAGATCGATACGTTTAGAAAGTCACCTCGACCTTCGGCTTGTCGTCGCTGACCGTGGTCAATCAGGGTGCCATACGGGTGCTCGGCACTTAGTAGGGTTACGGATGCCGGAACAAGAGGCAGCTTGACATGCGCGGTTTGGGGCCGGACGCCTGACGCCAAAACCCGGCGCAGCGAAAAAGCGGCTTCCTCGCCACGTTCTATCTGATCGACGTGGGGATTGGTCCGATAGCCGACGATCAGGTCACAGGCATCGACCATCCGCTGTGAGATATTTGCATGCAGATCGAGTGTCGCAACGATAGGTACGTCCGGTCCGACAACTCTCCGAATGCGCGACATCAACAAACCATCGGGGTCGTGGTCATGCTCGGCAACCATCGCGCCGTGATTGCAGATGTAAACTGCGTCAACAGGCCCAGCTGAGCGAAGCATGTCTTCCGAAGTCACTATGATCTCTTCGATCACGGTTTTTCGTACTGGACCCGCCGGGTGGCTGGCTGCCAAGATACAGGGTACCGGAGTCCAGTCGCCCGTAGCATCCATTGTCCTGACAAAAGCTGCAAATTCTATTGCCAGCTTTGGTGTCGCGGATCTGGCTTCAGACATCAAAGCATCGCCTGAAAGCCATGTCAGAGACTTAAAGTCTGACAAATCAGCCGGGGGAGCAAAGCGATTTGACTCGAGAATAGCGCCAAGGAGGGCGATCTTTGGAGCCGTCATGCGAAAGGCCTTTGGAAGTGCAACACAGTGAGAGGAAACATGAGTAAGTGATTTCAATCAAGATATCATGCGTCTTCTCTTTTCTAGGAAAACCCCTGCCGCCTTGCGTCTTTCCTATAACGCGACGCGCAGACGATCAGTGCCACCCGTTATGCTGACAGAAGTTTCCGGAGAATTCGTAAAGATCGTTTGGGCCGATGATCCAGACGTTCACCTATTGCGGGGCGCACCAGATCGCCCATCCGCCCGGTTCAATCGCCGCGGGCAAGACGCTTTGTATCTGAGCCCTGATCTTGAAAGCGCAAGGGTCGCCATCGGACAGGACGTTAGGAAGGATGATCGCCCGCGGGTTGTGCTGACCTTCGAGGTGGAACGATGTGCGTTATTCGATCTGCGCAGCCCCGAAGCCGCGGATATCTATGCACTCGCCAGTCAGCCCTGGCGCAAACTCTTAGCTGCGGGCGGAGAGCCGTCTTCATGGCTCGCTGCTGATCGGCTCAGAACAGATCGGCATATCGGGTTGATTGACCCTTCGCGAAGGCGTCCGGGTCTTTGGCACATAACTTTATTTCGATGGAGCGAGCCAGGCGCACCTGGCGTGTTTCGGCGTAGTGAAGTGAAGCCGGTTTCCGTCCTGCCGGATTATCGGTGACGTTTAAGGTGCGACCAACTATCATTTCGCAATTATGGTCATCGCGAAAATTGGCTGTGTGGAGGACATTGTCATGAGTTCTCTTCTGGCACGCCAATGACATTTTTTTGCATGTTGTTTGAGCGCTCGTGACAGTCTGCTTTCAGTGCCAAAATGTAGCTTCGCTTTGGGTAACGAAAGGCGGCTTTGGGCCGCCCGTTTCAAAAAGAACTTGTGTTCAAGATGCTGGCGGGCACATGACTTCGATCAAGGAAGGGCCGTCACGTGATAGCCCCGCGGAAAGGGCTTTTGCAAAGCTATCGGTGTCTTCAATTCGTATTCCGGGAACCCCATGCCCTTTAGCGAGCGCAACCCAATCAAGCGTTGGGTTTTCCACATCAAACATTGCCTCCGCATTCTTGCCAAAACTCTCAACACCGACATTTGCCAGCTCATCTCGAAGGATTTGATAGCCGCGGTTTGCAAAAACAATCACCGTAACGTCCAGGCTTTCGCGTGCCATCGTCCACAAAGATTGCAACGTATACATGGCTGATCCATCGCCTGTTAGAGCAATTACTTTTCTATCTGGACATGCAATTGCTGCGCCGGTTGCGCACGGTAGGCAAAGCCCTATCGCACCACCGGTTCCCCCAAGCAAGTCATGTGGTCGCGCGGTTGCAGTCGGAGGAATGACGTGAAACCCGGACGTCACGGATTCATTGCAAACGATAGCATTCTCGGGAATGAGGGCCGCTAACGCTTGGCCGACTTTCGCTAGGGTGAGATCTCCGGTTGGGATTGGAGGCAGGTCGAGAGCGTATGTGTTCAGCTGTGTCTTGCTCGAAACACCAACCGCATCTGCCAGTGTTTGAAGAGTCCAGGCAATATCATCCGTCGGAGCACACAGGCTTGAAACCGTGCAACCGGCGGGCTCGGGTGTGCTCGGTTTGCCCGGGTATGCAAAGAAGGCAACGGGTTGGTCGGCGCCGATCAAAGTGATTGACGATGTCTGTTCAAGCTGAGCGATCTTGGGTGCAATTGGATACACAAGTTGATCCAATTTGGCAGCCCCGGCCCCCTTCGAAATTCGAGGGATTAGAGTATCCGCCAACAGGCGGCATCCGGTTTTGACGGAAATTTTTCCAGCCAGTACACGAAGTGGACCAAAAAGCGCGGAACCACCTATCATCAAAGCCGCGTTTGCAGTCTTCAGACGCATGGCTGCGGCCTCGATGCCTTCCAAGGACGGGCGATGAAGTGGTTGGGCCAGAATGCTATTCGTCGCAGGGCCAGTCGCTGCATCCCAAGCAGTATCGGCGGGAAGAACAAGAGTGGCGATCTGGCCGTTTTGAGATCGGGCGGCCTGGATGGCTGCGGCCCCGTCCGATGCGACGCTTGTGGCCTGATCAGAAACTCGTGTCCAATGGCTTATGGCCTGACTTACGCCAATAATGTCGCCTCTGAGTGGGCTTTCATAGCGCAGGTGATGTGTTGCGTGATCTCCCACCACATTCACGATCCCGGACCCTGATTTTCGGGCGTTGTGTAGATTGGCAAATGCGTTGCCTAGCCCCGGTGCAAGATGCAGCAGAGTGCCGGCGACGTCCCGTTTCATGCGGTAATAGCCATCAGCGGCGCCCGTCGTTCCACCTTCGAACAGGCACAGAACACAGTTCATCTCGGGATGTCTATCAAGAGCCGCAACAAAGTGCATTTCAGACGTGCCTGGATTGGCGAAAACCGTATCCACACCATTGTGAAGAAAGGTTTTGACTAACGATTCTGCGCCATTCATTCGATCACCGCCAACTCTGATTTCAACGAACTTTATGGGAGAGACAATCTAAAAGTAACTGAAAAAGCTTTCGATGATGTGCAGGCCGTCAATCGTCATCGATGCCCTCGCCCGTAAGACATGCCATGTTGAACAACGCGAAATCGCGGTGGTTTTCGGCCAGTTCAAGTCGAACTCGGGTCGCCCAGACATGCTTGGGTTTTGGCGGCCGCTTCTGACCGACGATACGTCCTTTGTTCCAGGTTGGGCGAAGCGCGCGAACGGCAGGTATGTTTGGGTTTCCATGACTGATCCTCCGATCCGCCATGCCCTCCCACAACGACAACCCGACATTGACGAGAAACAATATTACAGGATGCTGCGTCGCCTCAGAGGCCTGCTGGGAGCTCGACGTAGCCATCCATCGTTGCTTGAGCAGGACAATAAATTGCGCATTTGACAACAAGTATTTGCGGCCCACATGCTGAAACGTGAAAATCGAGGTGTAACGACCAAAGGTAATTTCATGTTTAGATCATCAACCCGAAGTGAAGCAGAAAGTTTGTTAAGCGGACTTGCTCTTGGATTTTCTGCGGACCCGTTCATGCGTTGGCTGTATCCTGAACCTGCCGATTTCCTTACCCACTTCCCGCGAGTAATGGATTTCTTTGGCGGGCGTGCATTTGAACAGGGTAGCGCGTTTCGGAACGATGATTTCACTGCTGGCGCACTTTGGCTTCCGCCAAGCATTCACCCTGACGAAGAACGGCTTGTCGCCTGTTTTGAGCAGACGGTCTCACCAGAAAAGCATGATGCGTTGTTCGAAACCTTCGGGCAGATGGACAATTATCATCCCGATGAGGATTGCTGGCATTTAGCATTTATTGCGGTCGATCCAATTCGCCAAGGAAAAGGATTGGGGTCCGCGTTGCTTGAATGCTGCCTCAAACGTTGTGATGAAGATGGAAGACCTGCTTACTTAGAGTCGACAAACCCTACAAATCTATCGCTGTATAAGCGCTATGGTTTCCAAGAGATGGGTCTAATCAAAGCCGACCAAGCCCCACCCCTGTTTCCGATGTTTCGAGCCGCCCAATAGCGGTAGATCAAACGGCTGCATTGTCTGCAATCTGTGAGTTCGGCAGTTTCAGGATATTTATGTCCGTAGCGAATGGCCGGTCTGGTGAAGCCGCACTGCGGCACCAGTGACTGCGATGAATGTCTCTTATGGGCCGCCTGCGTGAACCGTTATTGGCAGGGCAGGGACCCTTTCTGCATCGGCCCCGAGGTCCTTTGTGAGCCCAAAGCGGACTGAAATGTGCTCACCAAAAATGAAGTGCGGCGATAGACATTCTCTTGAGCGGTCTAACCCATCACTAAATGCATTCACCGCCATCGATAACCAAGGCTTGCCCCGTCATAAAAGCGGATTCATCTGAAGCTAAATAGACGATCCCATGGCCAATCTCTTCAACTGTCGCCCACCGACTCATAGGGATCGCCTGCTCGATGTAGCTTTCCAGTTTGGCACGGCCACCCATCTGCTTTTCGAAGCCTGCATTGAAGGGGGTGTCCACAAATCCTGGACAAAGGGCATTGAAACGGATTGCATGGACAGCGTAGTCGGCTGCCATCTGCCGGACCATCGCAACAGCTGCGTGCTTTGTAGTCGCATAGGCGATCATGCCCCGGTCGTATTGAACCCCAGAATTGGAGGCCGTGACGATCACGCTGCCTCCACCTTGTGATTTCATATGGGGGACGGCTGCGCGCGCGGCAATGAAGTGAGCGCGGACATTCAATGCCCAAGAAGCATCCATTCCATCTGGTTCCACTTCTTCCAGCGTTCCTTCGATCTGCAACCCAGCATGAGAGTGCAACACGTCAAGCCGACCGAAGTTTTTTACTGCTTCGTCTATGGCTTTGGTAAGGGCATCGTCATCGGTCACATCAAGCTGTATGGCAGATGCTTGATTCCCCTGCGCAACGATCGCGGCCACAGTGGCTTCAGCAAGTGTTGCATCGCGATCCGTTACCACAACATGCGCACCCTCTTGTGCCATTGCCATTGAACCCGCCCGACCAATTCCTGATCCCGCGCCCGTCACGAGCGCGACTTTACCTGCAAGCCGCATTTCACTTGGCTCCTTTATTTAACTATTCGATTTTGAGGCGCCTCGGCGCAAAAGCAGTTGCGCTGCAACGAGCAACAAGAGCGACGCGCCCATAACCATAGTGCCGATGGCATTGATCTCGGGCGTTACGCCGCGCCGGATGGATGAGAATATGTAGATAGGCAGGGTTGTTTCTGAGCCAGCTACGAAGAACGCTATGATGAAATCATCAAATGAGAAAGTGAAGCTGAGCAGGAAGCCCGCCAAAATTGCCGGTGCTATCAACGGCAGGGTCACCTGCCGAAAGGTGCCCCAGGGCGTCGCAAAGAGGTCAGCCGATGCTTCCATGAGGGCACGGTCCATACCCGATAGCCTTGCACGTACGATGATTATGACCAGCGCCATTGTGAACATGGTGTGTGCGGCGACAAGCGTGGGCATCCCCATGGAAAGTTGCGGGGGATTTGCTCCATCGGGCCATAGGCTCGCAAGAAGCGGGTTTAGCCAGCCAAATACGGTGACCAGGGCAATGAGTGTCGCGATACCGATGACGATACCTGGTATCATTATCGCAATATAAATCATCGCATCGAATAAAGTTCGGAGCCATCCCTTAACCCCTTGTAAAGCGATGGCCGCCATGGTTCCGAGTGTGGATGCGAGGCAAGCAGTTATGAATGCCGCAAGCAGACTGGTCTCGAGCGCGTCCATAACAAATGGGTTGTTGAGCGCTTTGCCATACCATCGGGTCGAGAACCCCATGAACTGGCTTGCGTGTCGTCCGGCATTAAAGCTGAAAAGCGCGATGATGCCGATTGGAATATAGAGAAAAAGGTAGACGCAAATCGCGTATAAGCGCATCGGACCCTCACATCAGCGAGACATCTTCGCGCTGGCCACCCAGGCGCGAGATGAATTTCATGTAAATTGAGACAGTGACAAGCATTACGACAACCAGCGTCATTGCGACCGCCGATCCGTACGCCCAGTTTCGAGACTGCAGGAACAGGTCCACCAGCGCATTTCCGACGAAAAACACTTTTCCGCCACCTAAGATCGCTGGGATCAGAAATTCGCCCATGAGTAGGATGAAGACCAGCATGCAGCCAGTTGCGATACCTGGTATTGACAGAGGAAGTGTTACCTGACGGAACGTACGCCACGGAGTAGAGCCGAGATCCGCTGAGGCTTCCAGAAGGCGTTTATCCAGTTTGTCCAAGCTTACAAAAATTGGGAAAACCATCAACGGTAGATACCCATAGACAATCCCCACAAGCACAGAGAACGGCGTATTTATCAGGCGGACATCATCGATGCCGATCGACTCTAGTAAAGCGGGCAAGCCACGCCCCCCAAGGATGAAAATCCATGCGTATGATCGGATCAGGATCGATGTCCAGAACGGCACGATCACCAGGATCAACAGCGAAGTTCTCCACTTTGGTGAACAACGCACCGCAAGAAAGTAGGCGAGCGGGTAGGCAATTACCAACGCAGCGATAGTCCCCAGAGGTGCAAGGATCAAAGTGTTCTTAAACGCCGTCCATCGCGCAGGAAGGTTGGCATATTGTTCCAAAGTGAACGCTGGAACATAGCCTCCGGCGGCACCCCGTTCGCCAAAGGAAAAGACGAAGACGACCAGTAGTGGAAGGGCAAGCATTACCAAAAGCCATATTCCTGCCGGTGCCAGCAACAGTGCTTTTCTGCCTCGTTCGGTCATATTGTCCTCGTCTTTTCCGATATTGCGGCCTTGCCGCTTAGGCCGACTTGAAGCGGGCGAGCAACTCGGCACGGTTTGGATCGGTTAGCGTAGCCGCCGCGCCAAACTCGAGCGCATTCAGAAGGTCAGCTGCCGGATAAAGGATCGGATCTTCCAGCAATTCCTTCGGCAGCAACGCATTGGTGCGAGCATCAGCCGATGGATAGCCATGAGCGAGGACTTCTTTCGCATTAACTTCCGGGTTCAGCAGGAAGTCGATCAAGGCATAAGCGGCATCCATATGGGGTGCGCCCTTAGGAATAGCGTAGTAGTCGGACCAGAGTTCACCGCCCTCGGCTCCCAGAACGTAGGCGATTTCAGGCATGTCGACATTCATCTGCTTGCCGTCACCTGTCCAGCACATCGTCATCCACGCGTCACCGTTACGCATCGGTGGCTGATAATCCGACGAGATTGCAAACAGATGCGGTTTAGCATCCAGCAACAATTTCTCGGCATCCGCCAGTTCCTTCTCATCGACCGAGTTGAAGGAGTAGCCGAAGTATTTCAGGGCATTACCGATGGTGGTGAGTTGGTAATCATGCACCATTGTCCGACCTGAGTAACCTTCCATAGTAAGGTCCCAGAACTCTTTCCAAGTGGTTGGAGTCGGAGCGCCGTCAAGCTTACTAGTATTCACTGCAAAGCCGGTCGTGCCCCAGTTTTTCGGCACCGCGTAAAGCTGGCCATCGACAGAGCCGGCATCTGAAAAGCGCTGTTCGAATGAACCTGCGTCGTAGTTTGGCAGTTTGGACGTATCGAGCGGGATGATCAGATCTTCGCCCACATACGTAGTGATCGTGTAATTGGTTGGAACGAACACGTCCCAGCCAGACCCTCCGGCTTGCAGTTTTGCCAACATCTCTTCGTTCGAGCCAAAAACATTGACCTGAACGTGGGCGCCAGTGGCTTCCGTGAAGGCTTCGAAGTTCATCTCGTCATGGTAGTTCGGCCACGTGGCGAGGATCACTCGGTCGCCAATGTCTCCGGCAGCAAATGCCGGGCGTGGACGCAACCCAAGCATAGCCGTGCCCAGAACGGCCGTTGCCATCCCAAGACCTGTCACGCCCAAAAAATGTCGCCGTGTGACCGAACCCTTTTGGTACCGGCGAAGCTCTTCCATGAACTTTTGCTTGGAAATAGT
The DNA here is from genome assembly GCF_056531345.1 of Ruegeria sp. N7. Classification (NCBI taxonomy): domain Bacteria; kingdom Pseudomonadati; phylum Pseudomonadota; class Alphaproteobacteria; order Rhodobacterales; family Roseobacteraceae; genus Ruegeria; species Ruegeria sp. N7. The sequence goes on along the minus strand of NZ_JBQFLR010000019.1, from coordinate 45,026 downwards.
CCCATTATCCTTAGTCATTGTGAACCTCTCTGTTGTTGGATTGCGGGATCTGTTAATTTTCCAGGATCAGCAGTGCGCCTTCGCCCCATGAAACAAAGGCCTGTTCTCCTGCATTGAACGTCCCCTCGTTCAATTCCGCTTGCCTTGGCACAAGTACGTGGAAATCACCCAGTGCTTCGTTGCGCGCAAGGTATTCTGTGTGCTCCCCAAGGAAGATCCGATTTTGAATGGTAACTGGCAAAGCAATTTCAGCTGCGGGCAGCGCGCGGGTCAGCGTGATCTGTTCAGGACGGATACTGACGCAAACTTCCTGCCCTGCATCTATTGGAATCTCCGGAGTTCCGTGCACCTTTTGGCCACTCGCTAAACGCACAGTGATTTGGTCGGCTACTGCGTCAGTTACAGTTGCATCAAAGAAATTTGAGGTGCCTACAAATCCAGCCACGTAGCGGCTGCGGGGCATGTCATAGAGTTCGCGTGGGCTGCCAACCTGCACAATACTGCCGCCTTCCATCACACAAATTCGGTCGGACATTGAAAGCGCTTCTTCTTGGTCGTGCGTGACGAGGACAAAAGTTATTCCCAGTTGTCGTTGCAGGTTCTGCAGTTCAAACTGCATTTCTTTTCGAAGCTTTCGATCCAGAGCAGCCATTGGTTCATCAAGCAGCAAAAGCTTGGGCTCGTTTACGATCGCACGCGCCAAAGCGACGCGTTGCTGCTGACCACCAGACATCTCCCAGATGCGACGTGGGCCAAACCCACCAAGACGGACAGTTTCCAGCGCTTGCTCAACCTTTGTCGCGATTGTTTGTTTGTCTACGCGTGGTCGTCGTTGGCGCAGGCCGTACGCGATGTTGTCGAACACGCTTAGGTGAGGAAAAAGAGCGTAGTGCTGAAACACCATGTTGACTGGGCGATGGTGCGCATCCAAGTCGTTGACGACTTCGCCATCGAGCAACACCTGACCTTCGGTTGGTTTCTCGAAACCCGCCAGCATCCTAAGTGCAGTGGTTTTGCCGCAACCAGATGGGCCTAAGAACGACAGGAACTCTCCTTTCCCAATGGAAAGATTCAGGTCTTTGGCGGCGACCACATTCCCGAAGGTCTTGGTCACTCCTCTGAGTTCCGCAATCGTCTGCATGGTGACGCTCATGTCAAAGCTCATATACTGCTGTTTTCCTTTTGCTTGATTTTTTGGCATTTGCTGGCATACCACTCAAACAAGGAAAAGTAACAATAACTCGGATTAACTGTATATACCACAATTGGGGTATAGAGGTGCCTTTCGAAAATCTGGAGCGGCGTGTGTACGATTGGATGGAAGAGGCCGGCAGGGTCGTAGAGAAGATCGGAACCCCAGAATTTCCATGTGCTTTGGCAGATGGCTTACGGCAGGTCGCACCATTTGATTTTACGGTGGTGTTTGGCCATGTCGGAACCGAAGCACCAATAGACCTTCACGACGATTTTCCCAAAAGCAAACGGCGTATTTTTGTTGAGGATTACCAAGCAGGGCCCTACGTACTTGATCCATTTTTTTTGGCCGCGACAAAACCGATAACACCGGGTCTGTACCGCATGCGCGATATCGCACCGGACAGGTTCTATCAGGGCGAATACTATCGCAGCTATTACAAAAGGACTGGGTTAGCAGAGGAGATTGGCTACTTTATCGATATCCCAAGCACTGGGATGGTTGTGGTCTCGCTCATGCGATCAGCGAAGCCTTTTTCAGCCAAGGAAATTCGTCATTTGCACGCTCTATGGCCGCTCGTTCGGGCAGCCTGTTGCAAACATTGGAGTGACTTTCCAACGATGGCCCGCGGCGCCGCAGCGAATGGCGTTAGTCGTCGCGTTGATCTAGCATTCCAGGCATTTGGCGATGGCGTTCTGACGCCACGAGAACGAGAAGTCGTTGAGTTCACATTGAAGGGCCATTCGGCAGAAGCTGTTGGCACAATTCTCGGCATCTCTCCAGGCACAGTCCGCATCCACAGACGCAACATTTACGCGAAACTTAGGATCAACTCGCAGGGTGAGCTTTTTTCAAAGTTCATTGAAAAGGCTCTTTAAAAGGTTCCTTGAACACCCACTTTATCCGTTTTGCCGACCTTGCTACCTTGTGACCCGGAAAGCACCAAACATTTGGACGGCACTGTCTGATAGCCAAGGAACCCAAAGTGAGAGGATTGGGACGCCCGGGACCCGTGTCGGGCTAAATTAATACCCGAAAACGCTTTCGGGCCATTGTCTATCTAACCGGATCAGCCGTTTTAAAAATGGCGTCAAGATTCGAAAGGCAAAATTTCATGGACGCACCAGTTATCCAGTTGATTTTTATGTTCATCTTGCTGGTTGTCGTGATCTGGCTTTATATCCTGCCGATCACGATGGCGGGACGGCGCAACCGATCTAGTTTTATCTGGTTCCTGATCGGTTTGGTTGGATCACCCCTTTTGGCTATCCTTTTGCTGCTGGCTCTGGGTGACGCACCCGAGCAACCAACAACCTAATTTTGCGGACGATACCGTCTGACACCCAAAAGGGCTTAACCGGAGGGTATCTAGACGCTCGTGAGCCATAAAGGACTGCTCAGCATGCAATGAGGGTGCCAATTGAGACCCTATACTTCCGAAAGTGAAGACTACTAGTCCTTCTCACTCTCCACAACCGTGTACTGTAAACCCAAGGATGGCCGATTTGTTTGGAGAACCATAGACCGCTTTGCCCGTATTGCTGCCGCTCGCGACATTTCAGCGAGCGTCTGTCTCGAGCCCAAACCGACACTTTAGGTTCAGTGATTTAGAGGTCATTGCGATGCACCCTTCCATCCTTCATGACAAAACGGATGACCGACGGGAATAACCTAGATTCGGTTAGGATTTACACAATCCAGAATTTTCTGAGCAGCTAACTGAACCGACTTTCTCAACTGCATGATCTCTGAGTTCGCAGCCAGCCGGGCCTTCATCTCCGCGTCCCCAAGGAGTTGGTTAATCGAATTATCCAACTGCTCCGGTGTCCAATCCCATCGATTTACCCTGAGTCCGACACTGGTCTCAACTGCCCGCTGGGCGTTATCGTGTCCGTCCCAGCAATAGGGAAGGATCAGCGACGGGACCCCGAAATACAGCGCTTCGCAAAAGCTGTTGTTGCCGCCGTGGTGAATAAACAGATCGCATTGTTCAACCACGGAAGGCTGCGGGAACCATTCCTGCAGATGAACATTGTCTGGGACTCTGGAATAGGCGTCGATTTGGGCCCCGACATTGACCAGAAACCTCATGTCCATTGTCTTGAATACGTCGAACAGGCTCTCAAAGAATGGGACATCCATGGCACCCAGACTGCCAAAACTCACGTACACCAGAGGCCCGTCGTTACGGGGCATTTGAGGTACACGGTAAGGACCTTCCTGGCGAACGCAGCCTTCGAGAAAGGTGAATTGTCCAGAGTCCAGTACCTGATCACGATCATGGCGAATGATAGATGGCGCTAAAAGAAGGTTTTGATGCGGTGATGTTTCTAGGAACTCACCTTCAGGCAATAGCTCAAGCCCCTTATCCAGGCGAAATTTGTTGTAGCGAGCATGAATTGGGCCAAGGGTCTCCAGGTACTGGTCTCGGAATGCCGCACACCCGGCGGCGTCAGATGCCGGCAGACCGGACAGGTACGGCGGTAGGCAGTTGTCTGGCAACTCGGTTTCCGCGCAAGAAATAACCCTGACCCATGGGCGCTCGGATCGTACGATGGCCGGGAACATGATGACGTTGTCGAGGACGACGACATCTGGGTTGGTCCGCTCTAGCGCCGTTTCCAACCCCTGTTCGACCGATTCCGCTGTCTCGACGATTGCGTTCCAAACGGGCTCTACATAGGTGGTCAGTTGGTCAGTTGGATGCATGTTAAAATGCGGCAGATGATGGCTCAGGAATTCCTGCCAGTAGGTCTGGGTTTCCTCTTCTGTCAACTCTGATTGAACAGGGACGGCGAACTCGTCAAAACCGTAATCTGCGAATACGCCACCAAAGCCACCGTGGGTCAGGAAAACGGGGTGTGCACCCATTGCGCGAAGTTCCTGAGCGATCCCCACACAATTCAGTGCAGCCCCAAAACTAGCTTCGGGGAAAAACGCGATTACGGGTGCTTCCTTGCGGTTCATCATTCACTCACCGGATTGACCCGCAGGTTGCTTGGACTAGCGCCGGAGCACCACGATTGGCGACGCTGGGCCTTTGGTGCATTGAAAGCCGCAAGTGCACCCTCATCTGATCCGCCGCAAGATCGAAATGATCTTGTTCGATGAAATCAAGTATACGCAGATGTTCATCGAGCGCCTGCCTCATCCGAAAGTCGATCATACCGAATGATCCGCCCGGCAGGTGGCGCAACCCATGATGGGCCATGAGAGCAGAAGCTAGATACTGGTTTCCGGACGATCGAGCGATGAGCTTGTGAAAGGCAAGATCCGCGTCTTGAAAATCCTGGCTATTGAAAGAGTTTTCCGACTGCGCCAGAAGCGCTTCGGTCTGGCTGCGGACCAGATCGGCGCGCTTGGTGTCCAACTTGAAACCGTCGGACAGAATGGCCTGCGGTTCCAGTATCAGACGAAATTCGTAGCTCTCTATTCGTCCGGAGCGGTCTCCCGGCATGCGCGTGAAAACCCAGGATTGACCTTCGGCTTTCTGAATCACGCCTTGGGCCAGGAGGGCTTCGAGCGCACGCTGTGCAGCGCTGCGGGAAACCGAATATCTGCGGATCAGGTCTGTGACATTGATGGCACCGTCCAGGCGTCGGGCGCCGCGATCTCGTAGGATGGCACCAGCGAGATCCACACCTGCACCGACCGCATGCTGGTTGAGTATCGAATGCCCCTTTTCGGGTTCGCATTCTAGGACAAACCCGCCTTCTGCCGCTTTGCGTGCCATCCCCTCCTTTTCCAGCAGCCTCAATGCGGATCTAACCGGAGTGCGAGAGACGCTGCACGAATCAGCAAGGGTTTTTTCCACCAGTCTGTCGCCCTGATGCAAATCGAGATCCATCGCAACATCCAGTATTTTTTGAGCAAGTTTCAAGTATTTGCTTGGTGGCATAAGAAGACGGCTTTCGTCATACCTAGTTAATATACAATAAAAACGGTATCTTAAATGGCTTCTCCGGGCCATACAAAAATGATTCAAAAAAATGTTGAGTTTTATTTCGTCAAAAAATACCGTGATTGCATCATATATCTCGCCCCAGAAGCGAGCGCGGATGTCAAGGGAGGAAGACATGACCAACAAGTTCACCAATTCGTTCCGTTTGCCATTTGCTTGGCTCACCACCGGGGCGGCCTGCGCACTCAGCTTATTCGCCGGAGCGGCCCAAGCAGAAAAAATCGTGATCTCGAACTGGGACGGCTACATGCCGCCGGACCTGCTGGAGAATTTCACCAAGGAAACAGGTATCGAGGCCGAGCTCTCGGTGCATGGCACTAACGAAGAAATCATGGGCAAGGTCGTAGCCGGTGGAGGCAAGGGCTACGACGTTCTTTTCGTCTCGTCGCCTTTTGCCGAGGCGTTAAACAACCTGGGGCTGGTGGCTGCAATCGACCACGACAAGGTTCCGAATGCCTCTAACCTGTATGACGAAGCTAAAGAACTAGCCCATGATCCGGGCAACAACTATTCAATGCCATACGCTTGGGGCACGACGGGCTTATGCTACCGGTCTGACCTGATGGCAGAGCCAACTTCGTGGAACGATCTGCTCAAACCCTCTGAAGACCTTAAAGGCAAAGTGACAATGCTCTCGACGGATCGCTGGCTGATGGGGGCTGCTGCGCTAGCCCTCGGAAAGTCGCTTAACGATACGTCGGATGAGACGTTGGCGGCTGCAAAGGACCTGCTGGTTGCGGCGAAGCAGGATCTGCTGGCCTACGATGACGCAACTTTTTATCTGAAGTTGGTATCGGGCGAGGCAACGATGGTTCACGCCTGGGATGGCTGGTGCAACTACGGCATCGGTGAAAACGCGGACATCAAGTACACGATACCATCAGAAGGATCGGATCTGTGGGTAGATGCGCTAGTCATCGCGGATGCATCTGAAAACAAAGATGCGGCGCATGCCTTTGTGAACTATGTCTTGGGCGCGGACGTCGGTGTCTGGGTTGCCAGCAATATCCTTTACAAAACGCCGAACAAGGCTGCGATGGAGGCGCTGGACCCGTCCTTGATCGAAACCTTCCCGAACATGGGAATGTCGCCTGCAGACCTTACCAAGTACGAGCAGTTGCGCGATCTCGGCAATGGCCAGAAACCCTTTGCACGGACCGTGACCGAAATCATGGCCGCACAGTAAGTGATCAAACCCTGAGCAAAACCCGACCCGAACAAAGGGTCGGGCCTGTACGACATCACTCCACAGATTGCCAAGTATATGACCAATCGACTGAAATCGGTGATCTTGCTGGGGCCGGGCCTGGGCTGGCTTGCGCTTCTTATGGTGGTGCCGTGTGGCCTTATTTTTACCTATGCGTTCTTTGAACGCGGTATCTATGGCGGCATCGACCACGTCTTTACGTTTGAAAATTTTGTGCGGGCCGCCGATCCTCTTTACCTCGGGATCTTCTTACGCTCGGCCAAGATCGCGTTTCTGGCCACGATAATCGCGATCCTGATCGCCTATCCGGCGGCCTATGCCATCACGCTGGCGCCGCGCCGTTGGCAGACCGGTTTGCTGATCTTGGTGATCTTGCCGTTCTGGTCCAACTACCTAATCCGCACTTACGCCTGGATCGTGATGCTTAACCGCGAGGGCTTGATCAATAATACTCTCCAGGGGGCAGGCTTGATCGATGAGCCGCTGTCTCTGCTTTATAACAATTTCGCGGTGATCGTTGGGCTTGTCTACAACTACACCCCCTTTGTGGTTCTGGCGATCTATTCGTCGCTGAACCGCATAAATGTCGAAACCATAGAAGCCTCGGAAGATCTTGGAGCGCCCGCTTGGACCACTTTCTACCGGGTGATACTGCCACAGACCGTTCCCGGGATTGCGGCAGGTGGTGTCTTTGTTTTTGTATTGTCGATCGGCAATTTCATTACGCCCGATTTGCTTGGCGGCGGGCGACTTCAGATGGTTGGAAACCTGATCTATGACCAGTTCCTGAGCGCCCGCGACTGGCCATTCGGAGCAACGCTGTCGATGTTCCTGATTGCGATTATGATGGGGCTTTTGTTCGCACAGGCGGTATTGGCCAATCGCGCAGCGGGACAGAGAGGGCAGGACTGATGCGGGACCGATCCAACATGGGCCTGAAGCTGCACCTGGTTTTGTTTTACACCTTTCTCTATGTGCCGATCCTTGTGCTCATGGCGTTAAGCTTTAACCGGGCCGGACTTCCAACTGTATGGACCGGGTTTTCGTTGGAATGGTACGGCAAGTTGTTTACCGCGGATCCAATACTGTCGGCGGCGCGCAACACGCTAATCGTGGCCTTAATCTCGACCGTTCTGGCGACAATAATCGGCACGCTTTTGGCGGTCGGTGTCGAGACACGGCGTAATTCTTCAGTTCTAGACGCGGTTCTGTTCGCACCGATGATCATCCCCGACATAGTTCTGGCCATCGCGCTCTTGTCCTTTTTCACCCTACTCAACATGACGTTGGGGCTTCATTCGATCATCCTCAGCCATGTCGTATTTAACATAGCCTTTGTTGTCGCCGTGGTGCGTACGCGGATGCGCAATTTCGACCATTCGATACTTGAGGCCAGTGCCGATCTTGGGGCCAGCGAATTCACCACCTTTCGCCGCATCCTGCTGCCCGCCATCGCGCCGGGGGTTATCGCCGGGGCGCTGTTGTCTTTCACCCTGTCTGTGGACGAATTCATTATTGCCTTCTTTACCGCCGGTGCTGGGCAATCCTCGACCACGTTGCCGATGCAGATTTACGCAATGATCCGATTTGGCGTCACGCCGGAAATCAATGCGATGGCTACCATCGTCATGTTCGTTTCATTCACGCTGGTCTTCTTCGCACAGCGTACCGACAAAGAGGTTTTCAGCCGATGAACCAAGGGGTTCAACTCAGGAATATAACCAAGCGATACGGTTTGGTGACCGCGATCGACAATGTTTCACTGGATATTCGCGATAACGAGTTCTTTGCACTTTTGGGCCCATCGGGCTGCGGCAAGACCACACTATTGCGGACGCTGGCGGGATTCGAAACGCCACAGGAAGGACAGGTAATCGTTGCCGGGCAGAACGTGACAAACATACGTCCCAGCAGGCGGCCCCTGAACCTGATGTTCCAATCCTATGCCTTGTTTCCGCACATGAGCGTCGAAAAAAACATCGCCTATGGGTTAGAAATGGAGAAATTGCCTAAGGACGAAATTGCCACGAGAGTGGCCGAGGTTCTGGAAAGTGCGAAACTTTCGGGATTTGCCGGGCGCAAGCCGGATCAGCTTTCTGGTGGGCAGCGACAGCGGGTTGCTTTGGCGCGCGCGCTGGTCAAAAGGCCAAAAGTCCTGTTGCTGGATGAGCCCCTTTCAGCTCTGGACAAGAAACTACGAGAAGAGATGCAGCTGGAGCTCAAACGGTTGCAACACGAGGTGGGGATTACATTTCTAATTGTGACCCATGACCAGGAAGAGGCCTTGGTCATGGCCGACCGGATCGCGGTCTTGCATGATGGTAAGCTGGCGCAGGTCGGTACTCCTCACGAGCTCTACGAACACCCCGGATCGCGCTTTGTTGCAGATTTTATAGGCGTGATGAACTTTCTGGATGGTAACGCCGTCGACGGCGGTGTCGATGTCCACGGGGCGGGAATGCTGAGGGGCGTTTCCGAGCTGCGCGGTGCTGCCACGATTGCTGTGCGCCCGGAACGGGTCAGCCTGATGCAGACCGCCCCTCGAGATGGGCGCAACTGCCTTCCAGGCACTGTCGAAGAAGTCGCCTATCACGGATCAGACCTGGGTGTGCATGTGCGCGTTCGCGGTGGGAGGAGCACCCTTTCCGCCCGCGTTCCCGCCAGCCAAGCCGACCGTGAAAATATCCAGCCGGGTCAGGATGTCCACTGCGTATGGGACGCGAAACATTCCCGCATCCTTCCCAACTGCTAAGCCAAATCTAACCGGAGACCTACAATGTCACAGAAAACCATCGCCTTCTTCCCCGAAGCTGCCTTTGGCCCTGCGCTGAATTCGGTTGGCATCGCGCAGGCCTGCGAGAAACTGGGCCATAAGGCTGTATTTCTAAGCGATCCCGGCTTTGTCGAGGTATATGAAGGTTATGGGTTTGAGGCGCATCCTGTTGCCCTGTCCGAGCCGATGGAACCCGAGGCGATGGCAAAGTTCTGGGAGGATTTCATCAACGGTCACATCCCAAATTTTCGCAAAGCCCCGATTGACCAAATCGATAACTACGTCAAGGATTGCTGGGAGGCGATCGTCGACAGCGCAAAATGGGCGCAAAAAGATCTGCCCGAGGTATTGGCAAAAATCAAACCAGATATGATCTGCGTGGATAATGTCATTATGTTCCCAGCCATCAAGCAGTTCGGCGTACCGTGGGTGCGGATCATCTCATGTTCCGAAAACGAAATCCCGGACCCGATTGTGCCGCCGCACTTATCGGGCTGTCGGGTGGATGACCGCGAGGGCATGGAGGCCTATGAGGCAAAGTTCCACGATGTGATCAAGCCGATCCACGACGACTACAATGCGTTCCTAGCCAGATGCAACGAAGACGCCTATCCGATTGGAGAGTTTTTCGAAGCGTCGCCCACAATGAACCTTCTGCTTTATCCCGAGCCGGCAAAGTACGAACGGCAGAACCCACTGGACCCAAACCGGTTTCAGTATCTTGAAGGTTGCGTGCGCGAAGAAGAACCCTTTGAGGTGCCAACGTTTAAGTCCAACAATGACAAACCACTTCTCTATGTATCTTTCGGGTCGCTTGGCGCAGGCGACACCGACCTGCTAAAGAGGATCATTTCGACCATTTCCAGGTTGCCCTACCGGGCGCTCGTAAATGTCGGGGATTACATTGACGAATACACAGACATTCCCGACAACGTGCACATGCAGAGCTGGTATCCCCAGCCTTCGGTAATTCCGCAGGTTGACGCGGTGATACATCATGGCGGTAACAACTCGTTCACAGAGTGCCTATATTTCGGCAAAACAGCAATCATTATGCCCTATGTCTGGGACGGCCACGATAACGCCACCCGTGTTCAGGAAACCGGCCACGGGTTCGGGTTTCACCGATACGACTGGACCGATGATGAATTGGCTATTGCCCTCGACAAATGTATCAACGATCCAGGAATGCAGGCGAAGATGGCGGCAACCTCTGCTCACATGCAGTCACGGCATGGCCCGACCAAGGCAGCTGGCATTCTCGACGAAATCCTGAAAGCCGCGGAATGAGCAGCGCCCCGCATCTTTCGGAAATCTCGACCCGCACCGACCTCACGGACTGGGGGCTACAGCCGGACATGATTGAAGGCCAGTCGCATTCATCGGGTATGCTGGTTCACAAGGGTCCTGACAACCGGCCGGAGATCGGCGCATGGGTCTGCACTCCAGGCCGCTGGCGCCTAACGATACCGCGTGACGAGTTCTGCTATTTTGTGCAGGGCCGCGCGGTCTATCGGTCGGATGCAGGCGAAAGCATCGAAGTTACGCCCGGAACGGCCGTACTATTCCTCGCCGGTTGGGTAGGGGAATGCACGGTCGAGGAAACATTGCGCAACACCTACTACCTAACGGATCGCGAACCTGAAACATGACCACGCCACGTATGCAAAACCCGCTCCAGCAGACTGATCTTGTCGATTGGGGGGTAATCCCGACGATGATTGAAGGGCAATCCCGCACCTCGGGAAAGCTGATCCACAAGGGGCCTGACGGCCAGTCCGAATGCGGCCTTTGGGTCTGCACTCCCGGTAAGTGGGAATGTCACGTCACCAAGGACGAGTTCTGCCACTTTCTGGAAGGCCGCTGTACCTATATCCATGAAAGCGGCGAGGTAATTGAGATTACGCCCGATACGGCGGCCTTTTTTCCGCAGGACTGGAAAGGCGTTTGCACTGTCCACGAGACGGTCAAGAAAGTGTACATGATCCGCTAACGGCGCAATGCCTGTCAAACAAGGGGGCTGCCCAATGCGTGACCCGTTCAAATCTACCTACTACCTCAACCCCAAGCATGTGCCATTGGAGGGTGGTGGGACCACTCTGGTCAACCCGTCTACCTTGCAGCCCGTCGGGGTTTTTGGTGAGCCGTCGCCGCAGATCGTGAACCAGGTCCTGGACCGGGTAAATGCGGCGCAAAGGAGGTGGTCCGCGATGGACTGCAAATCTCGCGCGCGGGTATTGCACCAGATCGCCAACGACATCGAAAGCGGCGACATGACTGAGATCGCCCGCTTGATGACATTGGAAACGGGCAAACCTTACCCTGAATCGATCGGCGAGATTGCGAACATCCCGCCGGTTTTCCGCTACTATGCCGAGATGGCGCGCAATGACGCGGGCAAGATTGCCGGCACGATGCAAACTGGATCTTTTCAGTATCAGACATACGAGCCCTACGGCGTGTCCGTGCATGTGGTTCCGTACAATTTCCCCCTCATTCTTGGCTGCTGGTCGATGGCCGCATCACTTGCGGCAGGTAACGGTGTAGTGTTGAAAGCCTCACCTGCAGGAACTTTGTGCACGATGGCGTTCATGGAGTTTTTTCGGGCGTTGCCCCAAGACCTGATTGCTTGCCTGCCGGGTGGTGCAGACGTGGGCAAACAGCTGATTGCCAGCCCCAAAACCCATGTGGTCGCTTTTACAGGGTCCGTGCCGACAGGTCGTGCAGTCGCAGTGGCCGCAGCGGAGAACCTGAAACCCGCAGTGATCGAGGCTGGGGGAAGCGATCCACTGATCGTCAGTAAACACGCCGACATCGCGGTCGCTGCTGCCGGGGCGGTTACCGCTGCATTTTTGCAGTCGGGCCAGGTTTGCACATCGTCTGAACGGATTTTTGTAGTGGATGACGTGTACGACGATTTTGTCGATGAATTCGTGACCCGAACCCGGAAACTGCGCATCGGCGACGGAATGGGGGTGGCGGAAATCGGACCTTTGGCCTCCAAGGAGGCACGCGACAAGGTCGAGCGTCTGGTGCGCGATGCAACTGAGAAAGGCGCGGTGGTTGAGGTAGGAGGCGGTACCCCGGATCACGTCGGGCCGGGTTGGTTTTTCGAACCAACGATCCTGACCGGCGTGACGACGGACATGGCGCTAACTCAGGAAGAGGTTTTTGGGCCAGTCGCCTCGGTCATTCGGGTGAGCGACTTTGACCAAGCGCTTGAACTGGCAAACGCGTCACAATTCGGTCTTGGCGGATGCCTGTTTACCGGCGACTTGGACGAGGCATTTCAAGGGGTGAACAAGCTACAGGTGGGGATGGTCTGGGTCAACAACCCGCTCGTGGACAACGATGCCTTGCCTTTTGGCGGCGTCAAGAATTCTGGGCTTGGGCGTACGCTAGGCCTTCAAGGCCTCGAGGCTTTCAGACGACCCAAGATGGTCGTGATTGATCCGAAGGCGAAGGAGGCGGACTGGTGGTATCCATATCCCGACGACTGGTTCTATTCAGATGACGTACAGGGCGGGAGAAAGCACACCGGCTAGGGTGATGATCGGTGCGACCTGATCGACTCTACAACTGAAGATGAGCTAACGGCAGGATTGTCCGCAACCTGTGAGTTTGTGCAGCGCCAAAATTTGCACTTGCAGCGAATGACCGGAATGCGGGCGCGGTCGCAGTGTCTCGACCAACCGGTGAAAGGCAGCTATGGGCCGCCCGTGTAGGCGGCCCAGAGATGTTAGATTTCAATGGCTTCAGCAATGGCCAAAGCATCCTCAAGTTCAACACCAAGATATCTGACCGTACTGTCCATCTTTGTGTGCCCCAATAGAAGCTGAACGGCGCGAAGATTGCCAGTCTTCTTGTAGATCTGAGTGACTTTCGTGCGCCGCATCGAATGCGTGCCATATGCACTAGCTTCCAGTCCGATCGACGTGACCCAGTACCGAACAATCCGCGCATACTGTCGTGTCGATATGTGAAGTCGCTCATGAAAACGGCCTGGCCAAAGAAACTCTGATCCGACCATCAGTTCGTCTTCCATCCATTTCTCGACGGATGCGCGGGTGCCTTCCGATATCTCAAACCTGACTGGTTTCTGCGTCTTGCTCTGCAGCACTGAGGCGCGTTCCTTGATCTGGCCAGACGCCATCACATCCACAACTTTCATCTTCACAAGGTCGCACCCGCGAAGCTTGCTGTCGATTGCCATATTGAACAGAGCTAGATCACGATATTTCTCTGCCAATTCAAGCCGCACCCGGATTGCCCAGACATGCTTAGGTTTCAGTGGCCGCTTCTGACCGACGATGCGGCCCTTGTTCCAGGCTGGCCGAAGTGCGCGAATGGCAGGTAAGTTTGGTGTATCCATAACTGATCCTCCTTTCCGCCATTCCCGCCCACAACGACAACCCGACGTTGACGAAAGAGGATATCACAGGATGCCGCGTTGTCGCCGAGATCGGCTGCGAGTCCTACCTCCCAAATGCTGCAAAGTGAAACTCTTTTAGGTACGCCAAAATTAGACCTTGGTCACTGTGAGACGTGCTTATCATCGCAGATTTCACTGGGCGAAGTTACGAACATGTTGCGGGTAACAGCGTCACAGACGGAGTACATGCACCGAACACTGAGCATGGCGAACAACGAGAGCAGCCGTGGAACCCAAAAAGAACTCTTTCATCCCAGGTTTATGTGAAGCGAGGACGATACAGTCGATGCCATGTTTGTTGGCGTATTCGGTGATTGCGCGACCTGCCGATTGGCTCTCGAGCAAGATAGACGACACGTCGGTCTCACTTGTTAGACGCTCGGCCAAGCGCGCCTTTGCTTTTTGGAGAGATTTTTCTGCGATCCCTTCATCCATATAGTACATTATCTGTCTATTTGGGGGCTCATGGATATGTGCGGCAGTGATTTTTCCACCTTCGGATACAAGGGCATGTGCCGCCGCAAGCGCGTGTTCACTGATGCCATGCTCCAGAGACAGTGCGACTAGAATATTTTTGTACATTTTAAACCTCCGTATTTAGGTTTTCAGTTTTCTTCTGCGAACTGGCCTCTCCCACTTCATCTTTAGGAGGGCGCTCAGGCACCCCAGCCGTAAGGTTGGGGTGCGTGCTATTTCGTCTTGGGCTTTTGCTCTTTCTTGCCACTACCGGCTGAGCAGGAGCTCAGGCAGGAACAGGGCCAACTCTGGTACGAAAGTTGTCAACATAAGCGTCGGAAGCCAGGCAAAGACTATGAAGATCAAAGTCGGCCATAACATGCGCGAAACCGGCTCATCACAGACCTGAGCACCAAGGTAAAGCAGCGGCGCAGTTGGTGGGGTGATGTTCGCCATACCAAGGTTCACGCCAATCACAGCCGCAAAGTGGATCGGATCCATACCAGTGCTCTGCGCGATGGGCAGCAAGATCGGCGTCGCCAGAAGCAGACCCGAAATATCGTCCATCAGCATTCCGATCAGGATCATCACGACGTTGATCATCAGAAGGATGACGACCGGATTGTCCGAAACGGAATAGACCAGATCTTTGGCCAACTGAGGTGCACCCTGCGAGATCAGGTTGTCCGACACGATCAGAACCATGAAGATCATGACCATGACCACACCAATCGTAACACCGGAATTCTGGATCGTCTGGGCCAGGGTTTTCCAGGTCAGGCCACGATAGAAGTAGATCGCGATTGGGATCGAGTAGACCACTGCGATACCGGCGGCTTCGGTCGGTGTCATGATACCACCATAGATACCGCCGAGGATGATCAACGGCATCATAAGCGCAGGTCCGGCCAGGCGCGCCTGAACTCCGAATGTCGGCAGGAACGGTTTAGGACGTTCCGTCAGGTTGATGTCGTCATACTTCCGCAGCATGAACTGATTAACGATTATCAATAGCGTGATCAGGATGATCGCCGGAATGACCGTGGACAAGAAGCACTTCAGTACGTGCTGCTGTGCAACCCAGCCATAAAGGATGTGAGACGAACTCGGTGGGATCAACAGACCCAAGGGGCTGGCCGCCACGATCAGAGCTGCCGATTGCCCACCCGGATAGTTGGCCTTTTTTAAGTGGGGCATCATGATGCCGCCGATACAGGTCAGCGTTGCATTGGCACTACCGGAAATGGACCCGAACACACCGCAGGCTAGTACCCCTGCAGCGCTCAATCCTCCTTTGATATGGCCAATGAACATTTCAGCCAGAGAGACAAGAGGGGCCGCGATTTTACCTTTCTCCATGATGCCTCCGGCGATCATGAAGAGTGGGATCGCCAGAAGTACGAGTGAGCGGATACCTGTAGAACCGGTGGGCAAGTAGCCGGTGATGGATTGATCTCCGACAAAGGCGATGAAAATCAATACAGATCCGAATGCCACATAAACGCTGACGCCCAACAGCAGCATAAAGCAGACAATTAGGAGACTTCCTCCGATGATCATTGGGTTTCTCCTTTTTGCATTTCTGATCTCAGGGGAAGCCCGAGCCCCTTGCGGATGTGTACGTACAAGTATGCCGCCGTGAACGTAGCCATGAGGCCAAAGGCAATCATGATCGCAATCCGCCAGGTCACAAACGGAATGCGCAGCACCGGGGTTGCGCGCAGCCGGGGGAATGAGAAGTCATCAAGCAGCGAGACATAGCAGGCGTACATGAGGAACAGGATCACCAACACCTCGACTGTCAGGACCACAAAGCCGCGCCACCAAATCAACCGAGGGTTTTGGATCACGATGCCAAGAATGTCCGCGTTGATGTGCAGGTTGCGGGCAGAGGCCAGAACAGCACCTGCAAAAAAGCCGATGATGCTGATACCCAAAAGCCATTCTTCGTAGGCAAAGAGATCACCGCCAAATCCATATCGGATGACAACAACGGCTCCAAACGTGAATGCCATCAGGAAACCGGCAAACATGACGATCTGCCTCATGACAAAAGCCACTGCTTTCAGCGGATACCCAATAATGATTGGCAACTCGTCAGTGATTTTTTGCGAGCTCTTCTTTTCTGCGCTTTCGACGACCAATGGGCGTTCAGCTTCAGAACTAGACATCTTTCTCCCTCCCTTAGTTGAGCCAAAGACCAAAAAAGGGCCAGCTGATTTGCTGGCCCTTCTTCTCGGTGTTTATTGCTGTTCTTTTGCTGCCAGCAGGCGGTCGATGATGTCCTGACCGACGTTTTGTGCCATCGCGGGCCAGACCGTTTCCTGAACATGAGCGGCCATCGCAGCTTGTTCTTCGTCGCTCAGGCGCAGGATGGTGTAGCCTTTGTCGAGCAATTTCTGGCCGAACACTTCGTCATTCTCACGGTTGTAGGCGAAGAAGTCTTCGGACGCCTTCGTCATCGCGGCTTGCAGCGCGGCGCGCTGTTCGTCGTTCAGCTTGTCGAGCGTCCGCTGCGACGCGTAGAAGGTTGTCAGCTCAGAGATCGAATTGTATTCGACAAAATGGGTGCCAACATCCGACTTGGCGAAGATCGAGTAAGTCGCGGTCTTCGTGCAGCAGATCGCCCCATCGACGATGCCGGCCTGAAGTGCCGGGAAGATGTCGCCCCATGCCATAGTGGTCGCCTGGTAACCCAGTTCTTCGACCATCGACTTCACAACGCTGGAAGACCAGACGCGAATGTTCATGCCCTTGTCGTCAAAGGTATTCCAGTTCTCGGGCTCTTGCGACGAAACGATGCCGATGAACCCTTCCGGATTCTGCGCCATGACGCGCACGCCATATTCGTCGGTGATCTCTTGCAGGATGGTGTTGAACTCGGAATCCATGTTCAGAAGCGTGCTTTCCATGTCATCCCAGCCGCCAAGCAGGAACGGCATTGACAGGAATTCCAGGCGTGGATCGGTATCGGCATAGATGAACGCCGATGCCAGGTCGATATTGCCGCGTGCAACATCTTCGAACAGCGCCTCACCAGAACCCAGCTGGTTTGCCGGAAAGACTTCGACCGTCAGGCCGACATCCGCGGCTGCAACATCCGCTGCGACCTGTTCCATCATCTTCGTGCCCTGATGATCAATCGGGAACACGCCAGCAAAACGCAGAGTCATGTCTTCCGCTGCAGCTACGGTTGAGAGTGTGGTTGCAGCAAGCAAAGCAGCGCCACCCATCGCGCCAAGGGCGCGGCGGTTAATCTTCGTAATCATAAAGGTTTCCTCCTCAGTGGTGTGTGTCCCATCGCATAGCGCGCGGCGGGACATTTCTTTGCTTCAGTTCAGCAAAGTTCAGGGGCGATGAACTTGTATCCAAGGTCATCGGCCACAGCCTTGTACGTCACCTTTCCGTGGGCCACGTTCAGGCCATTCATCAGGTGACGATTATCTGCCAGCGCCTGTTTCCAGCCATTGTTGGCAATGGCCAGAGCGTGCGGCAGCGTGACGTTGTTCAGTGCGTAGGTCGACGTTCGGGCGACTGCGCCCGGCATGTTGGCGACGCAGTAGTGAACAACATCGTCGACAACATATGTGGGCTCGGCGTGAGTGGTGGCTTTGGACGTTTCAAAGCAGCCGCCCTGGTCAATCGCTACGTCCACGACGACCGCACCGGGTTTCATTTTCGAGATCAAATCGCGCGTGACCAGCTTGGGTGCAGCAGCACCGGGGATCAGAACCGCGCCGACAACAAGATCGGCATTGGTGACTTCTTCCTCCAATGCGGCTTTGGTCGAATAGACGACTTTGGCGGACGCCTCGAAATGGTTCTCCAACTTCTCAAGGACTGCCGGATTGCGGTCCAGAATGGTCACGTCCGCATGCAAGCCAACGGCCATCTGAGCCGCGTTGAACCCAACGACGCCTCCACCGATGACCACAACTTTGCCGGGCTTCACACCGGGCACGCCGCCCAGCAATACGCCCAGACCGCCCTTTGCCTTTTCCAACGCGCTGGCACCGGCCTGGATCGACATGCGTCCGGCAACCTGGCTCATCGGTTTCAGCAGGGGCAGACCGCCATTGTCGTCGGTGACGGTTTCATAAGCGATGCAGACAGCGCCCGAGTCGACCAGATCTTTGGTCTGTTCCGGGTCGGGGGCCAGATGCAGATAGGTGTAAAGGATCTGACCTTCCCGCAGCATAGCGCGTTCAACGGCCTGAGGTTCCTTCACCTTCACAATCATCTCCGCATTGGCAAAGATATCCGCTGCGGTTTCGGCAATCTCCGCGCCAGCGGCACGATAGGCATCATCATCAGCCCCAATGCCTGTGCCGGCATTGGTCTCGACGATGACGTTGTGACCATGAGAAACCAGTTCGGCGACGCTTTCAGGGGTCAGGCCAACACGGTATTCGTGGTTCTTGATTTCCTTGGGAACACCAATGAACATATTTTTCACTCCTTGGAACGGATGATCATTTTGCGGTTGGCATGACGAACTCGGCACCTTCCGAGATGCTTTCGGGCCAGCGCTGCATGATGGATTTCTGCTTGGTGTAGAAACGAACGCCTTCTTCGCCATAGGCGTGCATGTCGCCGAACAGGCTTTTCTTCCAGCCGCCAAAGCCATGCCAGGCCATCGGAACCGGGATCGGAACATTGACCCCGACCATGCCGACCTGAACCTGCTTACCGAATTCGCGCGCGACGTTGCCGTCTCGGGTGAACAGTGACACGCCGTTTCCGAATTCGTGGTCGTTGATCAGTTGAAGACCTTCGGCAAAGTTCGAGACGCGGACGCAGGACAAGACGGGGCCAAAGATCTCTTCCTTGTAGATCTTCATGTCGGGGGTGACGTTGTCGAACAGGGTGCCGCCAAGGAAATAGCCTTCCTCGTGCCCTTCGACGGTATAGTCGCGGCCATCGACCAGCAGATCCGCACCTTCTTCGACGCCAGAGTCGATGTACCCTTTGACCCGGTCCCGCGCGGCTGCGGTGACAATCGGACCCATCTCGGCGTCCAGTTCGAGGCCGTTTTTGACCTTCAGGGTTTCGGCACGTTCTTTCAGGACCGGCATCAGCTTGTCGGCGGCATCGCCAACCAGCAGGGCAACCGAGATCGCCATGCAGCGTTCGCCCGCCGAACCAAAGGCTGCGCCGATCAATGCGTCCGCAGTCTTGTTCATGTCGGCATCGGGCATAACCAGCATGTGGTTCTTCGCGCCACCCAGAGCCTGAACGCGTTTGCCATGCCGCGCGCCAACTTCATAGATGTAGTTCGCAATCGGGGTCGAACCGACGAAAGACACGGCCTTGACGTCGTCGTTCTCCAGCAACGCATCCACGGCGACCTTGTCACCTTGTACGACGTTGAACACGCCATCAGGGAAACCGGCTTTTTGCATCAGATCCGCGTACAGCAGCGCAGCGGACGGATCGGTTGGTGACGGTTTCAGGATAAAGGTATTGCCCGCGGCGATGGCGATCGGGAACATCCACATCGGCACCATGACCGGGAAGTTAAACGGCGTGATCCCGGCGACAACGCCCAATGCCTGACGCGTGGTCCAGTTGTCCATGCCAGTGGAAACCTGCTCCGTATAATCGCCCTTGAGGAGTTGCGGAATACCGCAGGCAAACTCGATGATATCAATACCGCGCTCAACTTCACCTTGGGCGTCCGTGAACACCTTGCCATGTTCGACGGTGATGGCACGCGCCAGATCGTCTTTGTGCTCGCGCACCAGAGCCAGAAAGTTGTTCATAAGACGGGCGCGGCGGATCGGCGGTGTGTTCGACCAGTTCGGGAACGCTGCTTTTGCCGCGGCCACTGCGTCGTCGACTGTCTGGACGTTCGCCAGCGACACCTCGCCGGTTTGCACACCGGTTGCGGGATTGAAAACCGGCTGCGTATTCTCACCAGCTGGAGCAGTGATTTGGCCATTAATGTAGTGGCCGATCAAAGCGATCGGGGATGCATCTTTCATGATGTCAGTCCTTTTTGGGGTTAGAAGTCAGGGGTTATGGCAGGTCAGCCAATACCTCTCCAAGTGTTTGACAGAGTGTCGCTATTTCAGGTTCCGAGATGATCAGTGGCGGCGATAAGGCGATGATGTCTCCGGTGACACGGATCATTATTCCGGCGTCCCAGGCACGCTTCATCGCGTCATAGCCCCTTGCGCCCGGCGCGCCTTCTCGTGGTGCCAGCTCGACCGCGCCCACCAGTCCCAGATTGCGGATATCGATAACGTTCGGCAGACCTTTTAAGCTTTGAAGCTGATCCTCCCAGGGCTGCGACAGCAATGCAGCGCGGCGGAATAGATCATTCTGCTTGTAACTCTCCAGCGTTGCCAACGCCGCAGCGCAGGACACAGGGTTGGCGGAATAGGTATAACCGTGGAACAGTTCAATCGGCGCATCGGCATTTTCCATCGCCGAGTCATATACCTTGTTGGATACGATGACCGCTCCCATTGGAATGACACCGTTGGTCAGGCCTTTGGCAGTCGTGATGATGTCTGGCTTTACATCAAAGTACTCTGATGCCGTCGCAGCACCCAACCGACCAAAAGCGGTGATGACCTCGTCGAAGATCAACAGAATGCCATGGCGGTCGCAGATCTCACGCAGTCGCTTTAGGTATCCTCTCGGCGGCAGGAGAACACCGGTCGAACCGGCCATTGGTTCGACGATCACAGCCGCAATGGTCGAGGCGTCATGCAAAGCAACCAATCGCTCCAGATCGTCTGCTAGCTCTGCCCCGTGTTGAGGGCAACCGCAGGAGAATGCGTTTTTGTCCAGATCATGCGTGTGACGCAGGTGATCAACGCCGGTCAGAAGCGTGCCGAAATGCATGCGGTTCTTGACGATGCCGCCAACCGAGATGCCCCCAAACCCTGTGCCATGATACCCGCGCTCACGTCCGATCAAGCGGGTGCGAGTTCCGTCACCACGCATCCGGTGGTAATGCAGCGCGATCTTGAGCGCAGTATCGACGGACTCTGAGCCAGAGTTGGTGAAGAAGGCGTGGTTCATTCCCTCAGGCATCATCGCTGTCAGCTTTGCCGACAACTCAAACGCCTGAGGGTGGGAGAACTGGAAGTTCGGTGCGTAATCCAACTCGTGCACCTGTTTTTGCACGGCTTCTACGATCAGTGGATCCCGGTGACCCGCGTTGACGCACCACAGCCCGGCGGTACCATCCATGACCTTCCGGCCATCAGAACTGGTGTAATACATCCCCTCGGCCGCTTGGATCATTCGGGGCTCGCGAAGGAAATCACGATTGGCCGAAAACGGCATCCAGAACGATGACATTGTATTGGGTTGATCGAGCACGTCCATTCCTCGCGAAGCAGATTTTCATTTGATGACAAATCCTTGCAGAGTTTAGACCTTCCGCACATCCAGTTTTATCTTAATCTGTAAGTTATTGAAAAAAATCGTTGCGCCCCTAGAATGCTTTCGATCTAAAGCAAGAAAGCACTAGAGTAACGGTTTTGTCATCAGATCTCGAAACAGCCCGTCGTCTAAAGTTGATTCGGACGACCAAAGGCCTCAGTCAACGTGAAATGGCCAAACGCGCGGGAGTGGGTAGCGGGACGATTTCTCAAATCGAAAGCGGTTCGACTCAACCATCTGTGGCGTTGCTAAAGAAGATCCTTGCCTCGGTAGACGTCAATTTGGGCTTCTTCTTCAGTTTTGAATTGCAAAACGAGGAGTCGTTTTTTTACCCGCACGAAAGAATGCGCGACTTGGGATCACCTGGAGTCTCCTATTTGCTTGTCGCAGGAGAGCGCCGAGACAGAAAACTCCAGATGCTCATAGAAGAGTACGATGTCGGTGCTGACTCGGGTCGATCTGAACTGTCGCACGAAGGAGAGGAATGTGCGGTTGTGATAGAGGGCCGTCTTGAAGTGACGGTAGATGGGCAGTCCAGGGTTCTGGGCCCCGGGGACGCATACTACTTCTCAAGCATATTGCCACACAGGTTTCGGAATGCCGGTGATACGCCATGCAAAGTGATCAGCGCCTGCACTCCCTCGTCGTTCTGACTAAATGAAAGAGCTCTTCTGTGAGTGCTTCAATATTTCGCGGGATAGTCAAATTCGATAACCAACTCAGAATGAAGAAATGAAATCGACATTCACGATCAGGAGCCAATTGTCGCCTTTCTCACGCGATCCTCAACGGCGGTCCATCTAGATTTCGCGCTTGCAGCGAATGGCCGGAATGCGGGCTGCACCCGCAGAAAATCGGTGCCGTGCTGAATGTCGGTTAAGGGCCGTCCACGAGGGCCGAAATATAGTAGGCATTCGATCTGATGTTTAACCACCTCCAACTGCGGTTGTGAGCGGTCTTTGTAGCAGCGCCGTGATATCCCGCCATCGAACCATCTTCCATACGTGAGCGATCATTCAAGACAAAGGGCGACAGTGAAAGCTCGGTCAGGCCTCAGCTATGATGGTTTCATCTGCGAATGCTGCAACTCTCTCAGCAGCTTCCAGGGCACCTTCGAGAAATCCGCCGTACCCGCGTGCGGTTTCGGTTGAGCAGAAATGGACACCTCTTTCCGCAAGGCTGCCAAGGACAGAAGGCAAACCGTAGCTTGGGTGAAAGCGAACCGGGACGTGATCCTGCGCGCGGGAGATTTCCGCGATTGTGGCCCAATCCTGCAGTTCCAGATCAAGGGGCTGCGCCATTTTGGGGCCAAACATGGCCGTGAGTTGCGCCAGGGCCTGATCCATCATGGTGTCCTTGTGTGCCTCGCGCGTGTCGGCGGGATAGCCGACGAAACCGAACAGAGCGTAGGGGCCGCCCTCCATGGGAGACGCGTCGTGGATTTCGACCATGGGGCCGCGATGGCTCATGGCGTCACCTGATAGCCCGGCGTTGCGCCAATGGGGCTCATCGTAAACCGCGAGGATCTTGGCCTCCCCGGCCATCCAGGTCGGGATGTTCTTCAGGGCCTGAAGCTGAGCCGCATCTAGCGCCGGCTCGAATGTGACGGTATCCGCAATCACCCGCGGCGGGATGGCCAGCATTATCTGCCGGGCTTCAACGGTATAGGCCGTGCCGTCATGATCGAGAAGTGCGGTGATCTTACCGGGAGAATGCCGGACCGATCTGAGGCTGGTTTGCGTCAGGACGTGACCGGCATCCAGAGATCCGGCAAGCGCCTTGATCATGGCGCCCATGCCCCCGGCAAGTCGGTAGGACCCCTGCATCGACGCATAGCCGCGGGCGCGGTGAACCGCCCCGGATTGGTCCTGATACATCTGATCGCCGGTTGAAGACTGTTCGAACACCGGGATTCGGAAACGCCGCGCGAGCGCAGCCATGCGCGGCTGGCCAGGCCAGAACCAGGCCGGCCCAAAGTCGAACTTTCCGCCCGAGAGCTCTTTGGTCAGGATGCGCCCGCCAAGGCGATCCTGCGCCTCGATCAGTAGGAAATCTGTGCCCTGGCCTGTCAGGTGATCAGCAAGGGCGAGGCCGGACAGGCCGCCGCCAACAATAAGAGTGTCGGTTTGCATCAGAATGCCTCCCGCATGGGTCTGAGATCCAGCTCGTGGGTCCAGGTGGATTGCGGCTGGCTGGCCAGATCAAGATAAACCTTTGCGATATCGGCGGGTTTCATCATCCGCGCCGGATCCATCTTGTGCAGATCCCGACTGGCCCTGGTGTCGACGATCCCGTCCAGGATCACATGCACCACATGCACGCCTTGCGGCCCGTATTCGCGAGCCAGGGATTGGGTCAATGCCCGCAAACCTGCCTTGGCCGAAGCGAAAGCCGAGAAGTTCTTGCCACCGCGCAGGCTGGCCGTGGCGCCAGACACGATGAAGGTGCCGCCCCCGGTGTCGGCCATCGCGGGCAAAACACCTTGCGCCAGAATGACCGCTGACAGGACCACGGAACGCCAGGTCGCCTCGAAGTCATCCGTGCTTGTCTCCTCGAAGGGCGAGATGACAAGGTTCGCCGTGTTGTGGACCACAAGCTTGGGCGGGCCATGGGTGCAGATCATGTCCCGGAGCTTCGCCCTGTTCCAGCGCTGTTCGGTCAGATCGACAGCCAGCGTGGTACAGGCGCCTTGCGGCACGGTCCGGTTCAGCCCAAAGGCCGTATATCCGTTCTGAGCAAATGACGTGACCAGCGTCTGTCCAAGGCCGGGGCCGGCACCGGCGACGATCGCGAGAGGTTTGTCCATTGTCCTATCCTTGGGTCGGGATGATTGGCGGTTGCGCCAAGTGGTCGGATTTGATCCAAAGACGGGCACCTTCCAACCCGGCCGTGGCGTTGAGCGCCATACCCGGTGGCAGACGCAGCCATGAGTTCTTCTGGAAGACTTCTCCGCCTTCGGTGAAGCTGCCGTCGATCACCAGTGCCTCGAACCCTTTGTGCCCGGTCACGTTTACATGTGCCGATGCGTCCCAGATCTCGATCCGGACCCGTTCACGGGAATCCTCAAAGAGCGGGATTTCGGATATGCCATCTGCAACCGGGCGCGGGTCCTGCGCGTTTGTGTCGATTGTCAGCTGTGTGCGGTCCTCCGGGTCGAACTGCCAAAGCTTGACCAGGATCGTTGCTCCGTCCGCCGCGCTTGGCGTATGCGACGTGGTCGGCGGGTTGCGCACATAGGTGCCGACGGGAAGATCCCCGTGCTCGTCCTGAAAGACGCCGTCAAGCACCAGAAACTCTTCGCCACCGGTATGGGTATGGGCCGAAAAGGCGCTGCCTGGTGCATAGCGGACAATCGTTGTTGCCCGTGCAACCTCGTCGCCGATCCGGTCGAGCATGCGACGGTCGACACCCTTCATTGGCGAGGGGACCCAGGGCTCGTTCTCCGAGTGGACGACAGCGCGTTCATCAAAGTTTGCATTGATTTCCATGGCTCATTCCCTTTCTCAAAGGTTGATCTTCATGCCGACGGCAATCGGCACAACCCGTTCGCCGTATTGGCGTTCCAGCGCGTTTGTCGCACGCCAACCTGTGCAGTGGCCGGGCATGATCAGGTCGATGTCGAACTGCGCAAAGTCGGCGACGGTCCGGTCGATGATCTTTTCGTTGCCACCGGCAAGGTGAAAGCCGCCGGTTAGGCCATGGATCGGCACTCCGGGGATATCCCTTTGAGCGGCATGAAGGACATTGACGATACCCGCATGGCTACAGGCCGAAAACACCACCAGCCCTTTGCCCGCGATGTTCACCGCCACATAGCGTTCGTCCATGAGCAACGGGTCGTCTTCCCAACCCGCGCCGTCTTCGGTGCGGCGGACATGACCCGGAAATCCGACCTCGTAATCCGTGACACGGGGAATTTCGCCCGAAATATAGAACATATCGTCCAGCACGCTGACCGGTTGATCCGTAACAACGGGTGTAGCCCCCTGCGCAGCCAGGGCTTCGGGCGTGGCGATTTCGCGAATTTCGATCAGTTCCCCCGATGAAAGCGGAAAGGCGCGTTTGCGGAACATCCCGGGATGCAGATAAACCGGTAACTCGCCGGTCTGGCCATCCTTGCGGATCAGGTCGATTGCCGCTGGAATGCCGCCTGCATGGTCCCAATGCCCATGCGACAGGGCGATCGCCTCGATGGCTGCAAAGGATTTGCCAAGGCGTGATGCGTTGAACTCGACGGCAAAATCCACCGGCCCGGCGTCAAAGAGCAATGTATGTTCCGTCACACCGCGCCGGGCTGTGATGATCAACGCCAAGCCGTGATTGGCACAACACTGACCGGCGCCCGAGATTTGCTTCATCCCGACGTTGTGGAGGTTGATCCACTCATGGGTGAACCCCTCGGGCACGCTGGACAGGCTGTCCGTCCGGTTGTCGATGAGAACGAGAATCTCGACACTGTCGATGGGTTGCAGATCGGCGGACATGGGACTTCTCCATTTCGAATTGCCGGGGCGGACAGGTGCCCGCCCCGACGTAAGGCGTCAGGCAGCCAGGCGCTGCTTGAGCGCTTCCGCGAGTGGTGGTGCCGACGCCGGGCTTTGGCCGGTCATCAGGGCGCCATCTTCGACCACGTTGGCCTCCCAGTTGGCCTTGCTGACGTAGGTGGCGCCACGGCGTTTCAGTTCATCTTCGAGAGAGAACAGAAGGTGATGCAGAAGCTCGATCTCACTGTCTTCGTCGTTCTTGAAACCGGTCAGGCTGAGGCCCTCAACCAGGTAGCTGCCGTCTGACTTCTTGATATCCCGCAGTATGGCCGGCGCGTGGCAGACCATCGCGACAGGCCGTTCGGATTCGTAGAACTCCCGGATCATCTTGATAGCATGGCTGTCCGACGCCAGATCCCAGATCAATCCATAACCGCCGGGTACGAAAAGCGCATCGAAGGTCGAATAGTCGATCTCGCGCAGTTTGCGGGTATTCTGTACCGCGAACATGGCCACCGGATCGTTGAAGAAGCGGTCAGTGTTTTCGGTAGTGAACGGAGCCTTCATCGACAGCAGGTCAATCGGCGCGTTGCCGCCTTTGGGCGAGGCAAAGACAACCTCATAGCCCGCTTCCGTCAGGACGTAATACGGGGTTGCGACCTCTTCGAACCAGGTGCCGGTTTGCTTGCCCGAGATGCCCATTTCGTCAACGGACGACATGACCAGCAAGACGCGTTTTTGTTTGTTTCCAGTAGCCATCAGCGTGATCCTTTCATCAATATCTATCTATCACTAGGTAGATAACAGTTAGAAGTTGATTCCTGGGCTGTCAACGTTTATCTATCAATCGGTAGATTGGAGGTAGTCATGCCACTGACAATGAAAGAAAAAATTCTCATCGCCGCCGAGAAACGCGTGCGCAGTGCGGGCTTTTCGGAGATGAGTTTCCGTGACCTGGCGAACGATGTGGGAATCAAAAGTGCCAGCGTACACTACCATTTCCCCACCAAACCGGATCTCGGGGAGGCTCTCGTCACCCGCTACGCCGAGCAATTCAAGGCAGAACTGGACAAGATTGACCTGAACGATCTGCAAACCGCTCTGGACTGCTTCGTTTCGCTCTACTCCAAAGCGCTTGTGCTGAACGAATCGATATGCCTTTGCGCCGTCATGGGCGCCGAGGCCATCGGACTGCCGGAAAACATCAACCAACGCACAAAAGCCTTCTTCGAGATGAACAAGGCATGGCTCCAAAATCTGCTCGTCAAGCATGGGGTCAAGGATGCCGCTGACAAGGCAAACCTCATCGTCGCCGCCCTTGAAGGGGGCATGATCGTCGCATCAGCGTCAAACGATCGATCGATGTTTGAACAGGTTGCCAAAGCTGCAATTCGCGGCGTTGGTACGATTTAGGAACAGAAGCTAGCAGTGCGTCCCATGCGCAGGGGCGGGGATCTGTTGCAAACCTTTGACTGTTGACGCTCATAAGTGCTTCGAGTGAATGGATATCGGAATATTGAAGTCGAAGATTTGCAACAGATCCCAGCGGGGTCTACACCTTCAGAACCGGGGAATACAGATCGCAAGTTTAAGTCCGAGAGGCTTCAAACGCCGCCCATGCTTTTTCGAAGGCATCGAAATCGAACCCGGTTGCGCGGGCGGGATCCAGAATCAGTTTTTCGGTTTCAAGCAATTTGATGATCGCCCGTTCAAGCTTGCCCACGACTTCGGGCGGGATAACCAGCGCACCATGACGGTCCGCGTGCACAAGATCGCCGTTCTGGATCTTCAGACCAAAGATAGAAACCGAGGTGCCGATTTTGCGCACATGTACGAACCCGTGACTGGGCCCGATTGACCCGGCAACAACCGGGAAGTTACCGGGTAGATCGCCCAGGTCGCGCATTACCCCGTTGGTCAGCGCACCACTGATGCCGAAGCCCTTGTGGATCGTCGTATTGATCTCACCCCAAAAGGCGCCGATGCAATCTGGATAATCCAAATCCTCAACCACGGTGACAGCCGGGTCGCTCCCAGTTGCCATATGCCTGTAATAATCCATCCGACGTTGGCGGATCTCCTCAGGCGGTTCTGACGGCGGGTTCACGGCGGCAATCTTCGCGGTACGGGCATATCCAACCATCGCGCCCGCATCGGGATCAGAACATAACATCGTGCCCCGGGTGAATTCATTGAATCCGCGCTTGCCCTGCGCCACTTCGATTGCGTTACAAACAGTCGGCGTGTCGATCTTTTTCAGCAGGTCCAGCAAGGATTGGTTCATATCAACTCCAGCCAGCGGATCAAAGCCGCCGTTGTTTGTCGCGGTTGTTCCAGTGTCGGCAGGTGGCCGGCGTTTTCTATGATTTCCAACCGGCTCTGTGGCATCAGATCGTGCATCAATTCATGCCTTGAAACAGGGCACAGGGCATCGTCGCGCCCGCAGAGAATGAGTGCTGCGTCGGTGAAGTTGCGCAGAGTGTTGCTCTGGTCAGGGCGATCACGCAGAGCTTTAGATTGATTGACAAAAACGTCCGGGCCAAGATCCATGGCCATATCCATGCACAGGTCCAGAATGGCGGCGCGGCGCGGACCTTCAGTCAGGTAGTTCGGTTTCATCTCTTCGGCTATGACCTTGCGTAGGTTGCCACGTCCGACCGCATCGATCTGAGGGCCGCGCCTGGCTTTGACCTCGTCCAAATCAGCAAGCGGGTTCGTGTCCATCAACGCCAAACCAGCCACACGGTCCGGTGCCTGACGCAGGATTTCCATCCCCACAATGCCACCCATCGAGAGTCCCGCCAGAGCAAAGCGTTCGGGCGCATAGGCTAACACATCGGCGGCCAGCGCCTGCATTGTGTCCTGTCCTCCGATTGGTGCGCACAGGATCGGGTATTTGCCTGACAAAGCGTCAATCTGCGGTGCGAACAACCGCGCATCGCACATCATTCCGGGCAGGAGGATAAGCGGCGTCATTTGACCAGGGCAGCCCCTTCGGCAAGCGCGCCCAGCTTGGCGTAGGCGATATCCGGATCTACCGCACCAAAGCCCGCAAAGGTGCCAAAGCCGCAATCTGATCCGGCGATTACACGCTCATTTCCAACTATGTTCGTAAACCGCTCGGTACGCTGAGCAATCAGTTCCGGGTGTTCGACAAAATTCGTCGTGGTGTCCACCACACCGGGCACAAGAACCTTGTCACCCGGAATTTCACCCTTGCGGTCACGGAACACCGTCCATTCATGCGCGTGTCGCGGGTTAGAGGTTTCGAACAGCACATAGCGCGATTTGGTCGACATCAGCGTCGAAAACACCTTGTCCATGCCGATGTCGCAGCAATGCGGCCCCTCGTAGTTGCCCCAGCAGATATGGACACGCACTTTGTCAGATGGGACATTCTGCAATGCGTGGTTCAATGCCTCAACATGCATGTTGGCGATTTTCACGAACTCGTCGTCGGACAGATCGGTGAACAGCATATGGCGCGACAGGGCCAGATCGGGGCAGTCCAATTGCAGATCCAGACCCGCACCAACGATGGTCTCATATTCTTCCTTCATCGCATCGGCCAGCGCGGCCAGATAGGCCTCGCGCGTCGGATAGAAATCATTTTGCAGAAACAGGGAAATAACTCCGGGGCTGGCGGCGTTCATAAAACCGCGCTCGACCCCGTGCTCGGCCATCGCGGCTTTGAGATTGTCGATGTCCTTCTGCAGCTCACCTTGCCCTTTTGAGCGCACCTCGCCCACACACATGGGTCGAGCATACTGGGGCGTTCCACCGTCATCGGCCAATCGTTGCAGAAAGCCCGGAAACATCTTGAGGTCAGCTGGCGCATTGCGCGCGCTGTCACCTGCAAAGCCGGTATAGCGGTCCTTGACGTAAGTGGCGTAAGAGATCTTTGAGGTCTCACCGTCCGAGGCGATATCTACCCCAGCCTTGACTTGTTTCCGCACGGTTTCGGACACGGCCGCGGTCATGCAGGCGTCAAATGCAGCCTGATCGAACGGTTCCTCTCGCTCGCGAGCAAAGATGAAGTCAACGACCTCCTGATTTCGTGGCAGACTTCCCACATGGGTGGTTGAAACGCGGGTCATGTTAGGATCTCCATTCAAATCTAGGTCCATCGCCGGGCCGGAAAGCCGGCGATGGATGTGCTGCGCGCGCCCCGATTGAAACCGGGACGTGTAATTTCGGCGTTATTCTCCTGTCCAAGTCGCCCCAGCAGGGTCGTCGGTTGCGGTGATCCGGTACAGACCCGCTTGCCCGGTCATAGACGGTTCAGCGCTGTAGCTTTCACCGGGCAGAACCAGAGCGGTATCACCGTTGGACAGGGTAACCTCGACCTCATTGATTTTGATGCGCCAATGGCCACTCGCCGGCATCAGAACCACGGGTTTGTCCGCCTTGACCAGTTCAGCCACAGCCGAACCGCGCGTCAAAAAATCAACCTCGAAACCGGGCTTGTCTTTGATCAGGCCATTTTCACCGATCACAACCGCAGGTTTGTCCGCCGCCAGCGCCATCAGGTCCCAGTAGCGAGCGACGTATTTGCCGATCACCGCATCAACGGGAACCTCAGGGTAGGCTTTCAGCTCTTCCTCGGTCAGTAGCGGCATCGGCTGCACATAGTGTGGCAGTTCCTCACCCTTTTTGCTATCGTAAAGGACGCCGTTATTGCCCAACATCAGGCCATGGGCCTGCGCATCCTGAATGACTTGCGGAGCCCAGGTCACGCCGCCACCGGCATCGTCGCCACCAAGCATCGACATGATCATCCCATAGTCCTGGCCGACATTCTCGAAGCCGCGGAAGATCCCGGTCGGGATGTTGAAGATGTCGCCTTCTTCGGCGATGAACTCGCCAGCCGTGCCATAACGACCCCAGAAGAACCGCCATCGACCTTTAGCAACAAAGAACACCTCGGCGGTGGTGTGGCTGTGCAGCGAGTTGCGGCATTTCGGCGGTTGACCCGCTGCACCGATGTTGAACCCGATCTTGTCGGTGATGTGGACGTGCTGATCCGGGCTTTCGCTGACCCCACCGCCAATGATGGTAAAATTTTCTTTCTGGTTCGAGCCCGGAGTGTGCGCGTCGATGAACGCGGTTTTACATGGCTTCAGTTCGCCATAACGGACGATGCGGCTTTCGATGGTACTCATATCTTTTCTCCTTTTGATTTGGGTTTGATCGGATCAAACCAAACCACCCGGCGGACGATTGTTCAGTCGCCGGGCGCGCAGGCTGGCGCGATGGGCGTGGTACCGCCGCAACGCCTGCCCGGCATCCAGATTTGAGATACGGTGCGACATTCTAGAGATCGCCGGTTTTCAGAAGAATCTGTTTCCAGATCGAGGTTTCGTCAAACAAGGTGTATTCCTTGCGCAGACCCCATGGACCGAACTCGGCCTGGCTGATGCCCAGCACAAAGACCTCGGCCCCTGTGGGCACACCGAACACGCCCCAGCCGTCATGTGTGCCATGCAAAGACCAGCGGATCGCGGCGCGCGGCGGCATCATCGGGTCATCACGGCCGATCTGGTGGTGGATCTTGAATTCGGCACGTGGGAACGCCGCGCGCAGGCCCATCCAGAACCGATCAACCGGCCCCCAACTGTGGCCGGTCTTGCCCCCGGGATATTCTGACAGAACAGCGCGGTCGTATTCAGCCTCGATCACCCTCATATCGGCATTCATGATCCGGGTCAGGATATCCGCGTATTTCTGGCCCCATTCATTGTCATTGCCACGGCCTTTATAGGGGCCGGGCTGATCGTTCGCCGGTGTGAAAGGTTGCACGCAGGCGTCAGCCCCACCCTCGCGCGCGATCAGATCGCGGGCATATTCCTTGGGGTCCCAACCCATCTGCTGCACGATCGCGCTCTGGTCGCGGATGAGCCACTCATCGTTGATCTGGTTGTTGATGGCGTGGCAGTCGGCTAAAATGCGGTAGACCAGTTTCTTGCCGGTCGCCTTGCCATACACACCGTCACCCAGATGGGTCGCTGTGGACAAAAGGCGATGCGACGACAGCATGCCCTCTTCCGGCGTTCCCGACCAGATCACATCCTCACCCAACAGCGTTCGATCAGGGAATTCTGCCAGAGTTGCCATAGTGGCAGCAATGACATTCTGGTTTCCGACAACCACCGACCCAGGTGATCGCACGACGATGTCCGGGGCGTAATAGTCGTGCAGCGTGGCAATGCCACGATCTTCCCAGATTTCTTTGGTAATCCCGATTATGTAGTCGGGGAAATCTTTGAACTTGGGATCAAATCCCTTCATGTCTTCCATCCTTCAGGTATGCGGGCGGAGCCGCGCACAATTAGCGGTCCGTCAATCTCGACCCGACGCGGGCCGGCATCGGGGTCCTCGATCTTGCCGAGCAGAATATCGACAGTTTCCGTGACCATGCGATTGGCGGGCTGTCGAATGGTGGTCAGGTTGTAGGCTGGCCATGAGGCGACAGTGACATCGTCATACCCGATGACCGAAACGTCGCCCGGAACATTCAGCCCCAATTCGAACCGCAGCGTGTCCATCACGGAAACGGCCATGTGATCGTTGGCGACAAACACCGCATCAGGCGGATCGGCTTCGAACATCCGCAGCGTGGCTTGCCGGGCTTCTTCCGTCGAAAAGTTTCCTACTTCGCGGGCGTGCAGCGTAACCCCGGCTTTCTGCAAGGTCGCAACAAACCCTGTTTCGCGGTCACGCTGGGTCGAAGCTCCTTCCCACCCGGCGATATATCCGATCTTTTGGTGCCCAGCTGCCAACAAGAACTCGGCAGCCTTTCGACCACCGGCAACGTTGTCAGATGTAACTGACGACATCGCCGTGTCGTCTTGTGCCCGATTGAACAACACCATCGGTATACCGGCCGTTCGGCAGCGGTCTGACAAATCTGAGGACAAAGCCACCGAAGCGGCGATAATCCCTTCGACCTGAAAGTCGAGTATTTCCTCGACCACATTGTCGATGTTTCCAGATTCATGCGAGGCCATGAATATCAGCACGTGGTATCCACGTTCCTGTAACGTGTTTGTCAGCTTCTCCAGCGCCTCGGGATAGAACTGGTTGTTCAGATAGGCCACGACAAGCCCGATGATCCGGCTTTTCCCGGACACTACAGCGCGGGCCAGAACGTTCGGGCGATAGCCCAGTTCCTTGGCCGCCTTGCGCACCTTTTCAACGGTTTTTTTCGACGCAGACGCGCCGGGGGTGAACACACGGCTGACCGCAGATTGGCTGACCCCGGCGAGACGGGCAACTTCCAGTGATGTAACTTTTTGTGTCGCCATCAGTCTGCCGTCCAACCTCCGTCAACCATCAATGCCGTGCCCGTCACCAGCGACGATGCATCCGAGGCCAGATAAACCACCGCCCCCATTATGTCTTCAACCTCTCCGGGGCGACCCAGTTTAATCTTGTCCAGAATCCAGGCCCGCTTGTCCGGATCGTCAAAAGTCGACTTTGTCAGATCCGTCAGAATGAAGGTGGGGCAAATCGTGTTAACCCGGATCTTTGACGGTCCCAACTCAAGCGCCATCGCCTTGGTGAAGCCTTCGACCGCGAATTTCGACGCACAATAAACCGCGCGTTCGCGACCACCAACATGGCCCATCTGGCTAGAGATATTGATCAGCGAACCGGGGCGGCCAGCGTCGAGAAGGCCTTTGGCAACAGCCTGGGTCAGGAAATAAGCACCTTTGACATTGACGCCTATCACCGCATCGAAATCTTCCGGCTGTGTTTCCACGGCCTTGCTGTGTCGGGCAAGCCCAGCTGAGTTCAGCAGAATATCGAACGGCCCATTTTGCGCCACGGCTTCAGCGGTTGCCGCCACGTCCGAAACATCCAGTTCCAGAACCCTGGCAGACCAACCCTGCGCCGACATATCTTTTGCAATATCCTGAAGCGCACCAGCACGGCGCGCCGCCAAAGTGACCTCAGCACCATGTTCCGCCAGCGCCACAGCGCAGGCCATGCCTATGCCCGACGAGGCTCCGGCGACCAAAGCTCGCTTGCCGCTCAGGTCGAAACTGGGGGTGCTGGGAAAATGTGGCATATCAGACCTCGCCGACCGGGAATGGGATGGTGCCGGGTACACGTGCCTTATTGAACTCACGCAGTCGGGCAAAAACATCTACGCCCAATTGCCGATACACATCCAGCAGATCGACCAACACCCAATTCTCGCGGATCAGCCCACCTTCCAGACGCCAGAAATCAAGTGACTTCAAAGTGATCCGTTTGCCCGAAGGCGCAATCCCCATCCAGCCGTCATGGGTGACGGTCTGGATCATGTTCGGCCAGCCGGTCACAGCGGCGTAGTCGCCATCACCAAAAAAGTGAAAGGTGATCTCGTCGGCATACTGACCACGATCGGGCATTCCGTTGAGGAATGGAATCTGGTGCCAGTTGCGGAATCCCGCGATACCGCGCGCTGTCCCGATCCCTGCGGGACCGTACCAGTTCATGCGCGGATGCCAGAACCGCTCCATCTCCATCACTTCGGGCCCACCCTGGCTGGGGTGTTTCTCAAGATGTTTCAGCATGTCGACGATATGATTGCACGAGGCCAGAGATTTCACCTCATCCCACGGTCCGGACACAACGCCATCCAGAGTCGCCGGGCCGGGAATGCAGAACTCCAGCCCCAGAGACGGGGCCATTGGCCAGGCATTCGCCTGCATCATGACTTCGGGAACGTCCCAGAGTGCCTGAATCTCGACAACCTTGCCATTTTCAAAGCGGTAGAATTCGTGGAACCGCATGTGGGTCAGATGCCCGGTCGGCGGGATGTCCAGCCAGGGGGCGACGAAGGTGCCGAAGTAGTGGCCGCCGCAGCCAACCCAGTCGTTGCCCTGTTCTGTCCGACCACCCATGACGATCCAATCGCGACGCTCAAGATCGGGCATGGATTTCAGAAGTGGCGCGTAACAGGTGTCATAGAGTTCCTGCGGGCCGGTCAGATCTCCGAATGGATACAACATGTGGATGGCAGCATCGGGCGCAATCACCGCCTCCAGCGCCGCTCGTACTCCGGCTTCGTCGAATTTATACATTGCCTCGCGCAGGGGCGCGATCAGGACCTTGTGGGTAGAGTGAGTATCCATTGCGAAATCTCGCATTATTTTAACTTCTTATCCAAAAAATTCTGTAGGGCCCCGGTCGAATCCCTGCGCAAGATTCGTCACGCTTACGAAGTCGCATCGGCCGTCTCGCGGTATGGTGCGCCTTCACCATAGGGCACGTTGATGCCCCCATAACGCCGGACACGGATGTTGCATTGTTCGGCATGGCCGACAAAGCCTTCCAGCATACACAGACGTGAGCCGTATTCGCCGATCATCGCTGCGGCCTCATCAGTGACGACCTTCTGATAGCTGTGGGTTTTCATGAATTTGCCGACCCAGAGCCCGCCGGTATAGCGCCCGGCCTTTTTGGTCGGCAGTGTATGGTTGGTACCGATCACCTTGTCGCCGTTGGCCACGTTGGTGCGCGGACCAAGGAACAGCGCGCCATAGCAGGTCATGTTTTCCAGGAACCAGTCGTCGCGGTCAGTCATGACCTGCACATGCTCTGACGCGATGTCATCGGCCACTTGAAGCATCTCGTCATAGGTGTCGCAGACGATGACCTCGCCGTATTCCTCCCAACTGACCTTGGCAGTGCCGGCGGTGGGTAGGATCTCGAGGATACGGTCGATCTCGCTCAGTGTCTCTTCGGCCAGTTTGCGCGAGTTGGTGACCAGAACGCAGGGGCTGTTATAGCCATGCTCGGCCTGTCCCAGCAAATCGGTCGCACAGAGCTCCGCATCCGCTGCGGTTTCGTCGGCGATGACCATCGTCTCGGTCGGACCCGCGAACAGGTCGATGCCCACCCGGCCAAACAGCTGGCGCTTGGCTTCGGCCACAAAGGCGTTGCCGGGGCCAACCAGCATGTGAACCGGATCAATGGTCTCAGTCCCTATCGCCATGGCACCGATGGCCTGGATACCGCCCATAACATAGATCTCATGCGCGCCTCCTAGATGCATCGCTGCGATCACGGCCGCATTGGGTTTGCCTTGGAAGGGTGGGGTACAAGCTATGATGCGCGGAACACCGGCGACCTTGGCAGTTGCCACTGACATATGCGCCGAAGCCACCATCGGGAATTTGCCACCGGGGACATAGCATCCCACTGACTGAACAGGGATGTTCTTGTGACCAAGGATCACTCCTGGCAGAGTTTCAACCTCGATATCCAGCATCGAGTCGCGTTGTGCCTGCGCAAAGTTCGTCACTTGCTTCTGCGCGAATTTGATATCGGCCAGTTCGCGTTCAGTCAGCGAGTTGATCAACTCGTCGATCTGATCCTGGCTCAGGCGGAAGCTTTCCGGCGAGTAGTTGTCGAACTTCTCTGACAGCTCGCGCACAGCGGTATCGCCGCGGGTTTCGATATCCGCCAGCGTTGCTTCGACAACAGCTCGGGTTTTGGCATCGTCTTCCGCCCGATCAGCTTCAGGTTTGCCGCGTTTCAGGTATTCAATAGCCATTGTCTCTATCCTCAGTTTTCGGGCCGGGGTGGAGTTTTTTCTCCCCGGTCAAATGCTTCCCAGCCTTCACCATTGAACAGATCAACGCCAAGCTGCGCGGCGACATGGGCGAAATCGACGTTCACCCAGTTGTCAACGATCTTGCCATCGACGACTTTCCAGAAATCCATGTACCGGATCTCGACCCGCTTTCCCGTCGGAGCGATGCCCAGGAACTCGCCCGAATGAGTTGCCTCCTGTCGGCCAAAGGCCGCAGCCCATTCGCCCATGTAAAGCCGGGCCTCATCGATGCAAATCTTATCAGAAAACGCTGCCTGGAACGGGCGTTGCCAGTTGTTCTGAAACTCCTTGAGCCCAGTTTTGGTGCCGCAGCCCCGGTTGCCGATCCAGCGGAACCCTTCTGCGAAGAATTCGCCGATATCGTCGATGCGGTGATCGTTCAAACCATCGACCATCCCCTCGATCACGGCGCGGGTCTCGTCGGTTTTTCTCATGTCCGTGTTACGTGTCAGCACGGCCTGTTCGGGGCGGGAGCCCTTCATGTGTCTTTTCCTTTTATGGTTACCAAGGGGCTTTCTGTCTGGACGGGGAGGGTTGGTCGGCCGTCAGAAAATCCCTTGGCATCCGGTTGAGCGCCGGGTGGCGCGCAATGGCGTTATGTCTGGCGGAACAGCTCATCGGGTCTGTTCAGAAATTTGGGCAAAAAGGTCGTAACCCAGTTGCAACAGCAGATGTGGAATATCGAGCATGCACCAGTTCTCGATGATCTTGCCGTCTGCGCAGCGCCACCAGTCGCAGTCACGCATAAAAACGCGCTTTCCCGTTGGCTCCAGGCCCAGGAAGGATTTGACGTGGACGCCGGTGATCTGCGGCCAGCCGCACAGGAATGCATAGTCGCCATCCCCGGCCTTGCAATTCGAGCCGACCCCGGTGACGCCTGCGTCCCTGCCGTCACCCCAGCCTTCGAACGTGTCCTCGAAGGGGGATTGGAAATCGGCGAAGGCATCGACCGTGGCATAGGATCCCAGCCCGCCGGGACCGTACCACACCATTCGGTCATCCCAATAAGGCCGCCAGCTTTGGTCCTCGGTCGTTAGCTGTTTTAACATGTCCTCGACCAGATCTGCTGTGGCGCGTGACTGCGCTGAGTCTGAAGGCCCAATGACGATGCCGTCATGCGTTGCCGGACCCGGCACGACACCTTCATAGCCCTGCAGTTCCAGCGGCCAGAGGCCAAGCGCGATGATCAACTCGGCAAAGCCGAGAAAGACATAGGATTCGACGATCTTGCCATCTTCCATTCGGTGGAATTCACCAAAGCGCAGAAATGCCAGTTTGCCGCTGGGTGGAATACCACAAAGCGGTCGCTTGAAATGACCGTGGAAATACCCGGTCGAGGTGACCCACTCGCTTCCCAGGTATTCGCCACCTGTGACCACATAGTTCTGACGGGTGAGCCCCTCGAACGCCTCTGAAATCGGCAAGATGACAGAGCTGACGTAGCCGTTGCCATCGGGGGCTGCATTGATCGGATGGCTCGCTTCGGTAGTGGCCGTTGCGGCGAAAATCTCGCTGGCGGCCGTCTCCATGGTCTCGCCGAGGCCCTTATCAAAGCTTTCGAGAAACTGACGATAAAGCTGTTTGTTTTCAAACGTGGTTCCGGTAGCAATACCCATCGCTGGGCGATTTGCGCGCTTGTTCATGGCGCTTTCCTTTTTAGGACGTTTTCCTATTCGCTGTGGCGGTGTGCAGGCACGAGGACCCGCGCGCATCATGGCAAATGGAATTCGTCCCGGCCGTCGGGCCCGGCGCGCAGCCAAGTTCAGGCTGGCTGCGTGCGCATGGGCAGATACGGACTGAGGATGAGTGCGCCCCATTTATGTCAGCCTTTCACAGCCCCGGCGGTCAGGCCGCCGACGATCTGACGCTGGAAGAACATCACCAGTATGAACAGTGGAACAGTGGCTGAAACCACGGCTGCAACAGCGAACATCACGTTGCCCTCGGTTTGCGTTGTACCGAGGAATGCGGCAATGGCAGGCACCATAGTACGGTTGCTTTCAGACAGCAGCATCGCCCCCACGGCAAAGTCGTTATAGGCCAGAAGGAACGAGAACAGCCCGGTCGTGATGACGCCTGGCCACATCACCGGAATGATCACACGTCGGAAAGCCTGAAACTGGTTGCATCCGTCGACCTTGGCACTTTCATCCAACTCGCTCGGGATGTTCTTGAAGAAGGAATGCAACATCCAAAGAGTGAACGGCTGGTTGATCGCCACAAGCACGATAATGGTGGTTGGAAGAATTCCCCAAACATTCCATTCAAAGAAGGGTAACAGATAACCCGAGACCAGAGTGATTGGCGGCATTGCACGGAAAATTAACGCCGTGATCAAAAGCCAGAATGTGTAGTTGTAAGTAGACCGCGAAAGGGCATAGCCCCCTAACGTCCCGATAGTCAGTGAGATGGTAACAACAAAGAAACAGACGATCCCGGTGTTCAGAACATTGCGCCAGAACTCTTCCTGAATCCATGCGCCCTCATATCCGGTGGTGGTGAACGGCGAGCCATAAACCGCTTCGGTTCGGGCACCGGTCAGGGCGTTGGTCCAGTCAGCGATCGAGAAGAAATCCAGCTCGACCTTGAACGACCCCCAAACCGTCCAGAGGAACGGAAAGGCGGCCAGGATAAACCATAGGAGCACAAACAGGGATGAGGCGATCCGAAGGCTTGTAGGCATTCTTTGCGCGCGGCTGGCCATATTATCTTGCTCCTTTGAAATCGCGCCAGGTGCGGACAAGCACGGGCGACAGAAGAATTGCGACCCCGAAAATCGTCATCACAGAGGTAGCAGCAGCGGAAGACAGTTGCCGAGTCTCGCCACCGAGATCGTAGAAGATGAAGGTGCTGAGTGATTGCGCATGCGCTTGTGCACTGAAGCCGATGATAGGTTCAAACACCTTGAAATTGTCCATCAACTGGATCAGCGCAACAAATGTGACCAGGGGCATGAGATGGGGCACAACCACGAATTTGACCTGCTGCCAGCGCGTCGCCCCGTCTATCTGGGCGGCCTCAATCTGGTCTTGGGGCAAGGTTTGCAGGCCAGCATAGAACACGACAAAGGCAAACGGCGCAGCGTGCCAAACACCATAGACCATCAGCGCTACCCACATCAGCCCTGTTGATGCTTTCAGGCTGAAATCCGGATCTCCAGCAAGATATACGAGGGCGTTGCCGATCACCCCGCGACTGTCAATCATCCAAAACAGGATGAGCGAGCCGATCAGCGGGGTCACGATCATGGGCAGAAGAGAGAAAAAGATCATCAGACCTTTGAGTTGCCTGTGCAGGGAGTTTACTGCCAGCGCAATCACCAGCCCCAATACAATTGTGAGCGGTGTCACGACAGCAACGAAGGTCAGCGTGAATGCCATCGCCCGGTAAAAGGGCAAATTGCCGAGTTCCGAGAAAAAGCCGCCCCATGTTTCATTTGCGGCCCAGATTTGACCAATTTCCTGTATCGCCAGATGGCCTCGGTTAAAGTAAATGTCCAATCCCACAAACCGGCCCAGAGGTTGCTCGGCGCGAAGCGCCGCGGTGGCCTCTTGATCAACAGTGGTCTCAGTTGTGCATCCGATAAGCGGGGTACAGTTTTCCACCTCTAACAGAACGGCCGGGTGGGGCGCGAAGATCGATTGAGTCACCACCGAGACAATTGGCATTGCAATGAACAGCAGCATCGCGAGTCCTGTGGGCAGGAAGAACCAAAGGAATGTCTTATGGCGCATGTTGCAATCCTCGCGTGAGTAGGATTGCGCGGGTGGGTATCAAAGGCACCCGCGCAATAGGCTTCTTATTGCAGATAGCCTTGCTCGATGGCGGCGGCACGATAGGCGGCTTCTACATCAGCCAACGCTTGTTCCGCGCTTTCCTTGCCCTGCATGAAATCAGCAAGTTCGTTGCCAAGTGCGCTGTGCATGAGCCCCATGTACGGTAGCATCGGATAGGGTGGTGTGCCCATTTTGGCCGCAGCAAACACACCCTCGGCATCTTTTCCCGGCTGGTAGCCTTCAATCAGCCAGACCGCCAACGGCGTGGTTTCATCGTTCAGCATGTCAGGACGGATGCCATGTTTCATTGCAATGAATGTGGCCTCGGCCTCTTCATCTGAGATGTTCTTTCCGACAGTCCAACCGTCCCACCACAGGGTCGTTGCAGGGATATCTCCGCCACCAACTGTCAGCGGCGCGCCAATCGCATGGCCGTCGATTACCTCCTGCAACACACCTTCGGTGGTGGTTTGCTGCGATGCGCGCGAACCCCACATATTCATGATTGCAACGTTGCCAGCACGGTATTCGGCATTGGTAGCGTTGGAGTCATGAGTCAGGAAGTCGGGATTCATGTATTCCGACAAAGCCTTCATCATATTCAAGGCGTTGACACCGGCCTCAGAATTCACGTTGGGTTCGGCCGTACCGGGTTTAAAATGGCTGCCGCCATAACCAAGGAACATATTGTTAAATTCCTGCGCCAGGTTCCAACCCGATGCATAGGCTCCACCAACCGGGTTTTGCATAATACCCTGCGCACGAATGGCCTCGGCCACCTCGAGCATCTCCTCATAGGTAGTCGGGACTTCCACACTGGCTTGCTCAAGGATGTCCTTGCGGTACATCAGATGCTGCGCGTTCGCCATGAAGGCGATAGCCATGATGTTGTCGCCAATCTTGATCAGCTGCCCAGGCTGCAGGTCCTGACCATACTTTTCCACCAGATCATTGAGCGGACGAATAACGTCTTCGTTCATCAGTGCCACAACCGAACTATTGGCGATGATTGCGGTCGTGTATTCCGACGGATTGCCCGACAGGCCAGCCACGTTGATGGTCTGGTGCTCGGATGTCAGGTTGGATTCTACCGACGCCCCGGTGCATTCCTTCGCTCCGGCTGCGACGGCCTGGATGGCCGCAAATTCATTGCCGACTATATTGACACGTGCGCCGATTTCGCAGGCATATCCCGCGCTTGCGGCAAAGGCGGCTACCGAGCCGGCCAATGCAATTTTCTTTAGAAACATCAATATTCCTCCCTAGATGGATGGTGCATCTTCGAAGTCTGCACCCAGATTACCCCGTCCCAACGGGTGTGGTTTGCGGTTCTCAGCCCTCCAGGCGAGCCCCGGTTTTCGCATCAAACAGATGGCAGTGATCGGTATGGATATGAATAGAGACCTGATCGTCGATTTCGGCCCGATAGGTTTTGTCGGCCTTGACCGAGACCAGCGCACCACCGATCCGAACCGAAACCATGGTGCTGTCGCCCAACAACTCTTGCGTATAGATCGGCGCGTTGATCTCGCCGTCACTTTCCACAACATTTGCGTCCTCGGCGCGAAACCCCAGCGTGATAGGACCGTCCGGCGCGTTCACCCCGTGCACCTCTGTGCTTTGGGCGCGGAACACGCCACCCTGAACCTCGCCATCGACAAGGTTCATTGCCGGGTTGCCGATGAAGCTGGCCACAAATGTATTTGCAGGTTCATCGTAAATATCGGTTGGGGAGCCAACCTGCTGAACCACACCTTGTTTCATGATCACCACCCGATCAGCCAAGGTCATTGCCTCGATCTGGTCGTGGGTCACATAGATCGTGGTGACCGCCAATTCGTGGCTCAGGTTCTTGATCTGCGCGCGGGTAGAAACGCGCAGTTTTGCGTCAAGGTTAGATAGTGGCTCGTCCATCAGGAACACGTTCGGCTCGCGCACAATGGCACGAGCCAGGGCAACCCTCTGACGCTGACCGCCAGACAGTTCCGCCGGTTTGCGGTGCAGGAAGTCATCCAGCTCGACCATAGCCGAAGCGCGCCGCACTTTTTCGTCATGGGTAGCAGGGTCAATACCGCGAACTTTCAGCGGGAAGCGAATGTTCTCATATACATTCATATTCGGATAGAGCGCGTATGACTGGAACACCATCGCGACATCGCGGTCTTTGGGCTCCATGTCATTTACTCGGGCGCCATCGATCAGGATATCGCCCTCAGACGCGTCCTCGAGACCAGCAATCATGCGCATTGTCGTGGTCTTTCCGCAACCTGACGGCCCAAGAAGTACCAGGAATTCCTTGTCGGCTATCGTCAGGTCAAAATTGTCAACTCCAACAAACGATCCCCAACGCTTTCCAACATTGCGAAGTTGAATTTCGGCCATTCTGTCCTCCCTGCTGCACTCATCGTGCATACGCTTGCAAAACCATAGACAACAAAAGAAACATCTGGCAAGCTTTTTTTGCATGCGTGTGCAAACATCGACTTCATCTTCTTCGCAACTCGCCCCATGACAGCGACTAAAGAACTGAAAGAAAGTAATAATGTCCCATGAAATCCAAAAAGCGATCATCTTGGATTACTACTCGGCGCTCAGCAGCGTAAAAGAATCGGATATCGCCAACACGTTGTCTGAGTTCTGCA
This sequence comes from Ruegeria sp. N7, assembly GCF_056531345.1. Taxonomy (NCBI): domain Bacteria; kingdom Pseudomonadati; phylum Pseudomonadota; class Alphaproteobacteria; order Rhodobacterales; family Roseobacteraceae; genus Ruegeria; species Ruegeria sp. N7. The sequence continues at coordinate 2,096 of NZ_JBQFLR010000019.1, read as the reverse complement.
CAGAAGACTACCTGTGGCGCGGTTTCCACCCGTTTGATGAGCTTCGGGGCACCCATGACGTAGCACAGGCATTCTGGCGTCCCCTGAAGCAAAGTCTAAGGAAAATGCAGCGCCGGATGGACGTGTTCATGGCCGGAAAAAACGAGATGGACGGATTCACCTCGGTCTGGGTTGTTTCAATGGGGCATCTGATGGGCCTGTTCGACAATGCGTGGCTGGGCATCGCCCCCACGGGCAAGATGGCGTTTTTGCGCTATTGTGAGTTCAACAAGATCGAGAATGGCAAGATCGCCGAAACGGCGATGTATTTCGACATCCCGCATTTCATGATGCAGGTCGGGTTGCAGCCCTTCCCGCCTCAAACTGCAGCCCATCTGGTTCAACCCGGACCGATGACGCATGACGGGTTGATGTTCAGCCCGCAGCCTGCCGAAGAAGGCGAGAAAACTCTCGACACGATCAATGCCATGATTTCCGATCTCGGCCAATGGAACAGCGGCTTGAGCCTTGAGGAAGAATTGCGCCAGACATGGAGCGAAGACATGATTTGGTGGGGGCCCGCCGGGATCGGTGCGACCTATACGATTGAGCGTTATGCAAAGCAGCACTCAGGCCCGTTCCGCGCATCCTTAACGGACCGCTCGAAGACCAAGCACATTTGCCGCTTGGCTGAGGGTCACTATGGCGGCTTTTTCGGCTGGCCGAATTTCACGGCGCGGCCCACCGGCGGGTTCATGGGTATGCCCGCCACAGACAAGACCGGTGAATTCCGTGTGATCGACATCTATCGTCGCGCGGGTGACAAGCTGGCCGAGAACTGGGTTTTCATTGACCTGCTGCACTTCTGGAAACAACAGGGTGTCGATATTTTGGGGCGCATGTCGAAAGTACCGCGAACATGACCGGCTGGATCGATGCCCATCACCACCTTTGGGACCTTGAAGCTGTAAACTACCCCTGGCTGATGGCGCGCGGGGTGGAAAGGTTCTTTGGCGACCCGACGCCGATTCAACGGGATTATCTGCTGCGCGAGTTCCGGTCCGAAGCCGCGCCCTGCGGAGTCGGTGCCTCGATCCATATCCAGGTGGGGGCCAAAAACGGTCTGGACGAAGCCCGGTGGGTTCAAGCTGTCGCCGAAACCAATCCAGACTGGCCAATGGCGCAGGTTGTGTTCTGTGACCTGACCTCGGCTGACCTACACGCCCAGCTTGATACGTTTCAGGCCCTTCCAACTGTACGCGGTGTGCGCCAGATCGTCGGGCGCGCACCCGGAGAGGACGCGCAGACGGGAACCAATTTCCTGTTGGACGATCCGCGGTTTCTGGACGGACTGAAGGAGGCTGGACGGCGTGACCTCAGCTTTGATCTGCAGCTCATTCCTGATTTGATCGTAAAAACCGCGCGAATTCTCGCTCAAGCCTCGAATACACGAGTCGCTCTATGCCATGCCGGATCACCATATGACCGCACTCCGGCGGGCCTGAAAAGCTGGGCTCAAAGATTGCGCGCGCTGTCCGATCTGCCGCACGTCTCATGCAAGCTCTCAGGTCTGGGCATGTTCGATCACAACTGGGCGCCTGAGAGTATTCGCCCGATCGTGGAGATTTGCCTTGAACAATTCGGACCTAAAAGGGTCATGTTTGGCTCGAATTTCCCGGTCGACAAACTCTATGGCAATTACACATCGCTGGTAAAGGCTTACCGTGATCTGGTTCCGGCTGAAGCACAATCGGCGGTTTTCAGAGAAACCGCCGCACACTTCTATGATCTCGAGGTGCCCTGAGAGTGATATTCAATGACTCGGCCCCTTGATCCGGGCCGATCGGATGTAGAATCCGTTCCCGTTTCTTTCTCGTGATTAGGTTGCGGTCAAGGCCTGCTGAGCGGAACCGTTGCGCAACTCAAGCGAAGCAGGCCGGGCGGTACGGTTAAGATTAGCGTAAACGGCTGGTGCCAGTCCGCCGAGAGAAATGTGCGGTCGCTGTGTATCGTAGTCAATCCTCCAGTTTTTGATGATCTTTCGGGCTTCAGCCAGGTTGCCGAAGATATGTTCGTTTGAGCGCTAGCAGAAATGCGCTCGAACTGACAGTTGGGAG
>NZ_JBQFLR010000018.1:0-85040 GCF_056531345.1 Ruegeria sp. N7 | reverse complement strand
CCGGGGGAATTGCTTGACCTGACCATGGTGACATCGGGGACAATGACCAACCGAATTGACCAGCTCGTCAAGGCCGGCTTGGTCGAGCGCGCGCCAAATCCGGAAGACAAACGCGGCTTCTTGATCCGATTGACGAGGGACGGGTTCTCAAAAATCGAAAATGCCGTCTCAGATCACGTTGAAACACAACATCGGCTTATGAACGGTTTATCGCCCGAGCAGCGCGATAACTTGAATGGACTGCTTAAAGCACTGGGCGAGGCGGTTGACGAAGATACGAAATAAATACTGATAAATTAAGCGCCTCCCAAGAAACCATCACATTTTCAGAACATGGCGCACCTTGGAAACAGGGCACCTGCAGTCGAGTAAAGCATTCGCGAAACACTGGTGAACTTTGCGCAACTCGATTGATATATAACTGTCCACCCTACGCAATAAAAACTGATTTGTTACGCACCCATGTCACAAACTCCACGCCTGCCGCGTCCTGTTTCTATACACCCGAATACAGGAGCACCTCATGCAATCCCGCCTAAACCACTTCGCCGTTGCCCCGCAACTTATGCAGCCAATGCTCGACATGGAGGAATGCCTCAAAACATCCGGCCTTGAGCACAGTCTAATCGAACTGGTAAAATTGCGCGTGTCGCAGATCAACGGCTGCGCTTTCTGCATTCACATGCACACCCATGACGCGCGTGCGCAGGGTGAGAGTGAAGACAGGCTTCACTTACTGAACGCGTGGCGAGAGTCGTCTCTTTATTCCGGGCGTGAACGCGCCGCTCTTGCCTGGGCCGAAACGCTGACCCGCATCGAGCAGAATGGTGCACCGGATCACATCTATAAAGAGATGGCCGTTCAGTTTTCAGATCAGGAAAAGATCGCCCTAACGCTGGTTGTGACAACGATCAATGCCTGGAACCGCATTGCTATTGGCTTTGCAACGCCACATCCTGCCGCCAAGGAGGCCTCGGCCGCATGAGTCATATGATTTCACCCGTCAACGACCAGATTTTTGTCGATCTGCGACCGCGCTTGTTTGCGGTCGCCTATCGAATGCTGGGCACCGTTGGCGACGCGGAGGATGTAGTACAGGACGCATTTTTGCGTTGGCAGAAGGTTGATCATGCCAGTGTGCGGGACGCGACGGGTTTTCTGATCCGAACCGTCACGCGGTTATGTTTGGATCACATGCGGGCCGCGCGTATTCGACGCGAAACATATCCCGGCGAGTGGTTGCCGGAACCACTGATCACAGATGATGCCACCGAGCGACTGGACCGTGACGTCTCAGTGGCACTCCTACTGGCGCTGGAGCGGCTGACACCTCTCGAGCGGGCAGCATTTCTGCTCCACGATGTGTTCGAGCAATCATATGACGAGCTGGCATCGGCACTGGAACGCACACCTGAATCCTGCCGCCAGCTTGTCAGCCGAGCGCGGAAACATGTGCAGCGCAGCAAACCTCGAACACAGGTTGAGCCGCAACAAGGCGAAGCCATCGCCAAGGCATTTTTCATGGCCGCCAAAAGCGGCGACACCGACGTTCTTACCAAATTGCTTGCGCAAGACGTAAGATTTGTTTCGGATGGCGGCGGCAAAGTGCTGGCGACACTCAATCCGATTTTGGGCCGAGATAAGGTGATGCGGCTATTGTCTGGATTGGCGCGTAAATACTCTGATCAATCTGTCCAGCAATGGCAATTCTGCCACCTGAACAATCTGCCATCGATCCTCAGCCATGAAGCGAGCGGCCTTTTGCAAACGATGTCGTTGGAGATCGAATACGACGTGATTACCGCTGTTTACGTTGTTCGCAATCCGGAAAAGACACGTCATCTGTCGTTCGACGAACACACGCCCATTAGTGGCGGCCTATCTGACTAGGATGACTACATACGGAGAAAACACCGGCCCTGAGCCGACATCCAACGACCCATCTGGATTCTGCGGTCGCAGCCCGCATTGCGGTCCTTTGCCGCGAGCGAAAAATTCCATGCAGGTCGAACTTACAGATCGCGGACATAGTGTTGAAAAATTCCGTTGATTGGTTTGCCTGTCGCTGATTCACTCGTTTTTGAGAGTGGAGGTGCGGTGATGATGGGACCGAGGCAGGTGGCGCAAGGGGCGCTGTTTTATGAGTTCTCGATTGAAGAGTTTGTGCCTGCTGATCATCCGTTACGCGGCATTGATCGCTTCCTTGATCTTTCGGAAGTTCGCCCCCTGCTGGCACCGTCCTACAGTGCTCACGGTCGTCCTTCGATTGATCCAGAGTTGATGATCCGGATGCTGTTGTTGGGCTATTGCCAAGGCATTCGGTCCGAGCGGCGGCTCTGCGAAGAGGTGCATGTCAACCTGGCCTACAGGTGGTTTTGCAAGCTCGATCTGACCGATCCGGTGCCAGACCATTCGACCTTCTCGAAGAACCGACACGGGCGTTTCCGTGAGTGCGGGTTATTCCGCCACCTCTTCGAGACTGTCCTGAGGCGCTGCATCGATGAGGGCCTGGTTGGCGGCGATAGCTTCGGCGTCGATGCCAGCCTGATCCCGGCGAATGCGAACCAGACGCGGGGTGTCGATAGCAAAGTGGGTTTGCCGCCCGACCTAGCCACTCGTGTGGTTGAGGAATATCTCGAAACGCTGGATGATGCGGCTTTCGGCGCATCCACCAAAGTTGTCCCCAAATACATCTCACCCGTTGATCCCGCCGCACGCTGGACAGGCGCGGACGGTGGGGCTGCCTTCTTCGCATATTCCACCAACTATATGGTGGATTTGGATAATGCGGTGATCGTCGATGTTGAACCATCGGTTCCGATCCGAACCGCTGAGGCCTTTGCTGCACGACGCATGATCGACCGGATTACGGACCGCTTCGGCATGACGCCGGACAAGCTGGTCGGCGATACGGGCTACGGCTCAGCGGAGATGCTGGGCTGGTTGGTGGAAGAGCGCGGCATCGCTCCGCACATCCCGGTGTGGGATAAATCTAAACGGACGGACGGCACGTTCTCGCGCGAAGACTTCGTCTACGACCCCACGACCGACAGCTACACATGCCCCGGCAATAAAGAGCTGCGAACATATCGGCGAAACTTCTCCAAACCGCGCAAGCCAAATGGCGGCAAAGACGGTTTCATTAAATATCGTGCATCAAAGCACGACTGCGACGCATGCCCATTGAAAGCAAATTGCTGTCCAAATCAGCCAGCCCGGAACGTGCTTCGTTCCGTCCATGAAGCGGCTCGCGACGTCGCCCGCGATATCCGCAAGACCGATGCGTACATGACCTCGTTCATTCAGAGAAGGAAGGTTGAGATGCTCTTCGCACATCTGAAACGATACATAGGCGTTCCGACGATGCGGCTACGAGGACCCAAAGGCGCATATGAACAGTTTCAACTCGCAGCAACCGCCCAAAACCTTCGGAAACTCGCCAAGCTGGTGCCACAACCTAGACTGACGGGATGAAGGGAAGGCGGAAGCCTATTGAGGCCGCATCCTGAACGCGCCCAAACGGCGACTTCTTCAACACTATCCGGACAAAGCTTCAATTCGCGGCGGCGGCACCAATGTCAATTCCGGCAATCGGACTTCCGTGCGGGTCAGATCGCTAACTGTTGCTCAACAATTGTAGCAAAGTACGCGCAGCCATAAGCGAGTGCGTCATCATTGAAATCGAAGGCTGGGTTGTGCAATGCCGCGCTATCTCCGTTGCCGATAAACATGAAATTGCCCGGACGTTGCTCAAGCATTTAAGAAAAATCCTCTCCGCCCATGGTTGGTGTTCGGTTGCTGTCAACTGTCTCGGAGCCCACCAGTCTAGTGGCCGCATCTATGGCAAAGTCGGTTTGTTTCGGGTCGTTCTCCGTCACCGGCAAATCGTCAATGTAATTGAAATCGATATCCGTACCCGTCATGGACGCTACACCCGCGCAAATGTCGTACATCCTTTGTTTGCCCAAAGCACGTGCCTTGCTGGATAGGCTGCGCACGGTCCCTCTGATCTCCGCTGTCTCAGCGATGATGTTATCTGCATTCCCCATGTGGATTTGCGTGATTGAAACGACGTGTTGTGCCGACGCATTTATTGAACGCGACACAATCGTCTGGAAACCTTGGATGATCTGAGCAACGGCAATGGCCGGGTCGTGACCCTCGTGTGGAAAAGCTGCATGGCAGCCTTTTCCAGTTATTTGCACTTCAAATAGGTCCGCAGACCCCATTATGCCTCCCGGGCGAGTAGAGAAATGGCCGATGGGCAGACCAGGAGACGTATGAAGCGCAAAAACGCTTTGAATACCAAAACGGTCCATCAGGCCATCCTGAACCATGGCGAGGCCACCGCCTTCCGCCTCTTCCGCTGGTTGGAAAATCAGAACCGCAGTTCCATTGAATTTACGGGTCTCAGTCAGATAGCGAGCAGCGCCCAGCAGCATCGTTGTATGCTCATCATGTCCACAGGCATGCATTCGGCCTGTTATTTTGGATGCGTAAGGAAGATTTGTCTGCTCCTGCATGGGCAAAGCGTCCATATCCGCGCGTAAGCCAATCACTTTGTTGCTTGCTGTACTTTCACCTTTTATCACTGCAACGACGCCGGTTTTCCCAATACCAGTAAAAACTTCGTCGACACCCATCTCATGCAAGCGCTCAGCAACCAAACTGGCGGTTCTATGAACGTCGAATGTGATTTCCGGATGAGCATGAAAGTCGCGACGCCATTCAAATAGTTCAGTTAGCTGCGTGTCAAAAACTTCAGTGTGAACCATGGGTCTGCCCTCAGAAATGACTTTTAACAACATGATGCTACACTAAAGCGATCATGATCAATTGGCGGTTCTTCAGCAGCCTTGGGGCTCAGAGCGGTCATGCGGCGGTTCGGCGGGCCAAAATCAGTCTGCTTGTACATGCCTTGGTAGGCTGAGCGGGACTGAGCCGACACCGAATGAATGCCGGTTTCGGCCAGCACTAGTTTTGAACTTGGCCTTCACACGGGCTTAACTATTGTATTGTCGGGGACACAGAAAATGCGCTGGCACTACGGTAGTGCGCTTTTACTTGACACAATCAAGTAATTCTATTTTGCTTGAATTTGTCAAGTAAATGGAATTGCAGAATGGATCACATCTCGACAATTCGCGCCTTCAATCGGTTCTACACACAGAGAATGGGTTTGTTCTCCCCCGACTACGGCGGTAGTGGAATGAACCTCACAGAACTACGGGTTTTCTATGAGATCGGAGTGCAAAATGGCTCAACTGCCCGGTTGATCGCCAATGCCCTGGACCTCGACGAAGGCTATGTCAGTCGTATCCTGAAGAACTTTGAGCGATCCGGATGGATTCTAAGAAAACCTTCTGAACATGATGCACGGCAAAAGGAACTTGATCTTACTGAATCTGGGCACCAGAAGTTTAGCGAGCTTGTCGACCGGATGGCACTTGAGGTCCACAAGCGATTGGATGGGGCAGATGCAGGGCGCGTCGCCCGGGCTTTGGAGCAGGCGGTGAGATCATTTGACCTGCCGGGTCCAGTCGAATTTCGCGATTTAACCCCAGGCGACGCCGGATGGGTCGTCAATCGGCACGCCGAGACCTATTACACGGAATATAAATTTGATTACCGCATGGAAATGCTCGTCATGCAAATCCTGACGGCTTTTTTTCCGGTCCAAGGCATTGATGGAAACCGCGCCTTTATTGCTCATAGCGGCGAGACGCGGCTGGGATCAATTTTTTGCATGAGTACAGAAGAACCCGGCGTCGCGAAACTGCGATTGTTCTTTCTGGAACCCGAGGCCCGCGGAATGGGCTTGGGCAAGCGTTTAATGACGATCTGTCTGAATCACGCGCGTGCATCAGGGTTCAAACGCATGACGTTAATGACCCACGAGACACAGGTAGTCGCACGCGCGCTTTACGCTAGATTCGGATTCACTTTGACCGAGCGCATTTCCGGATATCACTTTGGCAGTGAGAGCGTGCAAGAAACCTGGGACCTCACACTTTGATCTCACGACTGGGCTATACGCTAAGTGCAGCCGCGCATAGACAACCAGACATTCGCGGCACGGCGTCGCTTGAGCAAAATGGGCTCGTAGTCGACGTTCGCCGCGGCAAGCATTGACGGGTAGTTCGAGCCCTGAGCGGCCATTGCCATACAGTTTGAGCGCTGCGTTTGTATTCGGCAGATCGCAGCCCAAACCGGACATTCAACCCAGGACTTTGCAATTCCGGCTTGGCGGGCTTTTTGGTCGAAGAAATTTCTTGCACCAAGGTGCTGAGCCCAAAAAGTTAACAAATCAGACCGTTCCTCTAAGCCGATGTTTTTCCTATGGTTGGTAAGAAGTACCAAGTCGGGAGGTCTTAATGAACAAGCTTATCTCAGTAACGGGTGCCGTCTGCTTTGCTTTCACTGGAGCTTGGGCCGACGAACATACCCCGCCCAACATTCTTGTCATCATGGCAGATGACGTAGGTTGGGCGAGCGTCGGCGTTTACCACGGAGGTGTCAAAAGCATCGAGACGCCGAACTTGGATCGCCTCTCCTCTGAGGGTGCTCGTCTCACAGATTATTATGCCGAGCCAAGTTGTACTGCCGGTCGATCAGCTTTCATGACCGGACAATTGCCAATACGGACTGGTATGCACACGGTTGGACTGCCGGGAGATCCGGTAGGTTTAAACCCAGATGACCCAACGCTTCCGATGTTCCTGAAAAAGTTGGGGTATACGACGGGGCAGTTCGGAAAAAACCATCTAGGCGACCTCAATGAGTTCCTACCGACTGCAAAAGGTTTCGACGAGTATTGGGGTTGGCTCTATCACTTGAATGCTATGGAATATACGTCTGATCCGGATTGGCCAGACGACCCAGAATTCAACGCGCAATTTGCGCCTCGCAACATCATTCATTCATTTGCAACAGAGGAGGTAGACGAAACAGTCGACCCGCGATTTGGAAAAGTCGGGAAGCAGCGCATTATTGATGACGGGCCTGCGCCTCCTGAGCGCCAAAAGACTTTGGATGACGAAGTGACATCTCACACGAAGGACTTCATTTCTCGTGCAGTAGAGTCGGACACTCCGTTTTTTGTCTGGATGGCTCCAGCCCGTGCACACGTCTGGACCCACCTCAGCCCCGAATACGAAGCTATGTTGGGCAATGGGCGCGGACTTCAGGATGTTGTCATGAAGGAGTTGGACAACAACGTTGGTAACGTTCTCAGCCACCTTGAGGATCTGGGAGTCGCCGATAATACCATAGTGATGTTCACCGCAGACAATGGCCCGGAAACACTGACGTGGCCTGATGGTGGTACGACACCGTTTCATGGGGAAAAGGGTACTACTTGGGAAGGTGGCTTTAGAGTTCCTGCGATTATTCGCTGGCCGGGCAAAATTCCAGAAGGTCAAGTCTTGAATGGCATCTTCAGCGGAATGGACTGGATGCCAACATTTGTAGCTGCGGCTGGAGGTCCGACAGATCTAAGAGAAAAGCTCCTAGAGGGATATGAAGGCTATAAAGTGCATCTCGATGGCTACAATCAACTATCTTACCTGACGGGTGAGGATGAAGAGAGCAATCGCCGCGAGCTGATTTACTATCAGGGTACAGACCTCCAAGCAGTACGCTACAACGATTGGAAAGCGCACTTTGTCGTTCAAAACCACGGCTGGTCAGGCCCGAAGGAAGAATTGGTCGCCCCCTTGCTTTTCAACCTCCGCCGCGATCCCTACGAAAAAGCTGCGGAGGAAAGCGGTATGTACGTCCGCTGGATGGGTGAGAAAATGTGGGCATTCGGCCCAGCCGCCCGGTTAGTGCAGGCACATCTCGCTACTTTCGAGGAGTTCCCTCCGCGCGGGAAGCCGGTCGCCAATCAAGACCATGTTGAAGAACAAACATCAACCGAAGGCGGCATCTCTCAGTAGAGGAAGCGAGGCAACCAATACGCCTTTCCCACCGCAGCGTGGGCATCCGGCTCGGATCATCGGATGCCCAAAATAACCGACTAGGAATTTCGCAAAAAGCGAAACCTCTACGAGAAGGAGTCCTCCATGAGTGCTAGATTAGTCCTTCTGCTTGCTGCCGTCGGCCTCGTGCCAATTGCGTTGTCATACGGTCTGATGCCCGGCCGTTCGATCCCAGTTTTGCTGGGATTTCCAGTGGAAGGGACGAACCTGACGCATGTCTTCCGAGCGATTATGGGTCTTTATCTGGCAAACGCTTTGTTTTGGTTGGCAGCCGCTTCAAAACCAGAATTACAACGCCCCGCGCTGTGGGTTCTTTTTTTGTTTATGTCAGGACTGGCCGTTGGACGCATACTAAGCATCCTTATCGATGGAGTTCCGAACGGGGTACTTCTCTTTTATCTTGCAGCCGAGATAGCTTTTGCAGCTCTGGCGGCGGTTTCTCTTAAAAAAGTACGGTGAAACAGGAAGTAGTAAAATGGTGAGGTTTGGCTTTGTTTTCTCGATGATCGCAACTTTATCAGTTTCGACATCCGCTTTTGCACAATCTTCATCTGCCCAGACTGCGGTGGACGAAAACTTCTTAGGGATTGAGACTGCCGTTGCCGAAGCGGGAGCTGCTCCAATCGCATCGATAGATCACGCGCGCCTGGCCAAGGCCGAAGGCGTCGAAATGCCAGCATCTCGTGTACTCGTTTTCTCTGATCCAGAGGTAAACACACCTATACTGGAGGAGAACGTACGTGCAGGTCTGGACCTTCCTTTTCGCGTTCTTTCATTCGATCAGGATGGTCGACCGCAGATCGAATACACAGACTCTCAGTTTCTCAAAGTTCGGCATGGTCTAATCAATACCCAAGCGTTGAATGCATTTGAGAACAAGTTGCTCGAAGTCCTGAACGACTTGGATGCAGCACCAGCGCCGACCAAAGGATTAGTTGCAAACCATGGCATCATCGAATTGCGATCTGAGCTCAGCGTTCCAGAGGCAGTGGAACGTGTCAGGACAGCTGTGATGGGACAGGACGATACAGTCTGGTTTGGGGAGATCGATTTTGCGGCCGAAGCGTCCCAACTGGGGACGGAGCTGCCGGATGCTGTTCTCTTGCTATTCGGCGGACCAGCGCCCGGTGGTGTGGCTATGGCGGACTTTCCGGCAATTGGTTTGGATGCCTTTTGCCAAAAACTATTGGTTTACGCGAATGAAGAAGGCGGCTCCGTAGTCATTTTCAATGACATCGCTGCTTTGGCGGAGTTGCACTACGGTTCTTCAGCCGAACCTCATCACGGTTTGAACAAACGGCTGACGGAGACATTTCGCAAGGCAATTGAGTAGCCGCTGTTAGGAAAACGCAAAAAACCTTTGCCGATTGGCCATCTTTTCGTCGTCCGCTTTGGGTTGATTTCAGCGGTTCTCAACGCAACAGGCCTACCAGGCTTTGGGCCGTTCGTTAAACTTTGCAAAGGCCGCTTTCTGCGCATAACAGCCACACTGACCTGTCTATGCTGCAAACGCCGCGAAAGGCAGCTTGGTGGCCTCTTATCTTACCTAACAGTTTGCTGGCGCGGCTTATGTCGGGAAGGTCCCGCTTGGTGTGATTTCGTCCAACTGAGATTGAATGTCTGCAAGTGGTGGCGGGGTGTATCGCCCCGCCGCTTCTGTTCGTGGGCCAGCGGGATTTGGACAAGCCAAACGCCCCTGGCCGTCAGGGGGAAAGCGCTGCCTTCCCCCTCGGGCAACCCTATTAGACAGGGCCGTGTCCTCAGCTGCGCCTGCGGGCCGCACCACCCCTGTCGAATAGCATTGCCTCGCCCCCTTCCGCGTTCGCCACGTGGCAGATCAGCAGGAACAGGCAGCTTCGCTGTCTGATCTGCAAATCAGCCCTGATTTTCCAAAAGGAGGTCAGGACCAACGAAATCGGTTTGGGTGATGGATGGAAGATGTGAGGCCAAAAAAGGAAAGGTTCTGTCGCTGGTGGCAGAACTATGTGTCGCCTCACAACAGGTGTCAGGCGACACATAGTTTTGCCATTTTTCTGCAACCAAGCCTTTGATCTTGAAGCATTCCATTTTTCGTGGACGCACAGGTTTTGCCATTTGCGACTCAAAGACCTTCCATCGGCATCGACCGCTATTTTTTCGCCAATTGGGCGGAATCAGTGTTGGCGGGGACCATTGCCGGTATGAGGCAATGCTCAACCTCGACCCGTCTGGCGGATTTGAATTTCTGTGACTCCACCGGATCTATAGCCTCGCCTTGCTCATAGGTCAGGACGGTGATCTTGGCGTCTTCTAGTCGACTGTGCCCTTCGGCGCTGGCTTTAGACGATGAAAGGTCGAACGTGTGCTCGATCAACATCTGTTTAACTCGATCGGCACGCCTATCAGCAAGTTTCCTGTTTTCTTCAGGCAGGCCAGATGTACTGGCCCGCCCTTTCAACAGAACGATCAGCCGACTGTCACTATCGCGATGTTTCTTCATCTTATTCGCAAAATCCTTAACCGGCTTGTGGTCGTTGGGTTCGATCTCGCCTTCGTCGAAATAGATACTTGGGCCAACCTTCCTTTCACCGGCGATGCACGTAGCAAGAGCGTCCTGCCCGACATGTTTGGCCAATTGTCGCCAGTAGACTTGCAGAGGAGGTATCGACGCGCTTTCCCCCGATCCGCCCACCGCCGTCGCGGCAGCTGCCAACGAGTTTGCCGCACCACCAAGGTTTTCCAGGACGTCTCTAAGCTCAGGTTCCCTTGGAAACTTGGCTACGACCTCAAGTTTCACGGTTTTTTGGATCTCATTGACGGTCGTCGGCAGGGATACCTCGATGGGCGGCCGCTTCCTCAGCGCCTTTATCTCGCGTTCCAGACGCACAATTTGGGTCTCAACATCCATAGACTGATTTGGCAGCAAATTCTGCACTGCCGAAACAAGAGCTGCCACCGAAGAACCAGCTTGAATCGCTTTTTGAGCATAGAGTTTCACCGTTGGCCGGACAGGCTGGACATCTTCGAGTTGGAATTGTCTTATCGTAGATACATTGAGGAATACGAGCCGACCGGGCTGATCAACTGGAGCAAGCGCCGCCCATCCACCATATTTGCCAAGATGGAAAACAGGTTTGGACACAACCGGGCCCGTTCGCCCAGCGGACAAGCCAGCATCCACAATCCTAGAGTTTTCCAGAGCAGGTGGGGCCGAAATAACGATCCTGCCACAGGGTATCCGCGCAGCAATCGGAAGCCACAGTTTTTCCGCGTCTTTCAGGATAAAGCTGCCGACAGAAATCGACGTGCAGTTGTTCGAAGCAGTTTCAATTTGTTCGTTCACTCTTGCCGCAATAGCTTTGGTTTTGACTGTCATACCAATAGCCAATATTACGATCACTCCTAACCTGGCTACGACAGAACTAATTCCCTTCTGCTTGCTGTTCAGAAGTGCCCCGACCAAAAAACCAACTGTATTGTTGGTTCTCTCAATCCACATGTTGCGCGAGGACTCGTAACTATCTCGCATCCTGCGTGCCTGAGCGAGCTCTGCTTGTCTATTGCATTCAAATTCGCGCTCGATGCGCATCCTTGCACTTTGCTCCATTCTCCGGCCATGTCCAAACCGCAGGCCAATTTGAACCGCGAGAAACTTGATACGGTGCTTCAACATCAAAACTGCCAATTGAAGCCACCCTCCTTTGAGCACCGTCACAAGTGTAGGAGATATCACTACACCAACAACATAGAGCACCGCCCAAGCGGCAAGCGCGGCGAGCAGATAAAGTGAAGCAAAAATAAGGACTAGGATTAAAAACTCAGCTGAAAGAAACCGATCAAAGGTCGAACTGTTGTCGCCAATGGGCAGTACGATTCCAAGTTCATGACGCCAAATTCGTTCAAGAAGCGCGACAATGGTCGTTCCCGTTATTACAAGCAGCCCCGGAGTGGAAAACACCATGTCGGCAAGACGCGAAGGTCGTTTGTTGGACTCTTTTGAGCCGAGGCTCAAGAGCTTTGAGATTTCAGCGGATTTCAGGCTGGTCAGGACAGAGACCTTTTCTTTGGTCAGCGCGGCCAGATGCCTTTCGCATAGCAACCCTTTGCTGGCGTCGACAGCAACCGTAGGGCAACGGTGGCCCTTTTCGACAGCCACACAGCGACCATCAGGCGGGTTTTTTAATCTCTTTGTCATGACATATCCTCACCGTACGAATTGCGGCGCTAGTTCAGGCCTGTCAGGATTCGCGCTCAAGCGGCTCGAGGGCATATCGTCCAACTGGCCGCCGATCGCTGCGATTTGGGCCCGCATCACACCTGGCCACGTCTCACGATCTGAAGGGCAATCGCTCATCTCATCGCTGCCCATCGTTTGCGTCCTTCCCGCTTCGATCAAACCAACAAAGCCGATCGGGCACTCCGCCCACTACCATTTCAAGCTGCCAACCGCGTCAACCGGAACCGCTTTCGATCTCATTTCACCAGACAGCACCATTGATTGGGCGCGGTCCGTGATTGGCACTTACAAATTTGCGTTTCATCAACGTCTCCTACCTATGTGACTAGAGCAGCGAAACGCACGATAATGTTGATGATATCGGCCGCCGCCCCGAGGACCTTCGCCAGATTCTCCATCTGTTCCACCGCCTTTTCGGCGTCTCTAGTCAAGCTACGCAACTGCGCCAGCACGCCAGACAGCGATGTCGACACCAAAATCCGATTGCGCGTGTGCAACAGGCGCAAGTTTTCACGATTGAGCTGAATCGCCTTCAACGCGATCTGATCGGCCAGGTCGTTCAGCTTTCTGCGCTTTGTCTCGTCAGACTCGGTCCTAGCCCGAGTGCGAAGCTCCAGCGCTTGCGCATTCAACTTTTTTTGGGCAGCGCCTTTGGCGACAAGCAATGAGTCATACGCTTCGAGCGCTTTATGCCGATCTCGTTCAATACTCATTTTAATCTCCTTTCTTCTCGATCAGTTCGGCGATCTCGAACACGTCGTTCAATGTCCCCTGAATCTCGTCAGGCGTACCGCCGCTGGTCAGCCGGATCAGCAAATCGCGATGTAACTGGCGCAGTGTTAGAATTCCTGCGGCCGTCGCATTGGCTTCGGCTTTTTGGTACTGAGCGAACGCACTACGCATGCCCGAAACCGCGCGGCCATATCTAGCGGCGTCGCCGGAACCACGGGCAAGAATCAATTCTTCGCGCGCATTGGTCAGAGTGTTCTGCGCCCTAAGCACTGAGGGGTCGACCTTAGTGTCCAGATAGGCCGCAGCGATGCGTGTCAGATCTCCGACCACCGGGTCGGCCTTACGCACCACCCGGCGTAGCTGCCTCACGCGATAGCGCTCGGCCGCAAATCCAACGCCCTTGACCACCACATCGGCATTGTCTGACGCGGTCGCCGCAATCTGTTGCATGGTTTCCGAACGTAGTGACCCAGTCTGACCCAAGGCCGTCAGCAGGGCTTCGGTTTTGCTGGCTATCTCGCCGCTAGCCGATGTTTCAGCCAGTGCCTTCAATGCCGCGAAGTAAGCCTCCAGCACCGTGGTCGCCTCTATCGTAGCAGTGGCATTGACCGGCCCCGCCCCGGGATCAATCAGTTCTACCAGCACGCAATCCGTTCGCGCTAAACCACCGCCTCGTGCGGCGGAGATGTCACATGTGCCATCCAACGCCAACACTGGTTCTCCTGCCCGGATCGCAGCACTCTCCGCAGCGTTCCTTTCGCTCTTGGCCAACGGCGCTAGCCGTGTGCGCAGTGCTTTGCCGGTCTCCGTAGCCAACACACTACCTGCGGCAATCTCGTTTGACATATCGGGCGCGGTGCAGGCGGCTTGCGTCACTAGGCACCCCACAAGCATCGCGCGCATCATTGCGCCTGCCCTCCCAAAGGCTCCGTTTCCACCACTTGATCGCGGGCGGCTGGCGGGATGAAATATGATACGACGAAGGTCACCACTGTAGTGATTGCCACGGCCAAATCGTTTGAGATGCGAAAATCATTGTGGTTCAGCACAGCTATCAGGATGGTCGAAACCGCCCCCGCCAGTGCGCCACCGGCCACCTTGCGTGTCGGTACAAGCGTTTCCATTTTTGGCATGAACTTTTCCTTTCCTGTCTTACTCTGGCCGAGCGCTCGAAGGGCCGAGCTGCCCTAGAGCACGCGAAGTTCAGCCTGCCCTTGACACGTCACACCCCAGTCGAAGCACTCGGTACGCAACCCATGTTGCATGCAGGCGTTAACCTTCCGGGAAACCAGTAGGGCCGCGCTGAAACATGCCACTAGCGACGTCATTTCGGTCGGTGCAGTCGACGTGGGCTGGCTTGGGAAGGCCTTTTCTTTCTGAGCCTTAGCAACGCTGCAGCGCGCCGTCCGGCATGCGTTGATTCAGTAGTGCTAGCCGTTTGTCTCCAAGTTTGAGGGAGCCAGCGACCGTGAATGAACCGTGAAAAAAACAGAGGAATCCGCAAAAATAGTTGAAAAACGTTCAGGATTGCTGCGACCCTTAGTTGTACAAGGGGGGTATTTTGCGACCTAAACCGTTAAATCTCGACCTAAACGGACCATTTACACTGACATTTCCCGACGGCCGGGAAATCCGTGTGCCTAGCGCGCGTTGCAAGGCAATCCTAGCCATTCTCGCGACTTCTCCGAAAGGCAAGCGCTCGCGTGAGTGGCTCAGAGCGGTCCTCTGGCCTAACTCGGGCGAGAAACAAAGCTTTGAAAGCCTGCGAAACGCATTGTCAGCGCTGCGGCGTCATAACCAAGGCGGCCTGCATGTAATCGAAGCCGACCGCAGCTGCGTCTGGATCAAAGACGTATCACTCGTCCCACTGAAGCAGAGTAATAACACGCGGCTCTTCGATGACGCCGCCACTAACCTCGGTGAGGAATTTGAGGACTGGCTGCGCGATTTAAGACTCCATGCAGAAGTACACCCACCCCTCACGCTGATCCAGCCTGACATTGACCCAGCTTCAATTCCGGTGATCGCCATCAACCTGCCAGTGGTCCAATCTGACGACAACCATGCTGACATCGCGGCCACTGTGCTTTGCGATCACATTGTCTCTGTCTTCCGCAGCCAGGAGTTGGTGTCGGTTTTGGATCTGCGCGACACGGTTTCCGATCAGATGCGCTTGAACCAACTCAATGCCGTTGCACCCACAGCATTGGTCACGCTGAAGCTGATGAAACATGGCAGTTTCGCGCGCCTGTCGATCTCAGTCACCCAACCGTGCAGTGGGACCGTACTTTGGAACAGCTCGATCGGCGCCGATCAGGACAGCGGCTTTCTACTTTCGGGCACAAACTTAACCGATTTCGTCTGCATGGCGACCGATTCAATCATGAATGCAGTGCTCACCCAAGTCGAGAAGCGCAACTTACAGCCAACGCTGATAAGCAGCGTGCATCAGATCATGAACATGTCCCCGGACGCCCAGCAATCAGCACGTTCGATACTTAAAGATTCTGGCACACTTGACCACAGCGCGGTCGGAAACGCCTGGTACGCGCTTAGCATCGCCAACTCCATCGGAGAACGCGGTCGGTCTGGAACGGCCGATCTGTTGGACGAGGCAAGGGCACACTGTACATACGCTCTTGAAACAGGACGGTACAACCCGCTGGTTCTGATGCTCGTCAGTCACGTCTACAGTTTTCTCTTCGGTCAAATCCGACACGCGAGTGACCTGGCGGCGCGCGCGCGCGAGCAGGGTAAGTTCCTTCCGCTTGTGTGGGACCTTTCTGCCATGAACGCGCTGTATCGAAACGAGCCGAACGAGGCGTTGGACTACAGCAAGAAAGCCGCCAGTCTCAGCCGACAAAGTCCCTACCGCCAGTTCTTTTTGTCATCACTGGCGATCAGTTCGTCGGTGGCAGGGGATCACGACACCGCGCTACGGGTTGGGCGCCAGGTTCTGTCGCATCTACCCGGGTTCTTGGCCGTTCAACGCCACTTAGCTGCCAGCATGGTGGCTACCGGCCGTTTGGAAGATGCCCGGAACATGATCGAAACCATTCAGATCCGCGACCAAAGCTTCAACCTTGCGGACATTTGCGCTGGACGTGCGGCCCTACCGTCAAATGCCAGCCGAGAATTGATCGCACATGCATTTAAGAAAGCCGGGTATTGAACCCAAAGATGGAGTAAACAAATGATTTTAACCAGGCGCCAATTGCTACTAGCTAGCGCCGCGGTAGCGGCTTATCCGATCGTTCACGGCACCGCCTGGGCACAGGCCGCCGACCCACAAGACTCTTCTTTCATGACGCTTCTGCGCGAAGAACTGGACAAGTTGATCAATACCCGCGTCAGCCTTGCCAATTGCGCACTCGACGCCGATAGACATATGGACAGGCTTTTCTTTGGCCACACGTTCAGCAAGCCTGAAATCGTTGACGACAGTATTGAGTTTGTTGCCGAACTGTCCGACAGCCCGCCAGTCGGCGAAATCGGACTGTCATGTTACAGTGCGCCAGGCATTCTCCCGGCCGATGCCATCCAGCTCGACACGACCGCAGGTGTTGGGCGCGGGCGGGGCCGCGGGCGCGGCAGAGGGCGGGGTAGAGGCAGAGGGCGGGGTAGAGGGCGGGGCAGAGGACGTGGACGCGGCCGCACGTTCATCTCGCTGGACGCGGTATTCGAACAGGAAACTGCCTATTACCGTGAGCAAGTTCAAAAGAACCTGCCGGCTATCGAAAAACTGCTGGGCTTCGGGTTCGGAGAAAACACCCCGGAACTAGACTTTTTCCTGCCCAAACCCGACCTCTTAGGCAACTCCTACCATGACGATATCCAAAGCGTGCTCGAGATGCAGGCAGATACCGTAGAACGGGAAGACCGCCGCTACGAGATCGAGGCAGAGATTGATGATATATACACCCCATTCCTTGAACAATTCACCGATGCCACCGGCGCATCCGGCGGACTTTTGCGGTTGATGAATATGATGGACATGGCCGGCTATGTGATCGGCTATCACTTTAAAGGAATTTTTGACCGACCCCGCCCTCATGTAGCTGACCACCGGATTGACCCGATGATCACGGTACCCAGCCATTCCTCTTACCCCTCGGCTCATGCCGTGCAAACTCACCTAATCGCCCACGCATTGGGGGAGGTTTTCGAAAACTCTGCCGATATTGGCGAGTTCTTTGACGTCGCGGAGCGGATCTCGATCAATCGCGAATACGCTGGCGTACACTATCCCTCAGATACCGAAGCTGGCAAAATCATTGCCAAGGGGGTCTTCCCTCTAGTGCGATTAATCTTAGACAACGTGTTTGTCGACGCTATTGCCGAGTTCAACCAAGAACCATTTGCGAACTGCCGTTTCCTTGGCGACCTCACATCCAGTCAGTCCACAACACTACCCCGCGCCCCATCACGTCCACCGAATGAGCACCTAGATTTGATCGGAGTAGCACAAGACGAAACACGACGAGGCGATCGCGCCATCGTTGCCATGATCGATACCGCCATCGATCTGACACACCCGGCGTTGGGAGCCAATGCATTCATCGGCGTTGTGAACGACGACTACCCAGTGCCCAATGGTGACATCTGGGCCATGGGTTCGAAGGGCCGCGCTCACGGTACGGCTATGGCCTCCCTCGTTGGGGGCGCTTACACCGTGACGGAAAATCCAAACGCCACTGAACGGCGGCTTGGAGTCGCACCGGACGCCCGAATTCTTCACATTCGAGCAGCGAACCTCGCCCGCGACGACCACGAAGATAGGCTAGCGCTCGGGCAATTGATCCTGCGTACCGTTGCAGAACACACTGGACAGCCAGCGGTCCTCGCGCGCCCGCCATTTGACCTTTCAGCGCTGTTGATCGGCCTTGATCTACCGCGGCCCGACCCGGGCATAAATCGCTATCTCGATGACCGCACAATCGGAATGATCCGCGCCTTTTACGATGCGTACGATGGTGAAGTACCCCTAGACCCTGATGGCCAGTGGATATTTGATGCTGACATATTGCGCACAATCGAGCACGGCGAACAACTAATCGACGCCCTGGATAAGAACGCGCCCTGCGATCCCGTCGCCCTCGCCATCCTAGTTGCACAACTATTCGCTCCTGTCGTCATTCCTTCTGGCAACGAGGGTGGCAGCCAGATGGCTTACCCTGCCAGTTTCGATGATTACAAACCGATCCTTAGAGCAATCAACGACGAACTGACTCTCCCTCTCGTCACGCGGGTCCTCGTCGACATGATGGAGGGCCTATTAACCCCATCCCGCGATGCCGACGCCGACGACCCCGCTGGCCAACGCGACACTTTTATTGCGGCTGCGCAAGAGCTGCTCGTCGACGGGTTCGCCGTGGAAGGGCGCTGGGGATATCTCTCGACCGATGGGCATGACACGGAAGACGACCCTTTTGACGGCTCAGCAATCATCGCAGTCGGCGCCGCATACTTGGACGACACCAATTCACCGAAGAAGACCGCTTATACCCAAACCGGCCCTGGCCTGAGGCTACTGGCACCGTCGGATAGCGACTATAGCCCGCCCTTCCGTTGCCGGGACATCGGCTCTGCCAAGTGGACTAATCCGATCTCGGTGGCCGACCTCCACGGCCCGGGCGGTTATGCCAACGATCCTGACGCGCATGTCGCCGAAAGCGACCAGCGGTTCGGATTCGGAGGCACTTCGGCGGCATCGGCGCTAGTGGCAGGGCTGCTGGCTTTGATCAGTGAAAGCAGCGGCGGCACGCTACGGCCTGACGAAATGCGGAGTAAGCTGATAACTGATGCGACCGAGATCGAGAACAGTAGGTTTCGTCTCGCCCGCCTTGGCACATCGTGACACGTCGCCCTTAGCCTGCGAAGGATCGCCCAAAATGATTCGTACCTTCATAGCAATCACACTCGCCATACTGACCTTTTCAGACCCCTTGCCGACTCTTGCCCAAGAAGGCGGCGAGCTACGGATGTTCGGCGCCAACGGTCCGAACATGCCGACATTCGAGTCGCACTTGGAAATCTGGCGTGACAACCCCGTCGCTCTGGCAAAACTTGGCCCTTCGCCAATCGTCCCTTTGGAGGTTCAGCCATCAAAGAAGTTTCGCGAATTCAAAAACCTTGTAACGCATTTCATGCTGAAACACGATGCCCGTCAGGTTCGACTCCGTGTCGAGGATGGCACCATCATCGATATCCACCTCGGCGATTACGACCAGCTTCTATTCGATACTATTTCCACTCCAACCGAACATGTACTGTGGCAAAATCTCATCGGCGGCGACGGTACTATTGTCGGCGATGTCAAAGTATTCAACACAGGTGACCCAGATTATTCACCCGCTCCGATCCGTGTAAGCATTGGTCGCAATGACTTGGCAGCGATCGGCTCACTGCCCACAGAAGTGCTGAGCCACGAAACGCCATCTTGGAGCACCGTGGCAATCTACGGACTGACCACTGGTAGTTTGCCGCATTGCACGGGTGTCACGATTGCGCCCTCTCTGGTCCTTAGCGCGGCGCACTGCTTTTGCGGTCCGCACCTTGAAACTCCCGGGAATTTCACGGTCAACTTCAGGCCACAGTTCGGTGTCGAGAGCCAATCTGGGCCGCTTCAGGTGAAAATCAAGGTTGAACAATTTGTGCAGTACCGAACTGACGACAAATCCTTTTGTGAAAACACAGGCACGCACAAGCAGAGGCTCGCATACGGCGATCTCATATTGCTGAAACTGGCACAAAGCATACCTTCGACGCTGGCAGCAGCACAAAACGAGAGCCTGCGCCTGATCGCAGACTTTTCCGTGGCCGATGTCGCGAAGCCCAACCAATCAATCTGGTCTCCCGAATCTTGCCAGTTTCGGACTCTGGGGTTTGGCGTCGGGCGATCGCTCATCAATCCCAATGTGATGGACACACAGAACCGGAGACTGCGCCGGGATCTTACCTACAACGTTGCCACTGAAACCTGGATCGCCAAGCGCCCCGGCGTAACGATCAGTCTATTCGACCGTACTGATCACGCAGTCTGCCCCGGCGATAGCGGCTCGGGGCTGTTCGTACCATCAAATGTTAGTTGTGGTCACGACGGTGATCGCCTCGACAGAGCACTCGCCGGGATTGCCTCGAAAGTCGGCGTCTTCAACAAATGCTTCATCGTAGACAGTACGACTGGCTTAAGTGCATTCGAAAGTGGACCAACGACAGTAACGCGGCTCGACTCGCCGGAAGTGCAAGCTTGGCTTTCCAAAACCGCGGAGGCAATTGGCGAAACGATCACTTTCGTCGACGTGCCCGGCCCAGAAATAATTGTGGCCGCAGACAATTGAAGTCGAAGCACGATGCCTGACCTGCACTCGCTATGCCGATCGGGACCGATAAACTGCGCACTGCTATTGATTTCCCGCAAATTTCACGGCGAGTTCCCGCCCGCTTAGCCCTTCCTTCTTAGCCTAGCCTGACCAGAAGAAGGAGACAGAGATGCAAGCGAATAGGAATACACATAGCGGCGATCGCGCCGAGACCGGCATGAGCGAACGCGATACACACCACAGGTTCGGCCGTATGTTCCCAGCGTTCGACAACAATCATGCGATGGTTCTAAAGCTGTCTACCTGTGCCCGGATCGGCGATAGAATGATCGCCATGCCTGAACAGTCGCGACAGGATAGTAACCTTCCGGCGGGCTACACCTATTTTGGACAGTTCGTTGATCATGACCTATCATTTGATGCCACTAAGGATCAAAACAATCACAACGACGACCCGCTGACGCCGGTTGGCGAGACGGCAACGAAGCAATTTCGGTCTCCACATCTCGATCTGGACTCACTTTACACCGAACCGAACGATCTCGGCCTATCTCTCTTCGATGGGCCACGATTCAAGATTGGTAGAACCACACCGCTCGCAAACTCTGACAACCCCGTTCTGCGTCGCGCATTGCCATACGACCTACCGCGGGTTCCCAATGAGGACACTAACGGTCCGCCCGCGCGACGCGCGTTGATTGGTGATCCACGCAACGACGAGAACCTGGCCGTAGCTCAGACCCATTTGATGTGGCTGAAGTTTCACAACCATGTTGCCGACACTCTGGCTGCGGCAGAGCCCGGCCTTTCTAACGACCTGCTCTTCGCCCAGACCCGGGACCTAGTAGTCCGGCACTACCAGCATGTGGTGCTGCGCGATTTCCTGCCTCGTTTCATTGACCCACAGGTGCACGAAGACGTCATCGTCAAGCACAAGCGCCGCTTCCTCACGGCCACCGTAGGCGAAGAGCCGTTCATGCCGTTGGAGTTTTCCACCGCTGCCTAC
Source organism: Ruegeria sp. N7 (assembly GCF_056531345.1). Taxonomy (NCBI): domain Bacteria; kingdom Pseudomonadati; phylum Pseudomonadota; class Alphaproteobacteria; order Rhodobacterales; family Roseobacteraceae; genus Ruegeria; species Ruegeria sp. N7. The sequence goes on along the minus strand of NZ_JBQFLR010000018.1, from coordinate 63,785 downwards.
CGGCACGGGCACAGCCAAGTGCGCGAACGATATTCATGGAATGTTGAATTCCCTGATAGCACAATGCAACTACTCTTCGCCTTCTCTGAAGTCTCTGGCGGGAGCAATCCATTCTTCGGCGCTCCATCGCTTCCAACCAACTGGATCGCAGACTTCCGGCGTCTCTATGACTTCGACGGCATCACTTTCGACCAGATTGACGCAGCAGAAACGCCGCCGCTAAACTTTGCCAAGTCCCTGGACCCCTACATCGCACCGGTGCTGGGCGACCTGCCCGAGCTAGCGGGCAATCCGAACTTGCCCTTCACCAATCTTGCCAGCCTGAACCTGCGAAAAGGCTCATTGCGGGGTATGATGGCTGGACAGGACCTCTCGAGATCGATTTCAAACGTCAAAACCTTGTCCGAACAGGAAATGCGAGCGGTCATCGACGATGACTTTGCGGCGGAAATGCAAAACCTCGGTCTATTCGACCGCACGCCGCTGTGGCTGTACCTGCTGCTCGAAGCAGCCGTTGCCGGTGGCAACCAACTAGGTGAGTTGGGTTCAATTATTGTTGCCGAAACTTTCCTGACGATGACCATTGCCTCGCGTGTGTCAATCGTCCGCGAAGAAGGCGACTGGACTCCGGACGAGGCTCGCGACGCCATTGGCGCAGCCACGGCATTGAACACCATTTCCGACATCTTGCTATGGATGGACTCCCACGAGCCGATTATCGATCCGCTTCGGGATGTTCGGACTCAGCCCACTTGACAGAGCAGCGGGGCGCCGACGATGACGGTTCATACACACGACCAGACCGACCCCTCTCGCCGGTTCGGTTTCCAATTCGTCGCAAGCAGACGCCGCTCGGTGGGGCGGATCAAGCGCGATGATGGGAAGGACGGCGAACCCGTCGGGGTCTCTCATGCCGCGCCAGACGCCCGGCAGGTTTCTCAAAAGTCTGCGCGTGTTTCCCGATACAGAGGCACGCGCATACAACTTTTGGCTGAAACACCTCTCCAAAACAAACCGCGAACATCGCTGAAGCGGTTTTATGTGAAGCGATCTCTGGTTGAGTGATGGCCGTTCAATGGAACAAGTACGAAAGGCTGCCTAGTGGGCGAAGAGCCAATTCGCCTGAGCAATGATAATAGCCGCTTTCTAAAAAAGTATTTACAGAACTGTTGCCGCCTTGCTCAAGTTCTTGGTTGAACCAACTTTCTCAGAGGGCCATCCACAAAAGTACTCGGTCCACCTGCATTAGCAAGCCGATCAAGGAAAAAACTATCGAATATTCCTAGCGTGACCCCGGCGGCTGTTCCCAGGCCGCCGGTTAACAGAAGATCCAATCCCATGCCTGCTCCGGAGAACACTCCAAATCTCACGGCCTTTCGAGCAGTTGTGCCTGAAAGGGGATCACTGTTCTTCTGCTCGAAGTACCACTTTGTGAGGCTAACTTCGTCCGGTTTGTCGACAGTATATTTGAGCAATTCCTCTTTCCGTTCTAGGGCGCGCGCGAGAGATGACATATCGATTTCACCATCGTCAAATAGCTCTTTAATTGGTGCTGTATTCAAAACCGTCGATTGAAATACCTCAACTTGTGACTGACCCGTAAGACGACTGATCGCACTTCCATAGAGATTGTGCATCGTCTCGTTAAACCGATCAGACGTAAACACATCTCCGAACTCTGTGCGCTTGGCATTGTCCATCATAAACCCTGCAAAGCTAACCGCATCTAAAAGGCTGGCTGGATTGATCGGGTTTGATGTCCGAATCACAGGAAAGTTCATTCCATATTTTTCTTTGTAGCCAGTTATATGAATGATTTCGCCGTCAGCACCAAAGCCAGTATCCAAGAGGCTTTGCAGGAGGCCGTCCTTGCCGAACTCGAGTATTTCCCTCAATCTTTGCAGTCTACTGGTTATCGCTTCATCACTCACTTTCGGAATTAGTAGTTTTTGGGACAACCGCTCCACGGATCTGAAAGTCTCCTGATCATTTTCACTGCCCCATTTGGCCAAAGCTTGAAAGCTCAGCGTATCGATGAGACGAAAATCAAGCTTGTATTCCTCTTCCATAACTTCGCGTATGTCTTTCTCCTCTATAAACGGCATTTCTCCATTTGCTGTCTTGAGTGGCTTCCTGAGGATGTCAGTGCCTTCCGCACTCAACAGTCGTAAATCGTTCGCAAGTTCCCCCGCCGGAAACTGTTCGATCTCCACCTCGAGATGCCCATCATCAATAAGTTGAGTGATCAGTGAAATAGCTTCTGGAGAAGCAGAAAGAAGGTCTGAAAGCCGAGAGACTGGTGTGGTCAGCCGCACTTTTCTATAGAAAATTGAGGATTCAACTATGTTGCCGAGCGTGGTGTCGGCCCATTGATCGGCTAGATTGATATTAAGTTGCTCGAACATTGTGCGCCTCTTGCCAGCTTTCTGATATGGAAAATATCGAATATGGGCGATGGATTAAAGCTGCTGTTCACTGCATCGCTAAATCATTTAGTTTAGGGCTCGTTTGGAACCTTCACCGCACGCTGTGCTAGGGTCCGGTTTTGATTTCTTGGAAAAAAGACAATAGCAGAAAGCCCCTGCACATCGCAGTTCGGGTGTTATAGCACTGGTCTCTCGTCATGACTGCGATTTCATAGATCTTGGACAATGGCATCCTAAGGCTTGGCAAATTCCTTAACGATGAACCGCAGCAAGTTATTACCCTCGGCCATAAGGTCGTGGCGATCTTCGTTCTTTTTCACATCGGATGCCCACGCCATTTGATCTTGGATGAAATCGTCAATGATCGCTATGCGTTGTCCACGGCCCATTTCCTTGGTTTTGCTTTTTGACACCAAAAGCCTGTCAATATGCCCGAGTAGGTTGGGAGACATGTCCTGATCTTTAATGAGATCATGCAGGTTCATTGGCGGTGGCGTGTCGGGTATCTGCCTGATCCAGGAGATCGCCAAGGCAGGTCTCAGTATGTAGAAATACGCCTTGAAACTCACCTCCTGGCTCTCACCAACATGCTTGTCCCACTGTTTCTGTGCCAGGTTGCGATAGTGGTGCAGGCAGGATTCTCCGAACGTCGTCTTGGCTGCGAAGGCAATCAGCCTTTCACATGCCGCATCATTCCATCTGTACCTGATAGGGCTAGACAACCATTCCAACATCACGGGGTTAGGTTTGATCAACAAACCAAGCGCTTTGCGAATATCCCACCCGTTTATGTCCCAATGGCCCTCAAGAGGCAGTTCGATGACATCGCGACCGGGTTCAATACTCAGATACCAGTCTGGCCGATGTACATAGATGAAGCGTACATCGTAGTCACTGTCGGGAGACGGGAAACCCCATGCACGGCTGCCGCTTTCAATGGCGAACAGCACTCGGACATCATGATCCGCTTCCAAAGCGGTGAGCTTAGATTGGATGACCTGGTCGATCTCAGGCGAAACGCTGGACGCGAAAGTTAGACGGTTCATTGGGTTTCTCGCAGTATCAAGACGGCCATCTGGAACGGTACATCATTGTTTTATCAACAAGACCTGGGGGAGCAACCGCGGAACTATGGCCATCGGAGGCGGCATTATCATGTCCCAAACCTTGCTATTATTGGTGAGCATGCGCGGTAGAGTATCTGGCCAACTCCGCCGCGCACTGGTTCAAATATCCGTCGAGACCATCAAGTCAGATTAACTCGTTACTCTGGTCGCCAGTTCCCGAACCACGTCTCGTGTCTCGTTCGGGTAGGCACGAATAAACCCTGCCTCGCAGGGGATTGTCTCAACTTCTCTGCGATCAAGTGCCGGAGCCAAATGGATCGCGGCGATCTCAAACTGCTCTGCCATTTGGCCCAGCGTTACATATTGTTTTTCAAAAGCCTGAATACTCTCTTCAGTGATGTAGCAACGATAATGCTGCGTGTCCGGGTTTCGCAGCTTTACCTGCTTAAGGTATCCACAATCCCGCAAGAGCCGGATCGACCCGACACTAATTCTCAAGCGCGCCGCTGCATCCAGAAGCGACAGATCACCAGAAAACACGCGCTCCGATTTTTCCAAGATCTCAGCGCAGTCTATAAGAATTCCAGCCAACCCCTCTACGTCCGGATCTCTCCAAACGCCGGTCAGTCGGCCTGCTGCCCAATCGGCGACAACGCGAGCCAGGGCCACCCTGCTCTGTCGGCTGTACTCCGAGAGGGGCAACCTATGACGTGCCCGAGAGGCAATGCGCAGGCCTTCAAGCCTAGTCAGCAAGGTCTGTACCGAGGACGATGGAACATAGCGCAGAGACGTTCCAAAACGATAGGCTTCCAGAACATTATGCCGGATCAGTGCCTTAACATGGACCGGATGGATATTCAGCTGGACCGCGGTGGATTTGGTATTCTGCAACCCAGACCAGAAGTCGAGCACGGCAGCCAGATCCTCATGGCTGACATCTTTCATGTATGACAGGTCGCTCGCATTTATACCGCGAAGATGGGCGAGAATACCTCGCACCCGAACCTCGCCGACCCCATGTAGCTCCCTCGCGCGTTCAAGCGTGATGAGTTTGGGCGCTGAGATTTCCGTACCCAGAACTTTTGCGCCGGTCTGCAGCGGATAGTTTTCACGCACAAAATCCTGCACACAAGCCCTGAGGACTGCTGTCGCCGGGTCCTCTTCAGTTTCCTTAAGCCAGGTGTAGAATTCGCCCATATCTGTCGTGAAATAGGACCGCTTGGCGGAAGACCGGCGCCTGGCACGCTCCAACTCAGATTTCAGGGCTTCCGGCCCACTCTTCAGAACCTCGAAACCAGCTGACAAGGAAGTACGCTCTTGTTCGAAGTCCAAATCCGAGCGGCCAACGCCGCGATCCATGGCAATCGCCATACCTAATGTCAGAGCAGCCTGATGAAGATGCGTTAGCTCCAGCGAGTCCAACCAGTCACCGGCGACCCCAAACTCAATACGACGGCTCAGGTAAGTTTCAAACGAGGATCGCCCAAGCGATGTCGCGTCTTGAGCGGCTTCAAAGATCAAATCTTGGTGACGCGTCACTTGTTCAACCACATCATAGGTGCGATGTACGTATGACGCGTTGGGAAGCTGGAGCAGCGGAACGCCGTGTTTTGCGCAAGTCCCAATCGGAAGCACCAACCACTCAACAAGTTGAAACGCGTTCTCAGGGCCCGACCTATCAATGACATCCAAAATACACCTCGGACAGATTCGGGTGGTAGCCCTGCGGAACGAACCTGTGGTGGCAAAGGAATGCCCGACGCGGTACCGACAGGGGCCAACCAACCTGGCCGCCGCAAATTCCAACGCTTCAAGTGGCACCCCAGCCAGTTGTGACAGCCGCTCCAGCTGATCCGGATGGGCCGAGCAGATATGGGGCCATCTCAGACCCAGATCTGAACAGAACTCCCTCGGAATACTGCGATTGCGACGTGACAGGCGGGCGACATAGGAAGCAGGCGTCTCCATGTGATGATGAGACAAGGTCAGAGCAAGTAGTGCTGTCATGACAATCCTCCATCCGGCGAAGGGTCATCGAGATCCAACCAGCCCATGATGGTTCTGACATCAATGCTCAGGTAGTCTTGGGCAAGGAACGGGTTGAATGCAGGGATACACCCCGACTTGCGCCGGAATGCCTCTGCAAAATGTGCAAGACGGAGTTGGGTATCACCGTCATAAAGTGCCTCTTCTATCCCGCTCAGACACATTTCGATGAGCAATCCAAACTCATTGCCACCTGCATGGACCAGCCGCTTGAGAAACTCTCTCTGTTGAAGTTCGATGGAAGGTATCAGACCAGATTTCACAACGAACTCGCCAAATATCTCTGTGATTTCGGGTTCATGGGATATCCAGCTCACTGCACCCAGGTGCACAACATCTATGCGCCTTTTAAGCTGAACATCCGAATTGATCATCTCGATCAGATCAGGCGTGCCAGACAGAACGAGACCAACCGGCCAATCCTTATCGTTCATCAGAGACTTCAGGGTGTTCACCACGTCATTGCGGGTTTTGACGCCTTTGCTGGTATAGAGGTCCTGAGCCTCGTCCAGATGCACAAACAGGGTCCTTCGCATTCGGAGGAACTGACGAACCTGCGTCCAGATGATGCCTACCGACTTGTCCCGAGCGAGCGGATATCCCAGACCGGACAGGATCGTCGTACCAACATTCTTTAGCGTCGCTGGCGACGGCACCAGTAGCCGGATCACCTCCGCCACATCCTGACCCGCCATTGGCAGGATCAGGTCAGTGTGATTGTCAAACAAGCGGTCTGCGGCGGTGGATTTACCACTGCCAGACGCCCCGATCAGAGCAATACCGCGCGCCTCGCTGCGACTACCCAATCGGATAGCCGCTCGTCTTTGGCGCAGATGACGGTCAAAAACCAGTTTGAGATCGTGGAACACCTGATGTGAAACGAACATGTCTCGAAGACGCGCTATCTGGACGTCGATCTCATCAGATGGATTGTCAGGGAGATCAGTCATTTTCAATCCTCCATTTCGAAGGTCTGGGACGATCCCCTGTGGGGCTTTGCCCCTGATCAACTGTAACCTCGGTGGTATCTTCTCCTTCGTCCAATGACGGGATGACGTGGCCGAATAGATCTGGCTCCGGCGGAAGGTCAAAGCCTTCAGGATCATCCGTTTCGATGCTCAAACCAAGGAACAGATCTTCCCTGGCTCGTCTAAGCCCAGCCGGTGTCTGACGCTTCAGGACAGCCCCGAACCGGCGCTCTTCTTCTGAGTTCTTTTGGATGATGGCGTGCAATGCGTCAGAGACAGTCTTCTCCTGAAGCACGGCCTCGGCCTTGTATTTCAGCCGCAACTGACGCGCGGTCGCTTCCCACTGTTCATAAGACACGGCGTCAAAACACTTCTGCAGAGCGCGCGCCGCATACCACTTTTTCCCGATTTGAATCATGATCCATCCGAGATCGTTCAGGTCAACTTTGATATGAACGTGACGGCGGCGGTCGTGCACATAAAACTCACGCAATGCCTGGCAGGTGTAGTCGATGCCAAACAGCCTCACTCCTTTGCCAAAAACACGCCTGCGATACCCCACACCAAAGGCTTTGCGTCGGGTGGTTTCCGCGAGCTGAGGGACAATACCCATTTTCTCGGCGAGGCGTTTCCAGCAATTATTGGGGGTTTCGCCATTCAGCCCGCGGTGCGGCATGTTGTGATACACGTCCACAACGAACCTGATGAGGATTTCCATCAACACATCATCTGAAAGAGAGGCCATCTCTTCCGAAGGATAGTCTCCTCGCTCTTTAGGATCAGAAAATGTGCGACCGGCGAGAAGCGGCATCAAGGCCGTCCCAAAGGTTCGAAAGATGCGCTCCACTCGCCCTCGCAAACGCGGTAGCCCGCCACGAGGCGTCTCAACAACCCCATGCGCATCAAAGACCGCACTTCGAAACGCATCGTCCACAAAAGCAACGCCAAGATCGGTCACCAGGGAACTCACCCCGCCGTAGTGATGCCAGGTCGATTTGCAGCCAGCCGCTATCGCAAGGTCCGTTTTATCGCGTGTGATGTCAGACAAAAGAGCCATGGCGTCTTGGCAATTCGGCTTTTCCGCCAGTCTCATACCCACCACACATCGCGTGGCACAGTCGATCGCGAGGTAAAGCCAACGACGCCCACGATCTAGCTTGGCGAGCTCTTCGGGACTCAAGTGATCCAGCGCACCCCTTTCAGCAAGTATCGTGATTAGATCAACGCACCATTCATCTATCTCAACACGCTCCATTGGGTAGCTGGCTGTGACACCTTCCTCATAGAGCGCGAACTTGCGATTGGCGTAGTCCACGCCGTGCCTTTGGACGCATGTGAAATACGGATCAAGCTCAGAAAGTGCGCGCTCAACTTTGCGCCGCGACGGAATTGTGAGTTCCGGTTTGCCCTCCACCATTCGTTGCTCGTTTACGGCCTTAAACCGGTCTCGGCACACATCAGCGACGTTCTTCTTGGTCAGCCTTTTCCGGGTCAAATAGGCTTCGAGGCATTCGCCCAGCAATCTCGAAGCCTCGAGGCAGAACCGCGCAGTCCGGTTGCCAGACCTATGTGTACCCGGGATCAACCCGAGCGGAGAGCCGCCTGCTTTCTCGTATCGTTTCACCCATTCTCTCAAGGTTCTTGGACTGGGTGGGTCCCGATAAACGTTTTTCTTTCCAGCCCTCGGGTTCTGCCAATTGCTTTGGGCAGCCCGCGCCTGTTTGTTCACATGGGCCTCGATGGAAGGAATGACGCTCTGAAGTGAGATATCTGTCCGCTTTGCCTCATCAACACGCTCGAACTGATAAAACCCGTCGACCCAGCAGAAGCGCCATACCACTTCGGATCTCACGTCATCCGGCAGGCTTGCAATTGCTTCAACACCCGCACTCATACGCACATCTTGGCGTTCAGGCAGAAAATATCCGGGATCAAAGGTCACATCGGGCCTTTGAAGAATGTCGGCAAATTCGTCGAATGTGAGAGATAGGTTTCGGCCAGTCTCATCAAAATCTTCGAAGTGGTAACCAAAGTCGGTTTTCCGGTCCAATTTGTACTTCCGGCCATCGACAGTCAGACGGCCAAAAACACTCACTCTGAAAGGCAGGTTCATTCGGCACCTCCCTTCGAAAGCAAAGTGTCGAGATCAATCAGGTGCTTTCTGTCGGCAGTGAGAACGTCTTCGAAGACCGCGATCACAATGCTCCTGAACCCTGCGCCACCGAGCACCAATAGCTGGCAAAGCTCGTCGACCGTTACTGGAAAACAAACGTCACAGATGATGGATAAGAGATGAGCCTGATGCTCCGAATTTCTCGTCTTTGAGAACTCAACGAAACGTTGTGCGTTGAGGGCCTCTGCGCGGGTGAAATCGCGCTCCGTCACTAACACAATGTCATCGGCAAAATCCTTGCGCATCGCCGCGCGAATCTGCTGAAGCTCGCGTAAGAAATTCTTCTTTAACACCACCTTCCACGGCTTCACCGCTATAGCCAATCGGCGACCGTTTTTAAGCTCCGCCAAGAAGTCTATGAAGTGGGTCTTCCGAGTGCCTGATTGATCGCGGTAGCTGATGAATTGCGGCTGCTCCCAAACGTTGGCGACTTCAGGGTTAGCCAGCAGCAAAAACAGTACCTGCTGTTCCAGCTTACTTTCAAATTGAACGACCCTCGGGCGGTTTTGCCCAGGCAATTGCATAACAACACCGCCTCTGGAGCTATGCGTCGATCTCCGGGGGATACCCCGTGTCGCACGGCTGGGCTCAGGCGACATCTCGCCCGTCAGTGTGAACTCTTCATCTTTCATGTCTGTGATTTGGAGCGCCGGCCAGCTTGGGCCGATCGTGCCTCTCCACCTTCTTTTGGTGTTCCTAGGGCAAAGCCAAGCCATCCCATCGCCAATAGCGACGACGAAACAGTTGACTTTGAGATCATGGCGGGGGAAGAAGGTGTATCGGTTACGTATCGATACAGAATAGAAGGTTTCGTTGGGTTGGCGCTCACGAAACCTTTTCTTCTTTTTCTTCCTGGGTTTTTTTGCTTTTAGTTCATCTGCAGGCACCTCCGTTATTCATAACGTTCTGGCCAAAGAGCCTCGGGTGTTGTCCCAAGCTTCTCTGCTATGGCCTTCTGGATGTAATCGGAGCGTCTGTATCCTTGAGACACAGTAGACACAGAGCTGATGGAACGGCCGATGTCCCGACTCAGCTTTGCAAGTGAACTGCCTTTTAGCCGAAGGTCACACTTGATCTGCTCATGTTTCGCGAGATCGACAATCAAATTCCCTGTCATGTCAAATGTTCCGACTGATTCCAGTTAACGAAACTTAACAAATGACTTTGCAGGTGTCATTTTTATTGTTTAATTTCTGATGTTTACGTATTTGTGCCTCAAAAACTCAATGCAATGTCCAGCGTGGATCGGCTAAGCTGCTGTAACGTCGACGGCTTTGCGCCAACGGATGCAAACAAAGATCTCTGACCTTGAAGAAACTGGATAAGGCTTGAACACAGTAGTCGAAATAAAGTGCGGCAGAGTTCCGACTATTTTCTTGAGAGAGACGCCCTATGCATGGCAGCCGTACCTGCGCCGCAAAATCCTCGCTTTGCTTAAACAAAGTAAAACCCATAAGGAATTTGCTGAGCGACTCGGAATTAGCCCGTTGGTTGTGCGACGGCTCTTGGATTTGCTTGGCGTCGACTATGTTCGGCGCCTCTATAGGCAGTATGAAAGGGGAAAGACCTGTTCAGATATCGCCAACGCAAACGGGATGAAGCCTGCAACGCTGTCCAAACTCTTTAGGGAACGCGGCTTTGAGGTGCAGCGCGGTGTTCGCAGGCCCAAAGTGCCAAAACAAAAGCTGCGCCGCATCTGGACAGAGACCCAAGTAATCAACAGGGTGGCGCGAGCGTTCGATATTCGGTGGGAAACGGCGTTATATCTACTTAAGGACGAAAACCTGATCGTGGTTTATAAAGGTCGACCGAGAAAACTCTCAAAATCGTCACAGCCACCGTAGGTTTTTCGTATGCGTCTCAGGGGCGTTCTAGAAAATCCAATTTAGTTACGGCCGACCCTTTGCCGTCACTCGACATGGGTGGCAAGTGCTGCGATCGCAGCTCACATTGCAGACATTCACAGAGCGCACAAATTCGGCAGCACATCAGCTCCCTGAGTTGAAAAATGAACGTTGTTCACACGAAACTCCAGTGTAAATCGGAACGTTCGCGGTCAGTTACAGTTACTGCGAAATCTGGCGCTCCACTTTTCCACTCCGAACATAGTTCATGGTAAGGTGTATTGTAGAATGCCCTAAGAACAAAATTGAGGAACCTGTGTGGGGTCAACGCCCCAATCACTGGTATCCGACAGTTCCGATACTGACCAACCGTGAAATGTGACGCCGGATGAACATAGTCTTCAAATGCAGCGAGATCGAAATCGAACCTTACCGGAGTTGTCACAATATCCTTCATTACAACCTCGGCGAAAAGTATATCGGTTTCATAGACTTCGGGATCATTTTGATATTCGAGCAGGTCGGGCGACGGGTAAAAAGAGAGTACGTGTTTGACTAGTTCATCCTTCCGAAAACGGTACCGAAATTGGATCAATGCGCCATCAATGAGTCGCATATTGAACGCACGTTTTTCCCGAAGTACTTCATATGTCTCAGAGTATGGCCTGTTTCTAAGCGCGACAGACGCTTCTTCCAGCCCAGATATCGAAACCTCGTCGATAGCACCATCGTCTGAGGCGTAGGTTGCCTGCTTGGGGAAATTTGACTCCACGCACAATCCAACCTCAATCATCTTTGAGGTCAAATCACGGATTTCCGACGCTACAGATTTTATGTCTGCCATCACTGCTTGCCTAGCAGGTCACGAAGAGCCTGGAGGTCCCCTTCCGGTAAGTCGTCCAGTTGAACATCTCCCGCCGCAAGTTGCTGAACCAGGGAGGACATGGTTTGCTTGGCCGATTTCACCTTTTGCTTTTCTTCTGCGGACATATCCCGATTGACGACACGAAGTCGCGCCCTGAGTTCCTCATTCGGATAGACAAAGTCTAGGCAATAGTTGCTCTTTGCAATTGCTTGATATTCTCTTGTGAGTGCTTCCATATTTCCGCCGTGCCCAACGACCCGCACCCAAGCCTTACTTCGGGTCATCGCAGTAAATAGCCGATTCCTGACCTTTCCGATTTCGCCAAACGAACTGTAGCAATCCTGAGCATTGATGACGTAGACCATCCCGGCTTCGTTACCCTTTGCTCGGAAGATTCCAGTGAATGCGACGGAACCTTCATCGGGCTTGAAAAAGACATCTCCTGATGTGTCCACGCCCGCGAGGTGCGAAGGGATTCCTTTGTCGAATAGGATCTTTCTGATCGGTCCAACCTGTTTAGCGGTGCTTACAGGATCTGGGTTGATAACGATAATATCCTCTGGGCGAAGCTCGTCCTTTGTCAGGTTTTTGATAATTTGATCTGCTATCCATTGAGCCTGCTCATTCGCGTTGTTGAAGTGACCAAAGACAATCAAGTCATCGACCACACCAGGGTTCTCTAGGAAGTCTGGGCTTGCCAGCTTCGTTCGACCCAACCTCACCCTATGGTCGTCTTCAAGTTGACCATCAAGGACCTCATAGCCCACATCTGTCCAAAGCTCTGCTCGATCAAACATTTGGGTTAGACCAGTACCCAGCTTCTTGTCTGGTTCACGAAATATGCCAAACCCTAATGCATGTGCCGATGCCAATACTGGACGTGAATTGCGATAGCACTTGTCCAAGATGATATCTTGGCTGGCTACTGAACCATCAAACGTCACAAGGGGCTTTCCTTGGGCATCGACGCCAAAAATCTCTTCAGGTGCGGGGAGACTTGCGTCGGTCAATGACTGCAGCTCGTCATATGCGTATACCAATCGTTTCTCAGCGGTCAGCGAATGGTAACACAACTGCAAGAATGACGGATCAAAGTCCTGTGCCTCATCGATTAGGATGGCGTCGTACATTGGCGTAATTGTCTTCACCTCAGACATTGCTGACGACGTTGCACCAGAGAACGCATTCCCGTAGCCATATTTGTTCTTGGCCTGCTGGAAGTCGTAGTAGGTGGCTCCGTTTTCAACACAGAACTGGTAGTATACTCCTGTGCGACTTGCTCCCCCGGGGGCACCCCATGCATTGATGACCTTGATGTTATCGTTGGGTTGCTCACCCGTTTGCTCGACGACAAAAGTCTCAATCAACCGTAGGAACTGTTCTTTTAGCGACCTAGTATTGAAGGTGACCGCGATCTTCCAATCCGGGTTTTGCGAATGAAGGTAGGCAGCCTTTAGCGCCAGAACGATAGTCTTACCCGATCCCGCAAGGCCCCGTATACGTTGGACACCCTCGACAGTCTCAATAACTGCCTTGCTCTGTCGTGCATCAAGATTTGCTATCGAGTCTTCCAGAGCTTGAAGAGCCGCGCCATGCGAGTCCGGTCGTACATTGGTTCGACGACGCCGGTTCCTGCGAATTGTAGAGATTGACTGAATGACGGACAGAACTGACTCGTACAACTGTGGATCAGCCCATTCAAAGGATTTGATCGCATCGACAATATTTGAGTCATTTACCAGCCTGTGAAGGTCATCATCCTCGTCCGGATCAAGCAGAGGTGCATAAGTGAGCGTCTCAGGTATGGCCAAAAGTTTCCGACCTTTGCGCAACGCTTTGTGCTGCATGAATTTTGCATCCAGCAGGCTTGCAATATCGTCCTGCAATTCGCCGTAGCCCTCGGCATCCTTGCCTTCAACAAGATTGATCGCAATCACGCCATGATCCCTAGAGATCAACAGTGCATCAATGGATACAGATTCATCAGAAGACGACAGCACTGGATATCCAACGTATAGGACACCTTCTAGATCGGAGAAGCTGTCTTCAAAAATCTCCACAAGCCTGTCGGTCGAAACAGGTTTTCTCGCTGACCCCCTGATGATTTCCATACGATCTTCTTTCGATTTCTTACGTTTTCAGCACCTCAGTAACAACAATCCTCCGTTCCTTAAACCGCGAACAAGACTTTGATCATCGAAGTCAACTTTCTTTGTAGCTTCGTCTTCTCCACTCTTTCCGAAATGGCAACTGGGAAGAGGCCTAATACGCTTCCCAAAGGGGAAGAACCATGCGAGAACATTGTCATTTGATGGAGAGTTTCCATGGGTGCAAATTCCAAGATCGAGTGGACTACCCACACCTTTAACCCGTGGTGGGGTTGCACAAAAGTCTCTGAGGCCTGCAAACATTGCTACGCAGAGACTTGGGCAAAGCGCGTCGGACAGGACGTCTGGGGGCCGAAGCCTCAGCGACGCGTCATGAGTGAAAACCACTGGAAACAGCCATTCAAATGGAACCGCGAGTCAGAGGGATTAGACGAGCGACCACGCGTGTTCTGCGCTTCGATGGCCGATGTCTTTGAAGACCGTGATGAACTGATTCCACATCGCTTACGCCTCTTTGAGATGATTGAGCAGACCCCACACCTTGATTGGTTACTTCTTACAAAGCGCCCTCAGAACGTCGTCAGGATGACGAGTTGGACAGGCGAATGGCCCAGTAACGTTTGGCTTGGCACTACCATCGAGATGCAGCACCGTGCCGAAGAGTTACTACCGTTTCTTGAGGCAATTCCAGCTAAGGTGCGTTTTATCTCGGCCGAGCCTTTACTTGGCCCGCTCTCGATCGAGCCTTGGCTCGGCACAACGATCGATTGGGTGATCACTGGCGGTGAGAGCGGCCCGAAAGCGCGACCGGCTTCACCCGAGTGGTTCCGTTCTCTTCATGCACAGTGCATGGAAAATGAAGTTGCCTTCCACTTTAAGCAATGGGGCGATTGGGCTCCAGGACAGGGAGAGAACCTTCCAGCGCGTCGAATGAAGCGCGCGCAAGATGGTACCGAGATGTTCCGCGTAGGAAAAAAGGCCGCTGGCCGAACATTGGATGGCCATCAATATGATGGCTTGCCGAGAGTGCGGCGGTCTGTCTAACTACTTTTGGTAGAGTCAAAAGGATTCAGTTTGCCTAATTTGTATGACGGGCGCGAACAAAGCCGCGCGAAGCATGATATCCTACAGAGATATTTGGAGCCATTTTCCAATAAGATACTATCGAAATGGAAAAGCATCGATTTCATAGATGGTTTTTCTGGCCCATGGAAAAACTCCGACACAGAGAACTTGTCGGACACTTCAATTGGGATATCCCTTCGCACCCTCTCGAATGTCGCCGAGGCGCGTGGACATTCGCCGCATTCTCCTCAAATCAGATGCATCTTTAATGAGAAAGACTCCAAGACCTACGCTCGTCTTGAGAATTACATCAAACGGTCTCGCGGCGCGTTCCCTTTAATCGAAGTTAAGACGTTTCAGGGAGAGTTCTCCGAGAATGCGGCTGCGATCCGAAAAGCCGCCAACAATACATTTCAACTGCTATTTGTTGATCCTACAGGCTACACAGGTTTCCCTCCAGCCGCTCTAAAGTTGTTTGGCAATAGATCCAGCGAAATCATTGTAAACTTCATGCGCTCGTTTATGGAGCGGTTTGTTTCAGGCGATCATGCGGACAAAGAAGCGGCTCTTGTAGGGCTCGTAGGAGCAAAACGTGCTCAGTATCTTCTAGATATGGGCGCTGACATCGAAGACGTAGAAGCAGAATACCTGAAGATGTTGCGCGGCGATTTGGGCTATCGTTTTGCTGGCTTCTCACCGATTCACAACCCAGACAAGGAGCAAATCCACTTTAACTTAGCATTTGCGACAAACCATCCAATGGGCATGGAGACTATGCGGACAGCCGAGTTCAAATCCCTTTCAGACTATGATCGCGCACGGTTTAACAAGAAACAACCGCCTGAAGATGACCTATTTGGATGCATGGGTGAGCAACTCTTTGTCAGGGGACCTTACCTAAGAACACGTGAAAGTCACTTGCAGCGCGCAGCAGACGAGGTGCTCACGCTGCTAGAAGAGAATCCAGGTGGACTGAAATTTGATCTACTATCTGCTCTCGCACAACAGGGCCTCTACTTGCGGCGAACCGAACTCAAGGACATACTGGTCGAGTTGACATCTCAAGGTAGAGTCTCCGCCGATTGGAAGATTGGCCAAAAGCGCAAGCCAAGTGACAAGGATCTAATCAAAATTAATCAATAAGTTATTGAATGGTGGCGTTCGATTTAACCTGTTTTTACTTTGTAAACGCAGCTAAACCTCGCGTTCCTCGAGATTTGACCGGTAGCAGGACCGATCACGATACCCGGTGTTGAAGGCCGCTTCGGCTGGTTCTGAAGATTCTCGCTGCAGAGCGGCGAATTCACACTTTCCGCCGTTCATTAGAATAACAACGCGTTCTGGCGCAAATAGTAAAGGCGCAGCCTGCTCCGCCGCACCTGTTTTGGGGCCAGTTAGATTTGGACAAGCCAAACGCCTCTGGCCATCAGGGGTAAGGCGCTGCCTTCCCCCTCGGGCAACCCTATTAGACAACACCGTGTCCTCGGCTACGCCTGCGGGCCGCACCACTATTGTCGAATAGCATTGCCTCGCCCCCATCCGCGTTCGCCACGAGGCAGATCAGCAGGAACAGGCGCCTTCGGCGTCTGATCTGCAAATCAGCCCTGATTTTCCCAATGGAGAAGTCAGGATCATTGAAACCGGTCTAGGTGCTGGATGAAGGATGTGAGGCGAAAATGGAAAGGTTCTGTCGCTGGTGGCAGAACTATGTGTCGCCTGACAACAGGAAACCAGTGGCGGACCGAGGAGGATTCGAACCCCCGACCCCTTGATTCGTAGTCAAGTACTCTATCCAGCTGAGCTATCGGTCCGCGTTGGTGAGGCGCTGTTTAGACCTGTGGTCAAAGACGTGCAAGCCGATTCTTCAAAAAAAAATCAAAAAGTCATGTCTCCACGCGGAAGCCTGATTTCAAAGATCGTTCCATCGGGTCCGGTCTCCTTCAGTGTCAGGTTACCGCCATGCCCGCGCACCAGTTCCTGTGAGATTGCAAGGCCCAGGCCAGAGCCTCCTTTGCGGACCCCACCCTGAAACGGTGTGAACAGGTTTTCACGTGCTTTTGGCGGAAGACCCGGCCCGGTGTCGCGAATTTCAAGACACCAGGCATCCTGATATTCACACCCGACGATGGTGATGTGACCCGGCTTACCCGAGGCTTCCAACGCCTGTCTTGCGTTACGCACGAGGTTCATGATGACACGAAACAACTGCTCGGGGTCGGCGCGGGCGATCAGATCTTCCGGCACTTCGTTCACGATCTCGACGCAGCCCCCTGCGACCGCCAGCTGTTCGCTGGTGGCGACATCAGCCGCAATTGTCCGCAGGGGCACCATCGTCAAGGTGGGCGCAGGTTCTTCTGCACGGCCGAATGCCAATGTGCTTTCACACAGCGATACAGCACGGGTGATCGAATTCACCAACTTCGGAGCCATTCGCCGGACCAGCGGGTCATCACTGGATTCGATCCTGTCCGTGAACAGCTGCGCCGATGTCAGAATGTTGCGCAGGTCATGGCTGACCTTTGCAACCGCCCCACCCAGTTGCGCCAACCGCTCGCGCTGTTTGAGCGCCTGCGTCAGTTCCGTTTGCAGCATCTTCAGCGCTTCTTCAGCCTCGCGCAATTCCGTCACTCTGGAATTCGGAGAGATGATGCCGCGCGCGTCCTCGGGTGCGCTGGCATAGCGCTGCATATATCCAACCACGCTTTTGATGGGCCGGACAAGAACCACGCGCACCGCAAGGAACAGTAAGGACGCCGTGATGATCGAGATGACAAAGGACAGCCCCAGAATGCGCAGGCCGTAATCAACCATCGCCATACGCAGGGGGGCGCTGTCGATGGTGACCTCGATCAGCAGCCCCGCGCCCTTGACCGGCTCGCCAATGATACGGATGACTTCATTTTCAGGTATAAATATCCGGCTCACCGCATCCCGGATCAAAATCCATGGACCGGCATCCCGTAGATCAAATGTTTTGGTGATTGCCTCTGGAATCGGAGACGACAGCATGAGTTGGCGGACTTCATCCCGACGCAACACAACGTTGTAGACACCGGCATTCGCCAGCAATTCCGCCTCAAGATCTTCGGCCAGCATATCATCTGCCAACAAAGCCAGCGATGCGATCTGAGCGCGTTCCAGACGGTTCAGCAGGAAATCCTCGCGGAACCGGGCAATCGACGGGACAAAGATCAGGATTTCGGCCAACATAACGAAGACCGTCGTCAGGATCAGAAATCGGCCCGACAGCGAGTTCAATTTACGCTCCTTTACAGGTCAGGGAATCCAACGCTGAACAAACCTGACCACACGTTTAACTGTCTGATTCTCAAACAGCCTTGGAGAGAAATAAGCGCCAGCAACGCGTTTGTTAAGCTCTCCGATTGTCGGATAGGGTGAAACCATAGCAGCTATCTGCCCCATCTTCAGATTATTGGCCAAAGCCAGCGACCACATGTTTATCAACTCGCCCGCCTGATGGCCCACAATCGTGGCGCCGACGGGCCTGCCCTTCACCACCATGACCTTGATGAACCCTTTGGTTTTGCGCTCGGCCAAAGCGCGGTCATTGTGGTGAAAATCAAAGCGCGCAACCTCCAGCCTGTCGCCATGCCGGTCGCGGGCCTGAGCTTCGGTCAGACCTACCTGTGCCAGTTCAGGATCGGTGAACGTTGCCCACGGGATATGCGCCGTTTTCGCCCTGGAGGGCAGGCCGAACAAGGCGGATCGAATGATGATACCCGCATGATACCCGGCAACATGGGTGAATTGCAGCCCCCCCACGACATCGCCAATCGCATAGACCCGGCGGTTTGACGTCCGCAAGCTGTCATCCGTCTTGATTCCGGTTCTGGTGCGGTCAATTCCCGCCGCAGTCAGGTTCAGACGCTCGATATTGGCCTTGCGCCCTACGGCGATCAAAAGGTGAGAGCCCCGGTGAATATCGCCGTTCTCGGTCACGACCTCCACAACGCCATCCTTTCCGTGAATCTGGGCCACCACGGCGTTTTCGTGGATCACGACACCTTCACTGCGCAAAGCCTCCAGCACAATGGACGCGGCCTCGGGGTCGTCTTTGCCCAACGCCCTCTGCCCTTCAACGACTGTTACCTTGCTGCCCAACCGGACATGAGCCTGCGCCATTTCCATACCCACAGGACCACCGCCAATGATCAGCAGGTGTTCCGGACGCTCGCGCAGGTCGAAGATTGTTTCGTTTGTTTGATAAGATACAGTGTCCAGACCAGGGATTGGCGGAACCATTGGCGACGACCCGGTCGCAATCACGATCCGGCGCGCGGTGATGACATGATCTCCGGCCTGCACTTTGGTCGGGGAGATAAAGCTGCCATATTCGCGGATCACCTGGACACCCAAACCTTCAAAGCGTTCCTGGCTGTCCATCGGTTCGATCTGGGCAATCACATCCCGCACATGATCCTTCGCCGCCGCATAGTCGATCTGAGGGTTTACATCGGCCACGCCAAACGCGGCGGAATGCGCCTGACCAAAGGCCGCTTTGCCGCTTGCGATCAGCGCTTTCGACGGGACGCAGCCGAAGTTCAGGCAGTCGCCGCCCATCTTGTGCCCTTCCAGAAGGATCACCTTCGCACCCATCTGGCTGGCACCGGCCGCAACCGATAACCCACCGGACCCGGCCCCAATGACCAGGATATCTGTCTTGAGGTGTTGCATGGGTCAGGCGTCCTTTCCGCCACGCAGGGACTTGATGACAATCGGCAAAGCAGCCAGCACACACAAGCCGACAATGGGGCCAATGACGAAGGGTTCCCACAACAAAGATACGTCCGGTGTTTCGCCACGGTCGAACACACCGCCCAGCCCAACGCCGATCCAGGTGTAAACGATACCACCCGGAATAATGCCCAGCGCCGTCGTGATCAGAAAATTGCGAAATTTGACGCCCACCAGCGCAGGCACCAGATTGGCCACAAAGAACGGCACAACCGGGACAAGCCGCAGCAGGAACAGCACCGAGATTTCGTTCTCGCGCAACCTGTCTTTCAGCTTCCCAATCGTCCCCTTTGAAGCATCCAGCCGGGCCGTCAAAGCATTGCCCAACCCCCAGCGGGCAGCCAAAAAGATGGCCGATGCGCCAATAGTGGCCGAAAATACATTGAACACCGTTCCGGCAAACAGTCCAAACAGGAACCCACCTGTCATCGAGGCGACAGCAGCCCCGGGCAGCGAAAACGCGACGATTACGATATAGACGGCAACGAACCCGGCCACCATGGCCCAATAGTTTGCGTCCCGCCACGCCAGCAACGCTTCGCGGTTGTCGCGCAGGGTTTCGAATGTCAGGTAATCACCCAGCGTGAAAAACCCCACCGCGGCGACACCGAGAATCACCAGCAAGGGGATATGACGCGCCAACCCGTTTCGTGGAGCGTGGCTTGTTTCGGACATCTGGCCTTCCGGTTCTTCTTGCTTCATCTTACGCCCAACATGCGCTGCTTGCGCTTTTGGCAACAGGGGGTTCACGGGGCCTTGATCTATGTGGCCGCGAACGTGACAGTTTCAGACGATAATCGACCGATTTGAAATCTTTTCTGCATCCGGTTTACAGAATTGTTGCAAAAGCCGCGAAAACCGGACCGTTGGGGTTTGACTTACACTTCGCTTGGCAGTAGAGGACGGGCTTCGAACACTAGGGCCAGGCGAATCCGCGCCGCACCCGACCGCTATAGATTGGAGACGGAGCGATGAAACGCACCTATCAGCCTTCGAACCTGGTTCGCAAACGCCGCCATGGTTTCCGCGCGCGCATGGCCACCAAAGCCGGCCGCAAGATCCTGAACGCACGCCGCGCCCGCGGCCGCAAATCGCTGAGCGCGTAAAACCGCCCACCGATCAGGGTATGAACATGACGCCGCCGGAGGCCCCTGAGGATGGTAAGAACCACCCCGGGAATACGCCCCCGGCGGCTTCTGTTTGTCTACCCACATCCCTGACGATCCTGAAAAAAAGAGCCGATTTCCTGAAAGCCGCCCGCGCGCGCAGGCAGGGAACGTCTTCGATGATGGTGCAGGCCCGCAGACGCGCTCCGGATGAAGCGGTGGGGCTGCGCGTTGGCTTTACCTGCTCAAAGAAAGTCGGCAATGCCGTGGCCCGCAATCGTGCCAAGCGCCGCCTGAGAGAAGTCGCACGGGCCGTCTTGCCTGTGTCTGGTCTTGAAGGTTGGGACTATGTGCTGATCGGGCGGGCTGATGTAACCGCCGATCTTCCTTATAACGTCCTGCTGAGCGACTTGCGGTATGCGCTTCGCAAAGTGCATGCGGATCGCAAATGACCTTCCTGTCCCATATCGTCGCCCTGCCCGTTCGCGCGTACCGGCTGATTTTCAGCCCCTGGGTTGGTTTCAACTGCCGCTATCAGCCCACATGCTCGGCCTATGCACTGGAAGCATTGGAAAAACATGGCGCGATCCGGGGATCGTGGCTGGCTGCGCACCGGATTTGCCGGTGCCACCCCTGGGGCGGTGACGGTTACGATCCGGTGCCCGACAATGCCGACCCTTAAGTCAACGCCAGGTTGCCGCGGTCGGTGAAGCTGCGGGTCGGAATGACCTCTCGGTCCAGTTTCCCCATCAACGTATGGTGCAGGTCTTCGAAAAACCGGGGCGAATCAAAATACCAATTGTGTGTCGCCGAAGGCCCATCCCCGTATTCATCGCGGGTGTTTTTGAAATAGGACCCGCAATACAGATTAACCGCTTTCTCAGGCCGGTCGTTTGGCATTCCGACACGGCCCAGTCGGCGCGATACTCCGACACGCTTGACCTCTGAAATCGACAAAACCTCGTCAAAGGGGCTGTAATAGCATGTCAGCCTGGTACAACGTCGCATCAGAGAGGAGGTCTTGGAACTGCCGTCGCGGAACGATTTCGCGGATACATCCGCCGCGACAAACGCGATCTGGCTGGTCATCCAGCTGTGTTGCGCGGTTTCATGGTCGTCATCGGCATAATCCATGGCTTCGCGCACCAAGAACGTGCCCATGGAATGCGCCAGAACATGGACGTTATACCGGCAATCCGCGGTCTGCATCCGGGACAGCCGCGTGATCCCGTGACTGAACAATTTTTCTGCCGCACGCCGCGCGTCAGCCCGGTCAGCGTTATAGCCCAGAACCGATCCATCGCTTGGCCAATCATAGCTGATGACCACACCGTTAAAGCCATGCGCCTCAAGACCGGTGCGAATTTTGCGGTGACGTTCCAGCATCTGATATTGCTCGGTATTGAACCCGTGCACGAAGACGACAATATGCCCATTCTCGTTAGCCGTCGCCCCGGCTTCGGCCTGAATCCGGCTTATCCATTGAGACTGCGGTATTTCATGCTGCCGTGCCGGTTGCCCGACATTTCCCGGAATAGCCAGATATCGCGCGGCACCCATCTTGTTTGAATAGTGATCGCCGCTGCGGGCGCGGACCGAAAAGAAGTAGTCCATAATATACCTCCTGAAAAATACGCGCAGGGTAACACGGGTGCAACTACGCTCCAAACGCGGTTGATCCTGCTTCTACGCCTTGCCCGGGCCTTCGGTCCGCTGTAACCACGGCGCATGTTTGATGATGCAGACGATATCCACCCGCTGTTTGCCGGCGCGCCCTCGACAACCGAGTTCAAGAAGCTGCGTAAACGTATTGTGCGCCAGACCCGCGAAGCGATCGAGCAATACGGGATGGTGGATCCGTCCGCCCACGACAAGGATGGCAAGCCACCCCGCTGGCTGGTCTGTCTTTCGGGTGGCAAGGACAGCTATACATTGCTGGCCGTTCTCTACGAGCTCAAATGGCGGGGCCTGTTGCCTGTCGATCTGCTGGCCTGCAATCTGGATCAGGGCCAGCCGGGCTTTCCGGCCACGGTCCTGCCCGAGTTTCTGGGTCGAATGGACGTACCGCATCGGGTCGAATATCAGGACACATATTCCGTTGTGATGGACAAGGTTCCGCAGGGCCGGACCTATTGCGCCCTGTGTTCCCGTTTGCGCCGTGGCAACCTCTATCGCATCGCGCGCGAGGAGGGATGCTCGGCGGTCGTCCTGGGGCATCACCGCGACGATATCCTTGAGACATTTTTCATGAACCTGTTCCACGGCGGCCGCCTGGCCACGATGCCGCCAAAACTGGTGAATGAAGAAGGCGATCTTTTTGTATTCCGCCCGCTCGCCCATGTCGCCGAAGCCGATTGCGAGAAATTTGCAAAGGCGATGCAATACCCGATCATTCCCTGTGACCTGTGCGGCAGTCAGGATGGGTTGCAGCGCCAGCAGGTCAAACAGATTCTGGATCAATGGGAAAAGAACAGCCCGGGTCGGCGACAGGTTATGTTCCGAGCGTTAACAAATGCGCGGCCATCGCACCTTCTGGATGGAAAGCTATTTGATTTCATTAACCTTTCGCTAAATTCCAACGAAAATTCCGGGAATTTGGAAGAGATTCCGCTTCTGCGTTAACGACTGACTCAGACTGGTTTCATAGGCTTTGCCTTGTGCAGATCATGCCCAAGGCCAGAAAGCTGATGCGGAACCATCCCCTTACCGACCGTTTTGTCCATTCGTTGAAAACCGTTCTGAGCGGCCCAGCCGCGCTGGCCTTTGTTCCGGCGCTTTGTCTGAGTGCATTCTGGATTGGGGGAGAACAGGCCCTGGTTGCACTGGCCCTGGTTTTGCCTCTGATCGTCGCAGGCATCAATGCGTTCGCAGCCAATCCGTCGCGTAAGGGGCTTTGGCGTCCAGGCGGTCTGCTGTCAAAGGACCAGTTTGAAACAGTTTTGGAGAAGGTATTTGCCGACGCCCGCCTGAAGGGGGAAAACTCGGCCTGTTTCGCGGTGGTTCTGGATGACTTTACGCAATTGCTTGATCTGCACGGACAGGCGGCGGCAAACCACGTTGCACAGCAATTCTGCTCGCGCGTTTTGTCCATGATCCGCTCAAATGATTGCGCAACCCGGATGGGTGGAAACAGGATGATGGTTGTTCTGCATCCGGCACGGCAACTGGATTTGGAAGCTTGTATTCAGATGTCGGGCCGTATGCAAAACGCCGTAGAAGATCCCATCATGCTGAATGGCACCGGCGTGTATATGTCCTGTTCCATCGGCTTTTGCCTGAGCAGCAATATCACTGACGGCTCTGCAATCGATTGGCAGGAGGCCGCAAATAACGCCCTTTTGGAGGCACAACAAAACGGGCCATCCACGATTCGCGCTTTTTCCTCTCAGACGCGCAGACGGGCACAGGTCAGGATCAACTTGCGCAAAGAATTCGAAGCGGCGCTGGACAGCGGTGAGATCCGTCCATGGTTTCAACCCCAGATCTCAACCGATACCGGGCGTATCAGCGGGTTTGAAGCTCTGGCCCGCTGGGAACATCCGAAAAAAGGGGTTCTTGCCCCCAATGTGTTCCTGCCCTTTGCCGAACAGGCCGAACTGATGGACCGGTTGGGTCAGGCCATGCGGCATCATTCCTTTTCCGCAATGCGCGACTGGGATCGGTCCATGCTGTCGGTGCCGCGCATCGGGATCAACTTTTCATCTGACGAACTGCGCAATCCGGGCCTGATCGACCGTCTGAAATGGGAACTGGATCAATTCGATCTGACCCCTGACAGGTTGGCGGTCGAGGTGTTGGAGACCGTGTTCTCCAGACGGCCCGACGATGTCATAACCCGCAACGTCACCAGGCTTGCCGCAATGGGGTGCTGTATTGATCTGGACGATTTCGGGACAGGACATGCCTCGATCGGTTCTATCAAACGGTTCAACGTATCGCGCATCAAGATCGACAGGTCTTTTGTTGCCAAAGCGGATCTGGACCCAAGCCAGCAACAGCTTGCCAGCGCCATTCTGATGATGGCAGAACGTTTGCATCTGGAAACTCTGGCCGAAGGTGTCGAAACGCCGGGTGAGCACGCTTTGATGGCCCAACTGGGTTGCGATCATGTTCAGGGATTTGGCATCGGCAAGCCCATGCCATTCGAAAAAACCAAGGATTGGATCACGTCTTACCGCAACAAGGTCGACGGTGTTCCCAAAATCGGGCGGAAAACGCGGTAGGGAACCGGAAATCGCGGTAAAGAAGACCCCTCCGTGACGAAATGACGGGCGATTCCGCTTGACCTTTGGGTCTGCACTCTGTTGAACCCTGCGGGTGTCTTTCACTGCTCAAGGTGGCTGTCCCCGATGGACGATCAGAACAAGAACCTTATCCTCGCAACCGCGCTCAGCTTTATCGTGATCCTGGTCTGGTTCGTGCTGTTCCCCCCTCCGGAACAGACGACAACCCCGGATCAGGCTGAAGTAACCAGCGTCGAAGGCAGTGAGGTTCAGACGCCCAGTGCGGCCGACACCAGTACTGTCGGAGAGGCAACTGCGGCAGCTGCCGAAGCTGAACCCGAGGCCGAAGCGCCCCGCATCAATATCGACACGCCCCGCCTGACCGGTAGCCTGTCGCTTGCTGGCGGTCGGATCGACGAGCTGTCATTGAAAGACTACAAGGTCTCGCTGGCCGAGGATTCTCCGATTGTCGAGTTGTTGTCGCCAGTCGGATCGCAATCCGCCTATTACGCCCTCTATGGCTGGGCTCCTGGCGCGGGCCTGACCGGTGCAGATGTTCCCGGACCAAATACCATCTGGACGCTTGAGCAGGGCGAAACCCTGGGTGTTGACACACCTGTGACGCTGGCCTGGGAAAACGGCAATGGACTGACGTTCCGCCGCACCATCGCGGTCGACGAGAACTATATGTTCACGGTCACGCAATCTGTCGAAAACGCCACCGGGGTTGAAATTGGATTGGCACCTTATGGCATTCTTGCGCGCCACGGCATTGGCGAAGACGGGGACCTGCCGGACCTGAAGAACTTCTTCATTCTGCATGAGGGTGTGATCGGTATGGCCGACGGCACTCTGACCGAAGTGGACTATGGCGACGTTCGTGATTTCGATATCGACCCGGACGAGCGCGCTCAGGCCGAGGTGTTTCAGGTCAAGGAAAACGGCTGGATCGGGTTCACTGATCACTTCTGGATGACCACGCTGATCCCGGAACCCGGTTCTGCGTTCAAGGCGGCTGCCAAATACGACTCGCGTCGCAAGATTTACCAGACAGAAACGGTACTTCCGACGCTGACCGTGGCACCGGGTGCGACCGAGCAGGTGACAACCCAGCTGTTTGCGGGTGCAAAAGAGTGGGAGACCATCCGCGAATACCAGGCTGACGGTGTGCAGAAATTCATCGACAGCATCGACTGGGGCTGGTTCTTCTTCCTGACCAAGCCGATTTTCTGGCTGCTGCACAACATTCATGCACTGATCGGCAATATGGGTTGGTCCATTATCGGCCTGACGCTGATCATCAAGGCAATCCTGTTCCCGCTGGCCTTCAAATCCTACGTCTCGATGGCGAAGATGAAGGAACTGCAGCCGCAGATGGAAGCCCTGAAGGAAGCCGCGGGCGACGATCGTCAGAAGATGCAGCAGGGCATGATGGAGCTGTACAAGAAGGAAAAGGTGAACCCCGCTGCCGGTTGTTTGCCGATCCTGTTACAGATCCCGATCTTCTTTTCACTGTACAAGGTGATCTTCGTCACGATCGAACTGCGTCAGGCACCGTGGTTCGGCCCCTTCCAGGACCTGAGCGCACCTGACCCGACCTCGATCATGAACCTCTTTGGCTTGCTACCCTGGGCCGGCCCGCAGCCGGACACCCTGATGGCGCTTATCTTTATCGGTATTCTGCCGCTGCTGCTGGGAATCTCGATGTGGCTGCAACAGAAATTGAACCCGGCACCAACCGATGCCACACAAGCGATGATCTTCGCGTGGATGCCGTGGGTCTTCATGTTCATGCTGGGCGGTTTTGCCAGCGGTCTGGTCGTGTACTGGATTGCGAACAACACGATCACCTTTACCCAACAGTATCTGATCATGCGCAGTCAGGGCTATACGCCGGACGTGTTCGGAAACATCAAATCCGGATTTAAGCGATTGCCGAACACGGACAAGAAATGAGCGGAACAGTTTCAGGCCTTTGGCGTCACCCGATCAAAAGCCATGGGCGTGAAGCCCTGAGCCAGATTACCCTCAACCCCGGGCAGACCATGCCCGGGGAT
This sequence comes from Ruegeria sp. N7, assembly GCF_056531345.1. Classification (NCBI taxonomy): domain Bacteria; kingdom Pseudomonadati; phylum Pseudomonadota; class Alphaproteobacteria; order Rhodobacterales; family Roseobacteraceae; genus Ruegeria; species Ruegeria sp. N7. The sequence goes on along the minus strand of NZ_JBQFLR010000018.1, from coordinate 37,082 downwards.
CGCGTTTGGGCCGTTGCCCATGAAGCGGCCAAGACCGACGGAACGGAATGGGCCCCGTGTGTGAATTTCAGTCGCGGTTCAAAAGCCCCCAAGCTTATGGCGATTTGGGCGAAACTGGACGGCGAGCAGGTCACGTTGCACCACCCGGACCGCCCGAATCTGAGCTTTCATCCTGACACAGAAGAATCGGTTTTCCTGGACTGGGTAAAACCGCTTATGCCCACGGATCGCGCTGCGTCCGCCCGAATTGTCCGGGTGCCCGGGCGCGGCATGACCGATACCGATTTCCCGTCAATCAGCCTGTGCAACATGGCGTCTCATCGCGCTGTTGAACAAAAGCTGGGCCAGTCTTTGTCTGCGGCGCGATGGCGCGGGAACATCTGGTTCGAAGGTCTGCCTGAGTGGGATGAATTCGACTGGCTGGGCCGAGACCTTCGCATTGGCGAAACCGTGCTCCGGGTTCGCGAGCGTATAGTCCGCTGTCTGGCCACCACCGCAAATCCGGAAACCGGCGAACGCGACGCGGATACTCTGGGCGCGCTGAACAGCTGGGATCATCAGGATTTCGGCGTCTATGCCGAGGTTGTTCAGGGTGGTGAAATCCGCCTGAATGATACCCTGGAGGTGTTATGACCACGCTTCCGTTTCCGCTGGCCGAAGAGCCGGATGACTTCGCAAAAGAACGCGGTCGCAAACTGTTTGCCGGCCCGTCTGAATTTGTCAAAGGCGTAGTCGCCATGACGGGCCTGCCCGCTCCTGACCGGCTGGAGGTTTGCTTTGCCGGTCGCTCGAATGTCGGAAAATCCAGCCTGATCAATGCGCTAACCGGAACAAAGGGTCTGGCGCGTGCCTCGAACACACCTGGCCGCACGCAAGAAATCAACTTTTTCACGCAAGGCCCGGACCTCTATCTGGTGGACCTGCCGGGCTATGGGTATGCCAATGCACCGGTTAACGTGGTTGAAAAATGGCAGAAGCTTCTCAAGCAATACCTGAGCGGCCGTCAGACACTGCGCCGTGCCTTTGTCCTGATCGATGCGCGCCACGGGGTAAAACCGGTCGACACTGAAATCATGAAATTGCTGGATACCAGTGCCGTGACCTTTCAATGCGTTCTCACCAAAGCCGACAAGGTCAAGGCCAACGAGCGCGAGAAGGTTCTGGAACAAACCCGTGCGGCTTTGTCCAAACATCCCGCAGCATTCCCGGAAATCGTCCTGACCTCGTCCGAAAAAGGCGACGGGATTCCGACCCTGCGCTCGATCATTGCGCATCTGGAATAGCTTCGCCCTTGGCAGCGCGGTGCAAAGGCCCTAACACGGACGGTCAGAGGGACCTTAGCAATGAAGACACGTGACATGAACCGGGACTGGATCGCCACCGCAGCAACTCTGAACAGCGCATTGCCCTATCTGCAGCGCTATGATGGGGCCATCGTCGTCATAAAGCTGGGCGGGCATGCCATGGGCAGTGACGAGGCGATGGAGAGCTTTGCCCGCGATGTCGTCTTGATGCGGCAGGTCGGCGTGAACCCGGTTGTCGTGCATGGCGGTGGTCCGATGATCAACGCGATGCTGAACAAACTTGATATCCAGTCCGACTTTGTGAACGGCAAGCGCGTGACCGACACGGCAACCGTCGAAGTTGTCGAGATGGTTCTGTCTGGCCTGGTGAACAAGCGCATCGTTCAGGCTATCAATGGACAGGGCGGTTCGGCCGTGGGTCTGTCGGGCAAGGATGCAAACCTGATGATCTGCGACCAGACGGATGCGTCTCTGGGTTATGTCGGCACCCCGTCCGAGATGAACCCGAAAGTCCTGCATGATCTGTTCTCACATGATGTGATCCCGGTCATCGCCCCTCTGGGCGCGGGCCGTGAGGGTGAAACGTTCAACGTGAACGGCGATACGGCTGCCGGGGCGATTGCCTCGGCATTGAAAGCTGACCGCCTTCTGCTGCTGACTGATGTCTCGGGCGTCAAGAACGCGGCGGGCGATGTGGTGACCGAGCTGAAAGCCGGCCAGATCCGCGAGATGACCCGCGAAGGCACCATCGCGGGCGGTATGATCCCCAAGACCGAAACGGCCCTCGATGCCCTGCACAGCGGCGTTCGGGCCGTCGTGATACTTGACGGGCGCGCGCCAAATGCGGTTCTGCTTGAACTGTTCACGGAACATGGCGCCGGGTCGCTGATACGGCCAGACTGATCGCAGCAACAGCCGAGGGAAGATGACAGACCTTGCGCAACCTTCCTCAGTTCCGGATGCGGCAACCTATGGCCGCGTAGAACACGCGGCGCGTCAGGCGGGGTTGATTGTCATGGGTGCGCTGCATCCTCATCGCGTGGCGGCCCGGCAACTTGACACTGGCACGTTGATCTTGCTGGGCGCAGGCTCTGATTTCTGGTCTGCTCTGAAAGCCTCGCCCGAATGGCGGGGGCCTGATCCAGTAGACCGCTGGTCAACCAGAATCGTCGGCCAGATGGCACATGCGTTCGGTGCACAGGCCTATTTCCCCTTTGGTGGTCCGCCCTATGCGCCTTTCATCGACTGGGCCCTGAAATCGGGACGCACCTTCAGCAGCCCGGTGGGGGCTTTGGTACATGACACGGTCGGTATGATGATCTCATATCGCGGCGCACTGCATTTCGCCCATGAGTTTGCCATCCCAGAAACACCCGGCGTTTCCCCCTGTAACACCTGCGCCGCTCCGTGCACGACGGCCTGCCCTGTCGGCGCGCTGAACGCGCAAAACTTCTATGACCTTGCAGCCTGCCACGACCATCTTGATACCACTGAGGGTCAAACCTGCATGACAGGCGGCTGTCTGGCCCGCCTCGCCTGCCCGCTCAGCGCGGGCGCAGGGCGCGACCCCGAACAATCAGCCCATCATATGAGGGCTTTTCACCCGTCATGACCCGCACTCTGATCCTGACGCGTCACGCCAAATCCAGCTGGGATAACCCAGGACTTGGCGATCATGAACGCCCCCTGAGCAAGCGTGGGCGCAGGTCAGCCCCGGCCATTGGTGCATGGCTGCGCGATAACGGCTGGCTGCCGGATGAAGTGCTAAGCTCGACGTCAACCCGCACTCGCGAGACATGGGACCGGATGGGGTTAACGGCCGATAAGGTCCGCTTTCACAATGTGCTCTACCACGCCGGCGCCGAAGACATGTTGCGCGAGTTAGCAGGTGCCACGGAACCGACTGTTTTGATGCTGGGCCATAACCCCGGAATCGCCGAATTCGCCAACCGCCTTGTGCAACGGCCACCGGATCACATGCGCTTTTTCGATTATCCGACTTGTGCAACCACTGTGATGACATTCAACGCCGACAGCTGGTCGGACGTGCGATGGCATATGGGCACCGTGCTGGGCTTCACCACCGCGCGAGAGTTGCTGGAATAGAAAAAGGCGGGGCAAAACCCCGCCTTTCCACCATCTTGAGCCGTTCAGTGTCCCAGAATCTGGCTGAGGAACAGTTTGGTCCGCTCGCTTTGCGGATTATTGAAGAACTCTTCCGGTTCGTTCTGTTCCACGATCTGGCCCGCATCCATAAAGATCACACGGTTGGCAACCTGACGGGCAAAGCCCATCTCGTGCGTCACGCACAGCATCGTCATGCCTTCTTCGGCCAGCTCGATCATGGTGTCGAGCACCTCTTTGATCATCTCGGGGTCCAACGCCGATGTCGGTTCATCGAACAACATGATCCGCGGCATCATGCACAGCGAGCGGGCAATTGCCACACGCTGCTGCTGACCACCCGAAAGCTGACCAGGATACTTGTCGGCCTGCTCGGGGATTTTCACCTTTTCAAGGAAATGCATCGCGCGCTCTTCGGCCTCTTTCTTGGGCGTCTTGCGCACCCAGATCGGGGCCAGCGTGCAGTTCTCCAGAATGGTCAGGTGCGGGAACAGGTTGAAGTGCTGGAACACCATGCCAACCTCGGACCGGATCTTGTCGATGTTCTTGAGGTCATTCGACAGCTCGGTCCCATCCACGATGATCGTGCCCTGCTGGTGTTCCTCCAACGCGTTCAGGCAGCGGATCAGGGTAGATTTCCCTGACCCGGACGGACCCGCAATAACAATCCGCTCGCCCTGATTGACGGTCAGATTGATGTCGCGCAGCACGTGAAAGGAACCGTACCACTTGTTCATGTTGGTGATTTCGATGGCGACCTCGTCGCTCACCTGCATTTTGGAACGGTCGATTTCGCGGTCAATTGCAAGTTCAGACATGTGTTGAACTCCTTAACGGTGGCCAGTCTGAAGCTTGCGCTCCAGATACATGGAATAACGGGACATAGAGAAGCAGACGATGAAGAACAGGAACGCGATGAACGCGAACAGTTCCCAATAGATGCCGTTCCAGGCTGTGTCGGCGCGGATAGCAGATGCCAATCCGATCACGTCGAACAACCCGATAATCGACACCAGCGTCGTATCCTTGAAGATCCCGATGAATGTGCTCACGATGCCCGGAATTGAGATTTTCAGGGCTTGCGGCATGATGATCAGCCTCTGCGCCTGCCAGTAGTTCAGGCCCAGACTGTCGGCGCCTTCGTACTGTCCTCGTGGCAGGGCAGCCAGACCACCCCGGATCACCTCGGCCATGTAGGCCGCCGAGAACAGGGTCATCATGATCATCACCCGCAAGATGATGTCAAAGTTGGTGCCTGGCGGCAGGAACAGGTTCAGAAGCAGCGACGCCACGAACAACAAGGTGATCAGCGGCACACCGCGAATGAACTCGATAAAGCCCACGCACAGGTATTTGACGATCAGCAGGTCCGACTGACGCCCCAGCGCCAGAACGATGCCGATCGGAAGTGAGACACCAATGGCCACAACGCCCAGCAGGATCGCCAGCATGAAACCACCGAACTGACGGCTTTCAACAGCTTCGATGCCAATCGGCAGAACCGAGTCCAACGCGCCCGTGAAATAGCTGGACAGCACCAGCCACCAGATCACTGCGGCAACGACCGCACCGATCATACCCACCAGTTCACTCACCTGCTTGCTGAGGACCGAATACACGAACCAACCGACGACAAACCCAAGCGCGGCCGAGATTGGCCCCCAGATGGTTCCGCCCCACATCAGGAACGGCATCAGGAACGGGTAGATTGCCGTGAAGATCAGCATCTTGGTTGGGACGCGATCCGAATACAGAACCGGCGCCAATGCGACCAGCAACAGAACCAGCGCAAGGATCGGTCTCCAGTACAGATGGCTTGGATAGAAGCCGAACAGCAACTGTAACCATCGGTCATTGATAACCGCCCAGCAGGCGTGCCCATGGGTCGACCCCCAGGTGGCCATCATGATCTCGCGGCACTCGTTGAGAGAGTCGGCATTCCACACGGACTGGAAAATCCATGGCAGAACACCTGACAGCACGTAGTAGATCGCATAAAGCGAAACCACCGTCAGGATCGTGTTAAACCAACTTGAGAACAGGTTGTGCTTGACCCATCCCAGCGCACCGACCTCGGAAGCAGGCGGTGCCTGCTCGGGCAGCATTTCCGTGCGGACAAATGAAACATCACTCATATTACCGCTCCACCAGTTTTACACGGTTGTTGTACCAGTTCATCACCCCTGAGATGCTCAGCGAGATGGACAGATAGACCAGCATCAACAGCAGAACACATTCCAGCTCGCGACCGGTCTGGTTCATGGTGATGCCGCCAAGGGTCCCCGTGATGTCCATATACCCGACCGCGATCGCCAGTGACGAGTTCTTGGTCAGGTTCAGATAGTTCGAGATCATGGGCGGAATGATCACCCGCAATGCCTGCGGCAGGATCACAAGGCGCATGGTCCGGCCCGGGCGCAGACCCAGCGCCGATGCGGCTTCGGTTTGGCCTTTTGAGATGGCCAGGATACCCGCACGAACGATCTCGGCGATGAAGGCCGCCGTGTAAAGCGACAAGGCCAGCCACAGCGCGATCAACGAGTTACGCAAATGTGTGCCGCCGGTAAAGTTGAAGCCTTTCAGCTCAGGGAAACCAAGGTGAAACCCCAAGATGGTGAGAAGGACAATCATCGGCACAAACAGAATACCCAGCTGGATGTGCCAGATAGTCGGACGATCACCGGATGCCTCTTGCTTGGCTTGTGCCCAGGCGGACACCTTGCGCATCGCAAAGATGCTGCCACCAAGCACGATCAGAATGGCGATCAGGTCCAGCGAGATATCGAACCGCAGGCTCGACGCACCGAAGATGTGTATATCACCCAGGCTGCGCGAGAACAGGAACTCCGGGATATAGACCCCGCGATTGGTCACTGCGACAGAATCGAACAGATTCATCGTGGCTTCTGGGTTTTCTCCACGGAACGCCCTTGGTGCTGGCAGGCTTTCGATCAGAATGGCCATGGCCAGAACGATCCACAGCAGCACAGGTACGTTGCGGAACATCTCGACATAGACGGTCATGATCCGCGCAACCAGCCAGTTGTTGGACAGGCGCAGAACACCAACCAAAACACCGACTATCGTTGCTGTGATACAACCAAGAACCGCCACAACCAGCGTGTTCAGCAAGCCGATAAAGGCCGCGCGCAAGTGACTGTCGCGCGAATCGTATTCAAGCAAGCGTTGGTTGATATCGTAACTGGCCGGTTCTGCAAAAAAGCCGAACTCAACCGGTTTTCCAAGCGCTTCGAGGTTTTGGATGGTATTGGAAATGATCCAGGCTGCCAGAAGCATAAAACCAATCATTGCAATGACCTGAATGGTCGCAGATCGGTACCGCGTATCATAAAGGAGCATGGACAGCCGGAACTGCTCCTTCGGCGGGTCAGTGAGAGTCGTCATGACCTATGTATATCCCCGTGCATCCCGTAAATATGTCGGCAGAGTTGATCCCTGCTCAAAACCGTACGGGCGTGATTCTTATGGATGGAAAAAGGGCGCAGGTTGCCCTGCGCCCTTCTCCGTCGATATTAGCGGAACGGCGGCGAGTACAGCAGGCCGCCTTCGGTCCACTGTGCGTTCAGGCCGCGTGCCAGACCAATCGGGGTTTCTTCACCGATGTTCTTGGCAAACACTTCGCCATAGTTGCCGCCGGCTTTGATCGCCTTGGCTGCCCAGTCAGCGTTCAGACCCAGCATCTCGCCCAGGGTGCCTTCGGTACCCAGCAGGCGGTTGATTTCGGGGTTTTCGGTGCCAGCGGCCAGTTCATCGATATTGGCCGAGGTTACGCCCAGTTCTTCAGCCGAGATCAGCGCGTTCAGAGTCCAGCGCACAACGTCGCCCCACTCGTGGTCGCCGTGACGGACCAGCGGGCCCAGCGGCTCTTTCGAGATGATTTCAGGCAGCAGGATGTGATCACCGGGGTTTTCGAATGTGGCGCGGGTTGCCGCCAGACCCGAAGCGTCGGTGGTGTAAACGTCACATGCGCCAGCCAGGTACTGCTGCTGTGCTTCGGCGTTGGTTTCGATCGGAACCGGTTCGTAGCTGATGTTGTTCGAACGGAAGAAGTCCGCCAGGTTCAGCTCGGTTGTGGTGCCGGTCTGGATACAAACGGTTGCGCCGTCCAGTTCCTTGGCCGAGCTTACGCCCAGTGCCTTGGGAACCATAAAGCCCTGACCGTCATAGTAGTTCACACCGGTGAATTCGAACTTCAGGTCGACGTCGCGGCTGAAGGTCCAGGTGGTGTTCCGCGCCAGCATGTCGATCTCGCCCGAGGCCAGAGCGGTAAAACGTGTCTTACCGGTGGTCGGAACGAATTCTACCGCGCTTGCATCGCCCAGAACAGCAGCAGCAACGGCACGGCACAGAGATACGTCAAAGCCCTGCCATTCGCCATTGGCGTCAGGAGCAGCAAAGCCAACCAGACCGGTGGTCACACCACAGTTCAGCTTGCCGCGCGCTTTAACGTCGTCAACGGTCCCTGCCACGGCTGCGCCAGCAGCAAGACCGGCAATCGTTGCCGCGCCCAAGATTACGGATTTTTTCATTTTTACCTCTTCCTGATTTCCCGCCCCATCAGAGGCGGCTCTGCCCGGCAAGTGGATGCCGGATAGGTTACTCCAAAGGTGTCTCCCCTTTAGTGGCACTGAGTTTGGGCGTATTCATAAACAAACGTCAAGGGTCGGATCATCGAAAACGATGGATCAGACCCCAACCAATTTGAACATTTGGCCAAAAATCGGAAAATAAGGATCAAACCGACATATCAAAGAAGCGTTTAGCATGCAGAAATGCGGCTTTCTTCGTTTCGGCAACCGCATGGGCCTCGTCATCGTGACCCCATTGTTCGATCTGCCAGGTTTCGTCCAACCTCGAAATGCGCCATATTTCCGCCGGTTCGCGCCAATCCATGGCCGCCGCAAACCCGAGAATCAATGACCCCGACAAGCTGACCAGATCGTGGAACGCCGCCAGTTGAAACGCATCCAGCGCATGGACGCGAGCACGCAGCGCCGACAGGGCAGCGGCAGATTGCGGCTTGTGCAACACACCTATAACCGGCTGCAAGCGAGCAGACAGCGCAGCCTCGGCCCAGTCCAGTGCCGGATCCCATTCGGCGCTTTGACGTTCCTGCAACTCTGTTGGATGTGTCGCTCGATAGCACAGCAGATCAGAATCGCCGTAATCCGCAAGCATATCGGCAACTTCCCCGTGCTGGGACCGAACCTTGTCGATTGCCGCATTCGCCGAACGGGTGCATGGCATCGTCGACGGATCTACCTCACTCTGCTGGGCATCCCATTCTGACGCAACCGCTTCGGCCATGGCGCGGGTCGGCAGGATCAACGCCGCTTTGGCAGGGGTCTTGACGCGGCGGCCATCCAGTTCAACCGTAAACCCGCCGTCGACCTCGGTAATCCGGCTTTCTTTCCAGAAGCGTTTCGGTTTCCAGTCACTCATGTTTCAGTTCCATATCCCGGCCAGCGCAGTGGGCAACTGGTCAAAGGTCTCAATCATGCAGGTGGCCGAGGTCAAAGCAGACCGATCATGGTACCCCCATGCCACGCCGATGCCGCGCACCCCGGCAGCGGCGGCCATGTCCATGTCATAGCTTGTATCGCCGACCATCACCGCGCAGTCGGATTCGACACCGGTCTCGGCCAACGCGGCCTGCACCATGGAAGGATGCGGTTTCGACGGATGGTGGTCGGCGACCTGCCGGGTGACGAAGTAGCGCTCAAGCCCATGTACTTCGATCAACGCATCAAGTCCGCGCTGGGATTTGCCGGTTGCCACCCCAAGAAGCACTTCGGGCACGGCGTGCAAAGCTTCAATCGCCTCTCTCGCACCGGGATAGAGCGGAGAGCTGGCCGCGCCCAAATCCAAGCGATGCGCATGATAAGCTTCCTTGTACCCTTCAACTAGATCGTTCTGGACCGAGGAAGGTTGGTCCGGCACCAACCGTGCGATTGCATGTGGCAGGGACAGCCCGACAATGGACAGGATCACCTCTCGCGTCGGTACAGGGACCGAAGCGGCCTGAAAGCTGGTGGTCATGGCGTGAACGATACTGCCCTGACTGTCGACCAGAGTGCCATCGACATCAAACAAAACCAGCCGCAGCGGTGCGCTCATTGCAGCGCCTCAAACGGGTCGTCGGCGGCCAGATCCTCGGTCCAGCCGAAGGTGTCCCAGCTGTGTTTCATATGTTCCGGCAAGGGCGCAGTCACCGTTACCGGTTTGCGCGTTATCGGATGCAGGAATGACAGTCGCCGCGCGTGCAGATGCAGCTTTTTGCTGATGATCCCACCCAGTTGCGCGCCCCAGCCATCACCCAGGTTTTCCTGCCCCGAGCCACCATATTTGCCGTCGCCGATGATCGGATGACCGATCGCTGCCATATGCGCGCGCAGTTGGTGGGTGCGGCCCGTGATTGGCTCCATCGCCACCCAAGCGGCGCGCCCGGCCACCCGGTAGAGGGTCGCATAATGTGTATGTGCCCGTTTCGCACCGGGGGTGCTGTCGATCTCGTTCATATGGACGGGGATCATCTTTTCACCCTCGCCGTGGGCGCCATGACCGGCTGCTTTCACAAGACCCGTCTTGATTTCACCCAGATATGGCGTGGGAACACCTGCAACCAGCGCCCAGTAAATCTTGCGTGTATCGCGGTGACGGAAAGCGGCTGTCAGCCCCTTCGCGGCTTCGCGCGTGCGGGCCAGCAGCAGAACTCCTGACGTGTCCTTGTCCAGGCGGTGAACCAGACGCGGGTTTTCGTCATACCCAAACCGCAACGCCTCGGACAGGCTGTCGACATGCCGGGTCTGCCCGCTGCCGCCCTGTACCGGCAGGCCCTGCGGCTTGTTCAGGGCCAGAATGTGATCATCACGGTAGATCACGCAGGACTGGATCATCTTGGCATCCGCATCCGAGATACGATGCCTGACCTCAACCGGTTTGTGATCAGGCCCCGGCAATGGCGGTACACGAACCACCTGCCCGACCTCCAATCGGGTCGAGGCCTTGGCCCGACTGCCATCCACACGCAGTTCTCCCTTGCGGCACATCTTTTCGATGCGGCCCTGGCTGACATGCGGGAACAGGCGGCGCAACCAGCGGTCCACACGCTGATCGCCGTCCCCTTCAGCGACTGTAATCATCTGTACGCCACTCATGCCATTGCCCCTTGCGCCGCGCGGGTGATCCGCCCGGATTGTGTCTTTGTCCGTGTCCCAGAAATCATGGGGGTCTCTCGCGCGCAATGCGGCAAGAGTCAAGGTATCAGACAGGAACCTTTGGCGTTCGAGGGGGCTCAGCACCGCCCGCCACTTCTCGGCACGATCAATACATTCCCAGCCAGCCTAGCTGTTGCGCTGGGTCCGAAGCTTGGCGAAGTAATCGAGGCGCTTTTTCAGCTCACGCTCGAACCCACGCTCGACCGGTTGATACAGAACCGGGCGTTTCATCGTTTCAGGGAAATAGTTCTGACCGGAAAACCCGTCTTCGGCGTCATGGTCATACGCATAGCCGGCACCATATCCCTGATCCTTCATCATTGATGTAGGGGCATTCAGGATATGTTTGGGCGGTGGCTCGCTGCCCGATTGCTTGGCCAGCCGCATCGCTGCCTTATAGCCGACATAAGCACCGTTGGATTTCGGGGCCAGGGCCAGATAGACCAGCGCCTGCGCCAGCGCCAGCTCACCTTCGGGAGAGCCGAGCCGCTCATACGTTTCCCAGGATTGCAGGCAAATGGCCTGTGCCTGCGGATCGGCCAGGCCGATATCCTCGACCGCCATCCGTGTGATCCGACGCGCCAGATAGCGCGGGTCTTCGCCCCCTGTCAGCATTCGCGCGAACCAGTACAGCGCCGCATCCGGGTCGGACCCGCGCACCGATTTGTGCAGGGCTGAAATCAGGTTGTAATGTTCATCGCCCGACTTGTCATATTTCGCCGCCCGCCGCATCAGCCGCGTCGACAGAGCGTCCGTGTCCAGTGGCGCATCCACCTTCCAGGCCGAGACCTGTTCGATCAGGTTTAGCAACGCCCGCCCGTCACCATCTGCCATTTCCTGCAACGCATCGCGGGCTGCGGGTGTCAACGGTAGCGCGCGGTCCAGCTCTTTTTCGGCGCGCTGGGTCAGGCGTTCAAGATCGGAAAGGCCAAGCCGTTCCAGCACCAGAACCTGCGACCGGCTGAGAACCGCGGCGTTCAGCTCAAAGGACGGGTTTTCGGTCGTTGCCCCGACCAGAAGGATCGTGCCGTCCTCCATATGCGGCAGAAACCCGTCCTGCTGCGCCTTGTTGAAGCGGTGGATCTCGTCCACGAACAGCAAGGTCCCCTGCCCGTTCTGGCGCCTGATCTTGGCCGCTTCGAAAACCTTCTTCAAATCCGGAACACCGGTGAAAATCGCACTGATCTGAACGAATTGCAGATCGGTTTCCTGCGCCAGCAACCGTGCGATCGTCGTCTTGCCGACACCGGGCGGCCCCCAGAAGATCAGGCTGGACAGACTGCCTGACGCCAGCATGACCCCCAGCGGCGCATCCGGGCCAAGAACCTGTTCCTGACCGATGACCTCGGCCAGTGACTGCGGGCGCAACCGGTCCGCCAGGGGACGGTGTGGCGCAGCGGTGGGTTCCGTTGGCCCGGTATCGAACAGATCGCTCACGGGTTACAGCCGGAACCGCAATGAGACTGACCGGCCACCGCGCAGAAGACCCATCTGCACACGACGACCCGGATCTGTCAGCGCATTCTCCACATCCCCAGGACGTTCGATGTCATTGGAATTGATGCTTTCAAGAATATCCCCCGATCGCAAACCCGCGCGTCCACCATAGGGGCCGGGATCAACAACAACGACACCTGTCTGGGACAGTGGCAAGCCCATATCGGAGATCACCGCAGGGTTGACGCGGGACACCACCAGCCCCGGCAGGACAGTGTCTTCATCCAATGTCGTCTTTTCAGCGGCGGGGGTTTCCGGCGCTTTGATCAGTGCCACCTCAACCTCTTCGCTCTGGGTGCCGCGCAGCCGTGTCAGAACCGATGTTCCCCCCACCCCCGCTACGGACATGCGAAACTTCATCTCGGCTGGCGAGTTCACTTCGTCCCCGTCCACATGGGTCACGACGTCCCCCACCTTAAGCCCCGCCTCGCGCAGCGGGCTAAGGTCATGAAGGTCCGAGATGACAACACCCAGCGGGATGGCAAGACCAAGGGATTCAGCAATATCCGCGCTCATATGTTGACCGGTCATGCCTGCCCAGGGGCTGATAAAACTGTCATTGCCCTGCTGGGCCTGTTTCAGAAACTCGGCCACAAGATTTGCGGGGATGGCAAAACCGATGCCATTCGACCCGCCCGAGCGTGTTAGAATAGAGGTGTTGATCCCGATAAGGTCCCCGTTCACATCAATCAGCGCACCGCCGGAATTCCCCGGATTGATCGCTGCATCTGTCTGAATGAAATACCCGCGCGCATTGCCCGTCGCCGTACCTGTACGCGCCAAGCCCGAGATGATGCCAGAGGACACCGTCTGCCCCACCCCGAACGGGTTGCCGATGGCAAGGGCCAGTTCGCCAACCTCGACCTGATCGGAATCGCGCAGGGTCAGGTAGGGCAGATCTTGCGCCTCTTCCAGACGCAGGATCGCAATATCGCTTTCTTCGTGCCCCAGTACGACCGTGGCAGAAAACTCGCGCCGATCGGTTGTCACGACCCTGATCTCGGTCGCCGAGCCTACAACATGGTAGTTGGACACAACGTAACCATCTTCAGACAGGATGACCCCGGAGCCCAGCGAGTTCTGAACCCGCGGCTGCGGCGTTCCCAGGCTGCCGCCAAAGAAATCCCGAAAGAACGGGTCCGAGTAAAACGGGCTGGCCCGCCCCTGCCGCACGATCTTGGCGTAGATATTCACCACCGCAGGCGAGGCCTTTTTGACCACCGGAGCAAAGCCCAGAGAGATTTCGGACTGCGATTGCGGGACGCGGGTTTCGGCAAATGCTGGCAGGGCCATGACAAGCATAAGAGAGATAAAGGATGCGCGGATCATGGGGGCTCCGGATTTGATTATCTTTGGGATATGCGGGGCAAAGGCAATAAATGCAAGCCGCGCGCTCAGCTTCGGCGGCGCAGGAACTTGAGCCCGGACCAATCGGCGTCAATCGCGCAAACCTTCACGTCGACCCAGCCCAGCGGCAGGATTTCACTGCGCAGCATATCCTCGGTCACACCTGCGTGCAGGGGCGAAGATTTCTTGGCCCAGGAGACCCACAGCATTCCTCCGCTCCGTATGTGGGCGATTTGCTCAGCGGCCAATTCGGCGATCTGGTCCGGATGGTTCAGGAACATGTGAACCGCATCCGCAGGATCGGCTGCAGGGTCGAACAGAACACCGTCGGCACCGGCTGCCAGGTTGGGATAATGGGCAGGAGCGTTGAGCGTGCGGACCGCATATCCGGGTTTGAAACCCAGTTTCGACCAGAGCGGTTTGCCCGAGTATCCAGTTGCAGGTTTATTTGTCATAACGGTTTGAACTTAATGGACAAACCACATGATGACAATCGGCTGGCTGAGGCACAAAAAAAGCCTGCCCGATTGCTCGGGCAGGCGCATTAGGTCGATGACCTTAGTGCTTATTCTTCGGCTGCGGCTTCTTCGGCAGCAGTACGGGCTTTGTCCGCGGCGCCTTTGGCATCAATGTCGCGATCGACGAATTCGATGATCGCCATCGGAGCCATGTCACCATAGCGGAAGCCTGCTTTCAGGATGCGGACATAACCGCCCTGACGCTCGGCATAGCGGGGGCCCAGAACTTCGAACAGCTTGGTGACATCTTTGTCTTCTTTCAGCTGTGCTGCGGCCTGTCGGCGGGCGTGCAGGTCGCCGCGCTTGCCCAGGGTGATCAGTTTTTCGATGATCGGGCGCAGTTCTTTTGCCTTGGGCAGAGTTGTCTTGATCTGCTCATGTTCGATGAGCGAGCCAGCCATGTTTGCAAACAGAGCCTTGCGGTGCTCATGAGTACGGTTCAGGCGGCGGTAACCACGTGCGTGACGCATTTTTCAATTCCTTCTTTCGCGTTTTGCTTTGTCCGGCTTCCGATGCGTGTCAGAAGCTCACCTTGGGGCGGGATTGCCCGGATTGTACGTTTTGTACCGGCTTTCGGACCCGATTGGTCCAAAATGTACAAAACCTGCGACGGCAGGTTGGCCCCGCCGCCGCAGTCGAAGATGCTTAGAACGCGTCTTCGAATTTCTTTGCCAGATCTTCGATGTTGTCGGGCGGCCAGTCCTCGACATCCATGCCGAGGTGCAGACCCATGCCGGACAGCACTTCCTTGATCTCGTTCAGCGACTTGCGGCCGAAGTTCGGGGTGCGCAGCATCTCGGCTTCGGTCTTCTGGATCAGGTCGCCGATATAGACGATGTTGTCGTTCTTCAGGCAGTTTGCCGAACGGACCGACAGTTCCAGCTCGTCCACTTTCTTGAGCAGCAGCGGGTTGAACTCCAGACCATCATCTTCGTCCTGGCGACCAGCCGATTCCGGCTCATCGAAGTTCACGAAGATCGACAGCTGATCCTGCAGGATGCGCGCGGCGTAGGCCAGTGCGTCATCGGGGGTGATCGAACCATCGGTGTCGATCTTCAGGGTCAGCTTGTCATAGTCCAGAACCTGGCCTTCGCGGGTCGGCTGAACGTCATAGGCGACTTTCTTGACCGGCGAATAGATCGCGTCGATCGGGATCAGACCGATGGGCGCATCTTCCGGCTTGTTCTTTTCAGCCGAAACGTAACCCTTGCCGGTGTTGACGGTCAGCTCCATGAACAGGTCGGCGCCGTCATCCAAGTGACAGATGACGTGATCGCGGTTCAGAACCTCGATGCCTGCGCTTTCGCTGATGTCACCAGCCGTAACGATTGCCGGGCCTTTGGCATTGATCGACAGGCGCTTGGGGCCTTCGACTTCCATGCGCAGGGAAACCTGCTTGAGGTTCAGGATGATGTCGGTGACGTCTTCACGCACACCCGCCACGCTCGAGAACTCGTGCAGGACGTTGTCGATCTGGACGCTGGTGATGGCCGCGCCTTGCAGCGAGCTCATCAAAACGCGACGCAGGGCGTTGCCCAGGGTCAGACCAAAACCACGTTCCAGCGGTTCGGCAACCAGGGTCGCCTGACGCGCAGGGTCGTTGCCCGGCTTGGCTTCCAGCTGGGTCGGCTTGATCAATTCTGCCCAATTCTTGTGGATCATGTAATCCCTCCATTCCTGCCCGCGCCCCATGACCAACAAGGTGCAGACGCCCGAGGTTCAAAATGACGTGCTCGGGCCGTGCAAAAACACAGCCCCAGCTTAATTCCAGATCGCTTAGACGCGACGACGCTTCGGCGGACGGCAGCCGTTGTGAGCAATCGGTGTCACGTCGCGGATCGACGTGATGTTGAAGCCCACGGCAGCCAGTGCGCGCAGAGCCGATTCACGGCCCGAACCGGGGCCCTGAACTTCGACTTCCAGCGTCTTGACGCCATGTTCCTGCGCTTTCTTGCCTGCGTCTTCCGCAGCCATCTGCGCGGCATACGGAGTAGATTTCCGCGATCCCTTGAAGCCCATGGTACCGGCAGACGACCACGAGATGGCGTTGCCCTGTACGTCCGAGATCAGGATCTTGGTGTTGTTGAAGGTCGAGTTCACATGGGCAACGCCCGATGCGATGTTCTTGCGCTCTTTGCGCTTGATGCGAGTCTTATCGCGTGCCATCGGTCAGACCCTCCCTTATTTCTTCTTACCGGCAATGGCCTTTGCGGGGCCTTTGCGAGTACGAGCGTTGGTGTGGGTACGCTGACCGCGAACCGGCAGGTTGCGGCGGTGACGCAGACCGCGATAGCAGCCCAGGTCCATCAGACGCTTGACGTTCATCTGAACTTCGCGACGCAGGTCACCTTCGACGGTGTAGTTGGCGTCGATATGTTCACGGATGGCCAGAACTTCGGCATCCGACAGTTCATTGACGCGGCGGTGCGCTTCAATGCCCACGGCTTCGCAGATTGCGTTGGCCGAGGTGTTGCCGATACCGGTGATATATGTGAGGGCGATTGGAACCCGCTTTGCAGTCGGGATGTTTACGCCGGCAATACGTGCCACGTGTCACTTTCCTTTTTGTTGCGGTTCCGTAACTCCGGAACCTTTTTTCACAACACTTTACCGTGGCAGTGACGCCAGAGGGTCCAGTATTATTCGAGGTGGTCGGGGCAATTGGGACGAATCCCGCATGCGGTCTTGATTCCCTTTAGGGATGGGGGTCGATATGGGCTTTTGGCGCTGGCGTCAAGTCCGAAACGAGGACCGTCAATCTCGAAGGTAATTACAGAGAACTCAAAAGCCTAGATATCGCGAACTTTGGAGCAGTTAAGACCACTTATCAACGCTGATGTTTGACCCTGGATCGTGAGCGATGCTCAATCCCTTTCGTTGAAACTCATACTGAATAGCGAAAATCTGGTTTTGCAAAGCATCCCGCTTACGGCGGATATCCCACGTGATCAAAGCAGGTAAACCAAATACAGTGAAGAGGTAGAACAGAGAAACGCTGATATACTGCAAAATGTACTCTGCCAAGAACAGCCACAATGCAACGATGGGTAATCCAAGCAAAAACCATCGCTTCGTAGACTTTATGAAAAGGCTGCGCCCCTCTTCCAAAAGATCTCTATAAAGATCAATCTTTGGCTCCAATTCAGGAGGCACAGCTGCGTTTCGATAAATCATACGAAGTCCCGGCGGACTAACCCAGTATCGCCTCGATCGACGCGGTGACTTCCTTGATATCCGCCAGCCCATTCACCGGACGCAGATCGCCCTTGGCGTAGTAATAACCGATCAGCGGCGAGGTCTTTTTATAGTACTCCATCAGGCGTGTGCGCAGGCTGTCTTCGTTGTCATCGGCGCGGCGCTGGAAGTCATTTTCCTTGCCGCAATTGGTGCATTTGCCATCCGCCGGGATCGGCTTGGTGTTGTCGTTATAGACCTCGCCACATCCGCCGCAGGTTGACCGCGCCGTGATCCGGCCCACCAGCGCGTCGTCATCAACGCGCATCTCGATCACGGTGTGCAGCGACTGGCCCAGCTTGGCCAGCAAAGCGGCCAGAGCATCGGCCTGCGCCAGCGTGCGGGGAAAGCCGTCAAAGATGAAACCGGCGCCTGTTTCGGTGGTCAGTTTCTCTTCGATCAGGCCGATCACGATTTCATCGGTGACCAGCTTGCCCGCGTCCATGATCGCCGCAACCTTCCGGCCCATCTCGGTGCCCGAGGTCTTGGCTTCGCGCAGCATGTCGCCCGTGCTGAGCTGCACCATGCCGCGTGTTTCAACCAGATGACGCGCCTGCGTTCCTTTCCCTGCCCCCGGGGGGCCCAACAGAATGATATTCATCGACGAGAGGGTCCCTTCCTGCCGCGTTTCTTGCTTTTGCCGCGCAGTTGAGACTTTTCGATAAGCCCTTCGTATTGGTGCGCCAGAAGATGGCTCTGAACCTGCTGGATCGTATCCATGGTTACGGAGACGATAATCAGAACCGAGGTGCCGCCGAAATAGAACGGGATGGCAAATTGGCCCCGCAGGATTTCAGGCAGCAGACAGACGGCAGCCAGATAGGCCGACCCCAGCACCAGCACGCGGTTGACCACGTATTCCAGATACTCGGCGGTTTTCTTGCCGGGGCGGATACCGGGCACGAACCCGTTCTGCTTTTTCAGGTTGTCCGCCACATCGTCCGGTTTGAACGACACGTTGAACGTGTAGAAATACGCAAAGAACACGATCATCGACGCGAAGAACAGCAGATACAGCGGCTGTCCGGGGCCGAAATTGGCCAGCAGCCACGACATGACCGGCCCGTTTGCAGCGCCCGACGAGAAGGTCGAGATCGTCACCGGCAGCAGCAGCAGCGAGCTGGCAAAGATCGCCGGGATCACGCCCGCGGGGTTGACCTTGACCGGCAGGTGGCTGGAGCCACCTTCGTAGATTTTCATCCCGGCCTGACGGCGCGGGTACTGGATATGGATCTTTCGCAGCGCCCGTTCCATGAAGACCACGAACATGATGACGGCAATCACCATCACGATCACGCCAACAATCACGGCGGGGCTGATTGCGCCCGAACGGCCCGACGCGAAGAACTGCGCCAGGGCGGCGGGGACCTCGGCGATGATGCCGACGAAAATGATCAGAGAAATACCGTTGCCGATGCCGCGCGCGGTGATCTGCTCACCCAGCCACATCAGGAACATGGTGCCGCCGACCAGCGTGATCATGGTCGACATGCGGAAGAACAGGCCCGGATCGGTCGCCAGATCGCCCGATTCCAGCGACACAGCCAGACCGTAGGCCTGCACGGTGGCCAGTGCCACGGTGCCGAAACGGGTGTATTGGTTGATCTTCTTGCGGCCCTGCTCGCCCTCTTTCTTGAGCTGTTCGAGCGCGGGAACCATCGATGTCAGCAGCTGCACGATGATCGAGGCCGAGATATAGGGCATGATGCCAAGGGCAAAGATGCCCATTCGGCCAAGCGCCCCGCCTGTAAACATCGAAACCATGCCGCCGATGCCCTGCCCCGCCTGTTCCATGAACTCGCGCAATGCTGCTCCGTCGATCCCCGGCACCGGAATGAAGGTGCCCAGACGATAGACGATCAGCAAACCCAGCGTGAACAGGATGCGGTTGCGCAGATCGGTGGCCTTGCCAAGGGCAGCCCAGCTTGTGTTGGCTGCCATTTGTTCTGCTGCTGATACCATAAAGTCGGTCTCTCTTATGCAAACGCCGCCCGGAACCGTTTTCCGGCTCGGACGGCGTCTTGGAAAACTCTGAAGTCTATGTAAGCGGGTCTTTGCCCGCTCACAAGCGCTTACTCTGCCGCAGCGGCTTTTGTGACTTTCAGTGAACCGCCCGCTTTTTCAACTGCCTCGACAGCAGCTTTCGACGCACCGGTCACTTCCAGATCAACCTTGGCGCTGATCTCGCCTTTGGCCAGAACGCGGATACCGTCCAGCTTGCGGCGGACCAGACCGGACGCAACCAGAGCGTCTTCGGTGATCGCAGCCTTGGCGTCCAGCTTGCCGGCTTCGACGAATTTCTGGATCAGGCCCAGATTGATGACGGCGAATTCCTTGCGGTTGGGCTTGTTGAAGCCACGCTTGGGCAGACGCTGGTACAAGGGCATCTGACCGCCTTCATAGCCGTTAATGGCCACACCCGAGCGGGATTTCTGGCCTTTGATACCACGGCCACCCATTTTACCTTTGCCGGAACCCGGACCACGGCCAACGCGGGTGCGTTTTGGGGCGGCGCCAGGATTGTCGCGCAATTCGTTCAGTTTCATTTCGCTTCTCCTAAGCCGGATATGACCCCCGAAGCGTGATGGGCCAAACACGGCATTTCTTGGTTTTGATTCTCGCGGCCAAAAAGCCACCGCAGGCGTATAGGCCCGATGGCAGGGCTTGGCAAGACTGTAGATCGCCAGCCGCTTGTCATGACCGGCAAAAGCCCCGGGACCGGCCCCGCGGGTGAACCCAAAAGGACACCTTCACCGGGGTCTGACCGAAAATTGAGCACGAAATATGGCGATTTTGGCAAATATCGCTTGCCATGACCGGGCGGTAGTCTATCCGGATTGCCACAAACAAGAACTTGGCAGGCGCATGACTGAAACCACTCTCTCGACCCGGAAACAGCCTGGGGCTACCGCTGCACGTGACTGGGTAACAACGCTTGCCAAATATCGCGAACCCGACCAGCTGCGCAGCGCGTTTGAGCTGGGCGTCAGTATCATCCCCTTCTTCGCGCTCTGGGCTTTGTCCTGGATGTCGCTGTCGGTCAGCTATTGGCTTGCTTTTGCGATTTCCGTTCTCAACGCGGCCTTTCTGTTGCGCCTGTTTGCCATCCAGCACGATTGCGGGCACGGCGCGTTCTTCAAGAACCGGACGGTCAGTGACTGGGTTGGACGCTCGATCGGAGTTCTGACGCTGACACCTTATGATGTCTGGCGCCGCACGCATTCCACACATCACAACAGTTCCGGCAATCTGGGCAAACGCGGGATGGGCGATATCCACACCCTGACCGTGGCCGAATATCAGGCGAAAACCCCGATGAACCGGTTCTGGTATCGTGTGTATCGAAACCCGATCACCCTGTTCGTTTTTGGCCCCGGATATCTGTTCCTGTTTCAAAACCGCCTTCCGCTGGGTCTGACCGACAGCGTCCGGTTCTGGGTCAGCGCGATGGCCACCAATCTTGCCATTCTGGTTGCGCTTGTGGCCATTTACTATTTTGGCGGGCTGATGCCGATGGTGCTGATCTTCCTGCCCTCGACCCTGATTGCCGCCACCGCCGGGGTATGGCTGTTCTATGTGCAACACCAGTTCGAGGACACGCATTGGGACGCCGATGAAGACTGGCAGTTGCACGAAGCGGCGCTGCACGGAAGCTCTCATTATATATTGCCGTCCGTGTTGCAGTGGTTCACCGCCAATATCGGCATCCACCACGTGCATCACCTGTACAGCCGCATTCCATTCTATCGCCTGACCGAAGTGCTGCGCGACCATGATGAGCTGGCAAACAGCAACCGGATGACCATCCGCGAGAGCCTCGCCAACGCGCGCCTGCACCTTTGGGATGAGCAAAGCCGCCGACTGCTGTCATTCGCCGAGGCCCGCGCGCTTTACGGGTGAGGAGTTCCTTGGCCGGTTGAGCTGTCGGAAAGACGTCAAGAAATCCTATGTGACCCTGGAAAAGGGCAGCTCCATCGACGTGTCCACCGGTCTCTGATCGAACCCGTCTTTGGAGAGAGATAAAGGCCCCCGCGAAAGCGGGGGTTTTTTGTTTTCGTGAACATTGCGAAACTACGTGTAATGTTTCTTAGGAGATTTAATTTCTTGGATTTCATCAATTGACCCAAAAAATGTTCCATCTGACATGAGGCTGCCATTTGGCCGTTGCCCGAAGTCATCAGGTTCCCACTCCACCTGCTCGTAGCCCAATAGTGCGTCTTCCGAGCCATTTATCGTATCGCGAATGAGAGAATATATACTCAAATCGATTCCGACGTAGATATCTTCCATCTCAGAAATTTCAGGGTGAAACCGGGTAACAACAAACGCTCGATCCCTGATTGTAGCTAGGTCAATGTCATGGGACCGACTTTCTGTGATATCTGCTCCAATAAGCTGTTGGGCTGTTTCAATCATTCCCATTGCGGCAAGCCAAGAACTATAATTTCTACGAAGAACCCAACTAGGTGGCAACTTCATTCCTGTTACGGTTTCATCCCCTGGTGGGTCTACAAAAACCAGGGCGCTCTGCGTATTGCTCGATGCCTCGCGAAAACACGTAAGGGTGGCGTATCCTTTACTGGCAGGTGGGGAAATTGCGCTAAGCCACGGTGCAACTTGTTTCTCAAGGGCGGGTTTAAGCACTTGCTTCACCCCGGAAGGATTGTTTTCTTGCAGCGCAAAAGAGGCCTTCGCTTCAAGTATCATACGCTCCCGAGAGGAGTTTTCGAAAAGAAAATCTGCTACTGTGCCAATTTTATTGGTCTTCTTGTGCACTATGACGTCCGGGTCGGTAGCTAGATGACTGACAAAATCGTATCCTAAGTTCTGAGCGAAAAGAACAGAGATACCTTGCCCTAGGCGAGCGCTCATGCTGGTTTGAGAAACATCGCTAAGCAGGCCGGATCCACCGTCTACAAGCCTCAAATTTCCACCCATGTTTGGGTTAAGAACGTGGTGGCATTGGAGGAGAAACCCAAGGCTTTGCAAATATCTACTTTTTGTTATCAGGAAATCTGTTTTAACAACTGCCTGCGCAAGCTGCCAGCCTGAAAACTCAAGTGCTGGTCTGGCATTTGCGAAGTGAGCCCACTGGGGTCGATCCGGCAGCCTCTTCATCAAAATGTCATTTCTGTCCCATTCATATACTTCGAGCTCCTTTCTCCCAAATTGGCTGATTAGTGTTTTTAACATCAACGCGTTACCCGCTTTCTAGACTGGATTCTTTCACCTTTTGAGGTAGTAGAGTTGAAAAGTGTGAGCAACTCCCTCAGTGTGTTGTCAGCAACGCTAAGATAATCTGCCGCACCCTATAGACACCAACTCCCAACACTGCTAAACGCACCCAATCTTGCGGCCTCGGATTCGTTCCGGGGCCTTAGATATTTTGCAACCGGGGACCTTCGGGGCCCTATACCTTTGGCACCTACGGGGGCCTATCACATAGCGGGGGACCTCCCCTGCACTTGCTAAACGGAAGACAGAAAGCATGGCACTCAAGTCGTACAAGCCGACGACGCCGGGCCAGCGCGGGCTGGTGCTGATCGACCGTTCGGAGCTTTGGAAAGGACGTCCGGTCAAGTCTCTCACAGAGGGTTTGACCAAATCGGGCGGCCGGAACAACACCGGACGGATCACTTCACGCCGCCGCGGCGGTGGCGCAAAGCGTCTCTACCGGATCGTTGACTTCAAACGGAACAAATTTGATGTCGCGGCAACCGTCGAGCGGATCGAATATGACCCGAACCGGACCGCGTTCATCGCACTGGTAAAATACGAAGACGGCGAGCAGGCGTATATCCTGGCTCCGCAGCGTCTGGCTGTTGGTGACAAGGTCATCGCATCGGCAAAGGCCGATATCAAGCCGGGCAACGCAATGCCGTTCTCGGGCATGCCCATCGGTACCATCGTCCACAACATCGAGATGAAGCCTGGCAAAGGCGGTCAGATCGCACGTGCGGCCGGTACTTACGCGCAATTCGTGGGCCGCGATGGCGGTTACGCTCAGATCCGTCTGAGCTCGGGCGAGCTGCGCATGGTCCGTCAGGAATGCATGGCCACCATCGGTGCCGTGTCCAACCCCGACAACAGCAACCAGAACCTCGGTAAAGCCGGTCGTATGCGCCACAAGGGCGTGCGTCCGTCGGTTCGTGGTGTTGCTATGAACCCGATCGATCACCCGCATGGTGGTGGTGAGGGTCGTACCTCGGGTGGCCGTACGCCGGTTACGCCGTGGGGTAAGGACACCAAGGGTAAGCGTACCCGCAACAAGAACAAAGCGTCCCAGAAGCTGATCATCCGCTCGCGGCACGCCAAGAAGAAGGGACGTTAATCCATGTCTCGCTCTGTTTGGAAGGGTCCTTTCGTCGATGCTTACGTGCTGAAAAAAGCCGAAGCAGCGCGCGAGTCGGGCCGCAACGAAGTCATCAAGATCTGGTCGCGTCGTTCCACCATCCTGCCCCAGTTCGTGGGTCTGACCTTTGGTGTGTACAACGGCCAGAAGCATATCCCGGTAAACGTCTCGGAAGACATGATCGGTCAGAAGTTCGGTGAATATTCGCCGACACGGACCTATTATGGCCACGCCGCAGACAAAAAAGCGAAGCGGAAGTAAGTCATGGGCAAGGAAAAGAACCCCCGCCGCGTGGCTGAAAACGAAGCAATGGCGAAAACGCGCATGCTTCGCACCAGCCCGCAGAAACTGAACCTGGTTGCGCAAATGATCCGCGGCAAGAAAGTCGAGAAGGCCCTGACCGACCTGACTTTCTCGAACAAGCGCGTCGCGCAGGACGTCAAGAAGTGCCTGCAGTCCGCAATCGCGAATGCCGAAAACAATCACAACCTGGACGTTGACGAGCTGATCGTCGCCGAAGCCTGGGTTGGCAAGAACCTGGTCATGAAGCGCGGTCGCCCGCGTGCCCGTGGCCGTTTCGGCAAGATCATGAAGCCGTTCTCGGAGATCACCATCAAGGTGCGTCAAGTTGAGGAGCAAGCCTAATGGGACATAAAGTCAATCCGATCGGCATGCGCCTTCAGGTCAACCGCACCTGGGACAGCCGCTGGTACGCAGATACCAAGGACTACGGTGATCTTCTTCTGGAAGACCTCAAGATCCGTGAGTTCATTCAGAAAGAGTGCAAGCAGGCCGGTGTTGCCCGTGTGATCATCGAACGTCCGCACAAGAAGTGCCGCGTTACGATCCACACCGCACGTCCGGGTGTCATCATCGGCAAGAAAGGTGCAGACATCGAAGTTCTGCGCAAGAAGCTGGCCGCGATGACCGACAGCGAACTGCACCTGAACATCGTCGAAGTGCGCAAGCCCGAGCTTGACGGTCAGCTGGTTGCCGAGTCAATCGCTCAGCAGCTGGAACGCCGTGTTTCGTTCCGCCGCGCGATGAAGCGTGCCGTACAGAACGCCATGCGCATGGGTGCCCTGGGTATCCGGGTGAACGTCGCTGGCCGTCTGGGTGGTGCCGAAATCGCACGGACCGAATGGTACCGCGAAGGCCGTGTGCCGCTGCACACGCTGCGCGCCGACATCGATTACGCACATGCCGAAGCGATGACCCCCTACGGGATCATCGGGATCAAGGTCTGGATCTTCAAAGGGGAGATCATGGAGCACGATCCGCAGGCACGTGACCGTAAAGCACAGGAACTCCAGGACGGCCCTGCACCTCGTGGTGCTGGTGGCGGTCGTCGCTAAGGAGGGAAAGATATGCTTCAACCAAAGCGTACAAAATTCCGCAAGTTGCACAAAGGCCGGATCAAGGGCGAAGCCAAGGGCGGCTCTGATCTGAACTTTGGCACCTACGGCCTGAAAGCGATCGAGCCTGAGCGTGTAACCGCACGCCAGATCGAAGCTGCACGTCGTGCCATGACGCGTCACATGAAGCGTCAGGGCCGTGTCTGGATCCGCATCTTCCCCGACACTCCGGTCACTGCAAAGCCGATCGAAGTTCGTATGGGTAAAGGTAAGGGTTCGGTCGACCGCTGGGTTTGCAAGGTCAAGCCCGGTCGCGTGATGTTCGAGATCGACGGCGTCAATGACGACATCGCCCGCGAGGCCCTGCGCCTGGCTGCGATGAAGCTGCCGATCAAGACCCGCGTCGTGGTTCGCGAAGACTGGTAAGCGATCCGGGGGCACCCCCGCTCGTGACAAGATTGACCCCCGTCGGAACACCGGCGGGGGTTTTTCCATAGGGGGCTCTGCCCCCGTCGCGCGTGCCGCGCGCCTCCCCCGGGATATTTTGGGCCAGATGAAGCAGGGGATCCGTTCTTCATCTGGCTGCAAATATCCCGGAGCGCGAGGCAGAGCCTCGCAAAACAGCCATCGCCTTCACCGCGAGGCTGGTTTAAGACAGCGCCATGCCACAGATTGAATCACTCTTCGTCACCCGCCTCTATCGCGCCTCCTTGTCCGAATTCGGTCCCCCGATCGATGCGGAGGAGTTGGAAAGCTCGTGCCTTGTCATCGCCGAGGATGACGAAGCCGGTCAGGACTGGTGCGAAGAAAACGGCTATCCCGGTTACACCAGCTATGCCTCGCTGACCGACCTGCCCTGGCGGTTTCCGATATTCGCCGATTTGGTCAAGGCGCTGGACAGCCATGTGGCGGCTTTTGCCAAGGATCTGGAGTTTGATCTGGGTGAGGGTAAGCTGAAGCTGGAAGATCTGTGGATCAACATCCTGCCCGAGGGTGGCATGCATTCCAGCCATCTGCACCCGCACAGTGTGATTTCCGGCACCACCTATGTGGCGATGCCTGAAGGCGCGAGCGCGCTAAAGCTGGAAGACCCGCGTTCGGGCCGCATGATGGCCGCGCCGACGCGGCTGAAAGGCGGGCGACGCGATTTGCAGCCCTTCATCTATATGAAGCCGCAGGTGGGCGATGTCCTGCTATGGGAAAGCTGGCTGCGCCACGAGGTGCCGATGAACATGTCCGAGGATGAGCGGATTTCGGTGAGTTTCAACTATAAGTGGGACTGACCGTTTCTGGCAGGGCTGACTTCTGCACCTGTTTGATTGATCGGGATCAAGCACACTTAAGCCTGCTCGTTGTAGACTCCGCTCCAATGCGTCGGTCTGCCTGATGAGTCGGACCGGAGTGCCGCGTATCTGGTTTGATCGGACACACCGTGCTGAGATTTGTCAAATTGATCACAGGGCTACTGGTCTCAAGCGCGACTGGCGTAGTGGGACAGGAGGTCGACCCGCACCGCATCTACGAAAACAGCTGTTCCGGATGCCACGCCCCCCATTCCGGTGATTTCGTTTGGGATGAGCTTAATGTGTCAGATGGCGTGCTGGTCGGAGCCCGGTCCGGACGGGCGGTCGAAATTTACCTGCGCTCCGGTCATGGCGGGGTGACTCCGGACAAGGCCGAGGTTCTGCTTGCTCATTTCCGAATTATCCGGGACTCGGGCGGGATCTTCATCGAGAAATGCCGTATTTGCCATGTGACCGCCGTGGAGCTCGTGCGAAACAATCTGATCCTTGAGGAAGGGAAGCTGACGGGGCGATATACCGGGCGTGACATCGGAGCGTTCCTGGACGGTCATGGCCGTCTTTCACCGGAAGAGGTTTCCGAGATGCTGTCCGTATTGACCAGAGTGGCAAATAGCCAGGGTCTGACACGGTGACACACGCGAGTTTTTGATTTTGGGAATTTCCCTGTTCCCGCATGGCAAACTTTCCCTTGCCACCCCACCCCTAACCCCCTATAGAGCGGCATCTTGCGGTCTCCCGGCGTTGTCGGGCGATTCGTATGTCTATCATTCATCCACCAGGTCAAAGGTGACCCGTGTACGGGGCCTTCTGGTGTTTTGAGCAAAGGAAAAAGGCGATGAACGCCCAAGAACTGCGTGACAAGACCCCTGATCAGCTCCGCGAGGAACTGGTCAACCTGAAGAAAGAAAGCTTTAACCTGCGCTTTCAACAGGCAACCGGTCAGCTGGAAAACACTGCTGGCATCAAAGCGGCCCGCCGCAACGCTGCCCGCGTCAAAACCATCCTGAACGAAAAGGCCGCTGCCGCGGCATCCGAGGAGTAATCAGATGCCCAAGCGTATCCTGCAAGGCACCGTGACCAGCGACGCCAACGAACAGACCATCACCGTGCTGGTCGAGCGCCGTTTCAAGCACCCGCTGCTGCACAAAACCGTTCGTAAGTCCAAGAAATACCGGGCTCATGACGAAAAGAACGCCTTCAAGGTCGGCGACTCTGTACGCATCATCGAATGCGCGCCGAAATCGAAGACGAAACGTTGGGAAGTTCTGGAAGCGTAAGCTTCCGGGATTTTTCATTTGTCGAAACCCTGGGGGATTTAATCAGACCAGCCCCCACAGGTCGGGAGAAACCACATGATCCAGATGCAGACCAATCTGGATGTCGCTGACAACTCTGGCGCACGCCGAGTTCAGTGCATCAAGGTCCTGGGTGGTTCCAAGCGTAAATACGCCTCCGTTGGCGACATCATTGTCGTCTCGGTGAAGGAAGCCATCCCGCGCGGCCGCGTAAAGAAAGGTGACGTCCGCAAGGCCGTCGTCGTACGCACCGCCAAAGAAGTCCGTCGCGAAGACGGCACCGCGATCCGTTTCGATCGCAACGCCGCCGTCATCCTGAACAACAACAACGAGCCCGTAGGTACCCGTATCTTTGGCCCCGTTGTTCGTGAACTGCGCGCGAAGAACTTCATGAAAATCATCTCGCTGGCTCCGGAGGTGCTGTAATCATGGCTGCTAAACTCCGCAAAGGCGACAAGGTCGTCGTGCTGGCCGGCAAGGACAAGGGCAAAGAGGGGACTATCACCTCGGTTGACCCCAAAGCCGGTAAAGCTGTTGTCGATGGTATCAACATCGCCATCCGCCACACCCGCCAGTCGCAAACCTCGCAAGGTGGTCGCCTGCCTCAGGCAAACCCGATCGAGCTGTCGAACCTGGCACTGCTGGATAAGAACGGCAAAGCAACCCGCGTTGGCTTCCGTATGGAAGGTGACAAGAAGGTGCGGTTTGCCAAGACCACAGGGGACGTGATCGATGCTTGATAACGCAACCTACACCCCGCGCCTGAAAGCGCAGTACGCCGAGACCATCCGTGCCGCTCTGAAAGAAGAGTTCGGCTACAAGAACGACATGCAGCTGCCCAAGCTGGAAAAAATCGTTCTGAACATCGGTTGTGGTGCTGAGGCCGTCAAAGACTCGAAGAAAGCGAAAGCTGCTGTCGAGGATCTGACTGCAATTGCCGGTCAACAGGCCGTTTCAACCAAGGCGAAGAAGTCGATCGCGGGTTTCCGCGTCCGGGAAGACATGCCGCTGGGTGCGAAAGTGACCCTGCGCGGTGACCGGATGTACGAATTCCTGGATCGTCTGATCACGATCGCAATGCCGCGTATTCGTGACTTCCGCGGTGTTAAGCCTTCTTTCGACGGTCGTGGCAACTTTGCCATGGGCATGAAAGAGCACATCGTGTTCCCGGAAATCGACTTCGACAAGGTCGACGAGGTCTGGGGCCTGGATATCGTAATTGCCACCACAGCGAAAACCGACGCTGAAGCAAAGGCACTGTTGAAAGCATTCAACATGCCGTTCAACGCGTAAGCGCCGGGAGGATTGAGACATGGCTAAAAAAGCAATGATCGAACGCGAGAAGAAGCGCGAACGCCTGGTGGCCAAATATGCCGCAAAGCGTGCCGAGCTGAAAGAAATCGCGAATGACGAGAGCAAGCCGATGGAAGAGCGTTTCAAAGCGCGTCTGAAACTGGCGAAACTGCCGCGCAACAGCTCGGCTACCCGTCTGCACAACCGTTGTCAGCTGACCGGTCGTCCCCACGCTTACTACCGTAAGCTGAAGGTCAGCCGTATCATGCTGCGCGAGCTGGGTTCTGCTGGTCAGATCCCCGGCATGGTGAAATCGAGCTGGTAAGGGAGACATAGATATGAATGATCCTATCGGCGATATGCTCACCCGTATCCGCAACGCGCAAATGCGCGGCAAGTCCACCGTTTCCACTCCGGCGTCGAAGCTGCGTGTTTGGGTTCTGGACGTGCTGGCGGACGAAGGCTACATCCGTGGCTATGAAAAGACGACCGGTGAAAACGGTCATCCGGCCATCGAAATCAGCCTGAAATACTACGAAGGCACCCCTGTCATTCGCGAACTGAAGCGGGTTTCGAAACCCGGTCGCCGCGTATACATGGGCGTCAATGACATCCCGCAGGTCCGTCAGGGTCTGGGCGTGTCGATTGTCAGCACTCCGAAAGGTGTGATGTCGGACGCAAACGCTCGCTCCAACAATGTTGGCGGCGAAGTGCTCTGCACCGTCTTCTAAGGAGGTCTGCAATGTCTCGTATTGGTAAAAAACCGGTCGAGCTGCCCAGCGGCGTAACCGCCTCTGTGTCGGGTCAGACCATCGAAGTCAAAGGTCCGAAAGGCACCCGCAGCTTCACCGCCACCGACGACGTAACGCTGTCGGTTGAAGACAACGTGGTCAAGATCGACCCTCGTGGCATGTCCAAGCGTGCCCGCCAGCAGTGGGGCATGAGCCGCACCATGGTTGCCAACCTGGTAACCGGTGTGACCACAGGCTTCAAAAAAGAGCTGGAGATCCAGGGTGTTGGTTACCGGGCGCAGATGCAGGGCAACACCCTGAAGCTGAACCTGGGCTATAGCCACGATGTTGATTTCACAGCTCCGGAAGGTGTCACCATCACCGCACCGAAGCAGACCGAGATCGTTGTGGAAGGTATCGACCAGCAGCTGGTGGGCGAAACCGCGGCCAAAATCCGCGAGTGGCGCCGCCCCGAGCCGTACAAAGGCAAGGGCATCCGCTATAAGGGCGAGTTCATCTTCCGCAAGGAAGGCAAGAAGAAGTAAGGACGCAGACAATGGCAAACAGCAAAAGAACCCTGTTTCTGAAGCGCCGCCTGCGCGTTCGGAACAAACTTCGCAAGGTCAACGCGGGTCGTCCGCGCCTGTCCGTACACCGTTCGAACAAGAACATCTCTGTTCAGCTGATCGACGACGTACGTGGCGTGACCCTAGCCTCGGCCTCGACCCTGGAAAAAGACCTGGGTGTTGTTGGCAAGAACAACGTCGAAGCGGCCACCAAAGTGGGCGCGGCCATCGCCGAGCGTGCCAAGAAGGCGGGCGTCGAAGAGGCCTATTTCGATCGTGGCGGCTTCCTGTTCCACGGCAAAGTGAAGGCTGTCGCCGACGCTGCGCGTGAAGGTGGCCTGAAGATCTGATGGTGTGCCGGGCTGAAGCCCGGCCTACCGGATACGACGCCGTAGGCCGGGCTTCAGCCCGGCACCGGCACTTTGAAGGCGGGTCCGCCCGCCTCGATGATCGGGGAGCCCCAGAATGTCATTCAGGGGTTCACTTCGATTGAGCAATTGGCGCCGCAAGCGCCTCTAGAGGAAAAGGGATGCCAAATGGCAGAACGTGAAAACCGTCGGGGCCGTGGCCGCGACCGTGAAGAAACGCCGGAATTTGCAGATCGCCTGGTCGCAATCAACCGCGTGTCGAAAACCGTAAAAGGTGGTAAGCGCTTTGGCTTCGCCGCTCTGGTGGTTGTCGGCGATCAGAAAGGCCGCGTCGGCTTTGGCAAGGGTAAAGCGAAAGAAGTACCTGAAGCCATCCGCAAGGCGACTGAGCAAGCCAAGCGTCAGATGATCCGCGTACAGCTGCGCGAAGGTCGGACCCTGCACCACGACATCGAGGGCCGTCACGGCGCTGGTAAAGTGGTTATGCGCGCCGCGCCTGAAGGTACCGGTATCATCGCCGGTGGTCCGATGCGTGCCGTGTTCGAAATGCTGGGCGTCAAGGACGTTGTCTCCAAGTCGCTGGGCTCGCAGAACCCCTACAACATGATCCGCGCCACCATCGACGGCCTGCAGAAAGAGCAGAGCCCGCGTTCGGTTGCCGCACGTCGTGGCAAAAAGGTTGCTGACATCCTGCCCAAGCGGGACGACGCACCGGCTGCTGCTGAAGCAGAAGCATAAGGAGAGCACGTCATGGCAAAAACCATCGTCGTCAAACAGGTCGGTTCGCCGATCCGCCGCCCCGCCGAACAGCGCGCAACCCTGATCGGCCTGGGCCTGAACAAGATGCACAGAACCCGTGAGCTGGAGGATACTCCTTCGGTGCGCGGCATGATCCGCAAGATCCCGCATCTGGTAGAGATCATCGAAGAGCGCGGCTAAGCCCGCAGCTTCGAAGACTTAGAAACGCCTCCGACCTCGGTCGGGGGCGTTTTTTGTTTAAGGGCTTGCCTGCCGGTGCCGTGAACTGATCCTCCGTCAATTCACCTTGAGCGCATGCCGCCTATGACTCGACGCATATAGTTCATGAATTGTGCGCGCTCAGGGTCATTCAAGACCTGTAATGCATCGGCATTCACGTTCTGAGCTGCCTCGTAGGCGCTGTTGCGAAGTGCTGCGGCCTTCTCGGTCAACCAAATCAATTGAGCCCTGGCGTCAGCAGGGTTCTTCGTTCTTTTGATCAAGCCATCACGTTCCATACGGTTAAGCGTGTTAGCCAATGTCGCCTGTTCGACGTCAATTTTGGTCAGCAGATCCTTTTGCGTCACACCGTCTTTGAGCCAGAGTTCCAGCAAGATTGGGAATTGTCCGACGACGATGCCAAAGGGCGCAATGCGTTGCTGCAACTCCTTTGCGAACAATCGTGCCATGTGATTAACCAGATACCCGGCCGAGTTTTCTTTTTCGAAGTCCATGTCCTGGATTTACACTTGAATAGCATGCTATGCAATTTTATATAGCTTGCTATATTTCAGAATCGAAGGGAACCGAAATGGCTCGTATCAAAGAGTTGGACACGATCGTCACGCTGGCAGATCAGATGCAGACCGAGGAAGGACCGGTGGTGCTGATCAACCTGTTTACGGTGGACGCCGAAGACGAAAAGGCGCTGCTTCGGGCATGGGCGCATGATGCGGATTTCATGAAATCGCAACCGGGATATATCTCGACCCAGCTCCATCAGGGTATCGCGGGCAGTTCGACCTTTGTGAACTACGCGATCTGGCAGAACGTGCAAAGCTTTCGCGACGCATTCACTCATCCCGAGTTCCAGCGTCGGATCGCGGACTATCCAGCAAGCGCAGTGGCCCGGCCACATCTTCTTCGCAAGCTCGCAGTCGAAAACCACTGCGTCGCCTGACCCTCATTTGGGAGTAGCAACATGTTAAGAACCATCCACCCCATCGCCGGAGTAGTAGGCTTTCTTACGATCCTCGTATTCTGGACATCCACTTTGTACAGTGAGTTATTTGCAAACCATGAGACCGTCGCGGCAGTAAAGTCCATGATCGTCAGCGGGCTCTTTGTTCTGGTGCCTGCAATGGTGATTGTCGGTGCATCCGGGGCGACACTTGGGCGTCGTCGAAAAGATGCCCCTGCGCTCGCCAAAAAGAAACGGATGCCGATCATTGCTATGAACGGGCTCATCGTCCTTGTTCCAGCCGCTGTCTACCTGAGCGCAAAGGCAAACGCGGGTTCGTTTGATACCAGCTTCTATATTGTACAGATCATCGAACTGATTGCCGGGGCGACCAATCTGACACTGATGGGGCTGAGCATACGTGATGGTCGGGCGATGGCCGCCCGCAAAAAAACGCGCGAAAGAAATGAAAGCGGCGTGTGATTGACGTGGCCCACGACATGTATAGCCATTCAACAGATGCATATCGGCTAGACCAAAATCTGCGTTGTTAGCGATAGCAAACGCTCCTATCTCTGCCTTGTCCAATGAAGGAACTCAAAAGGAAACGTCAGGGAATACGCCCTGATACGAGAAAGGAATACGGAGATGACAACTGCGACACTGACCCATACCGGCTTCAACTTCGGCACCCGGATCGCTGACATGATCACACGGATCAAAACAGCCCGTGCACGTGCTGCTG
Organism: Ruegeria sp. N7; assembly: GCF_056531345.1. Classification (NCBI taxonomy): domain Bacteria; kingdom Pseudomonadati; phylum Pseudomonadota; class Alphaproteobacteria; order Rhodobacterales; family Roseobacteraceae; genus Ruegeria; species Ruegeria sp. N7. Next base: position 3,893 of record NZ_JBQFLR010000018.1, on the reverse strand, counting down.
AGTATCAGCGCACCTATACCGAGTTGCAGCGTCTGAGCAACCGTGAGCTGGACGATATCGGCATCCGCCGCTGCGACATCGCAGATATCGCGCACCGGCACGTATATTGCTCGTAACCATTCACACTATTGAAACGACCCAAAGGCGCCTTAGGGCGCCTTTTCTATGTCCAGCGCAGGCCCTGCCCCGCGAGCAGGCCGCTCAGCGGCCGCCAGAGGGTGCGATAGCTGTTTGATGCGGCCCACAGTGCCGGTGACGCCAGAATCGCCCTGAGCGGCCGCTGGAGGGCGTGTGACCGCCCTGCCCCGACGCGCAAACCCAGAGCTTTGACGTCTGAAACGAAATCGGCCCCGGAGGAGTGATCCACCGGGGCCGAAAAGTGTCGCTGTAAGCGTTGGATCAGAGACCAGTGCTTACGTCGATTGTGTTACCCTCTTCCAGGGTCACATATGCTTTCTTGACGTCTTTCCGACGGCCCAACTGGCCGCGGAACCGCTTGACCTTGCCTTTGGTCACGGTGGTGTTCACCGCTTTGACCTTCACACCAAACAGTGCCTCAACGGCCTCTTTGATCTGCGGCTTGTTGCTTTCGATCGCCACTTCAAAGACAACCGCGCCATTTTCGGACGCCATGGTCGACTTTTCGGTGATGATCGGCTTGCGGATCACGTCGTAGTGTTCTGCCTTCGCGCTCATTTCAGACGAGCCTCCAGTGCTTCGACAGCCGCTTTGGTGAGCACCAGGGTGTCACGCTTGAGGATGTCATAAACGTTTGCACCCATCGACGGCAGGATATCCAGACCTTCGATGTTGCGCGACGCCTTCAGGAACCCTTCGTTCACGGTCGCGCCGTCGATGACCAGAGCGCGTTTCCAGCCCAGGTTTGCAACCTGTTTGGCCAGTGCGGCGGTCTTGCCTTCGGATTCGGCGTTCTCGATCACAACCAGTTCACCTGCTTTGGCTTTGGCCGACAGAGCGTGGCGCAGGCCAAGCTTGCGGAACTTCTTCGGCAGGTCGTGGCCGTGCGAACGAGGGGTCGGGCCCTTGTAAACACCACCCTTACGGAAGATCGGCGCGTTACGGTCACCATGGCGTGCGCCACCGGTGCCCTTCTGGCGGTAGATCTTCTTGGTCGAGTAGCTGGTTTCCGAGCGGGTCTTGACCTTGTGGGTGCCGGCCTGCGCGTTGTTACGCTGCCAACGGACCACACGGTGCAGGATGTCCGCGCGCGGCTCGAGGCCGAACAGGTCTGCATCCAGCTCGATGTCGCCGGCCTTGCCGCCGTCCAGTTTGATTACATCAAGTTTCATGCTTCACCACCTTCCGCGGATACTTCTTCCGCAGGTGCTTCGGTTGCAGCCGATTTCACAGCAGCCGGGAAAGGCAGGCCTTCCGGTGCTTTCTTCTTCACGGCGTCCTTGACGGTGACCCAGCCCGATTTCGGTCCGGGAACGGCGCCTTTGATGAAGACCAGACCACGGTCGGCGTCGGTTTTGACAACCTCGAGGTTCTGGGTGGTAACACGGGCAGCACCCATGTGACCGGCCATCTTCTTGCCTTTGAACACCTTGCCCGGATCCTGACACTGACCGGTCGAGCCGTGCGAACGGTGGCTGATCGACACACCGTGCGAGGCGCGCAGACCACCGAAGTTGTGGCGCTTCATCGCACCGGCAAAGCCTTTACCGATCGAGGTGCCCGAAACGTCAACCTTCTGACCGGCCAGGAAGTGCTCTGCCGAGATTTCGGCGCCCACTTCGATCAGGCCATCTTCGGAGACGCGGAACTCGGCCAGCTTGCGCTTGGGCTCGACCTTGGCAGCGGCGTAGTGGCCGCGCATGGCTTTCGAGGTGCGTTTTGCCTTGGCAGCACCAGCGCCCAGCTGAACGGCGGTGTAGCCGTCTTTTTCAGCGGTCCGCTGTGCAACAACCTGCAGGTTGTCCAGGTGAAGAACGGTCACAGGGATCTGCTTGCCGTCTTCCATGAACAGGCGGGTCATGCCAACTTTTTTTGCGATAATACCAGAGCGCATAATCTATACCCTCCGATCTTACGACTGCAGCTTGATCTCGACGTCCACACCAGCAGCCAGGTCGAGCTTCATCAGCGCGTCAACGGTCTGGGGGGTCGGATCAACGATGTCGAGCAGACGCTTGTGCGTGCGGATCTCGAACTGGTCGCGGGATTTCTTGTCAACGTGAGGGCCACGGAGAACCGTGAACTTCTCGATCTTGTTCGGCAGCGGGATCGGGCCGCGCACATTCGCGCCGGTCCGCTTGGCAGTGTTGACGATCTCTTGCGTGCTGGCATCCAGAACGCGATAGTCAAATGCCTTCAGCCGAATACGGATATTTTGGCTTTGCATAGTAACAGCCTTTTATCAGGCGTTGAGGTTGAGAGGAGGACAGACGCGCATCGCCAACCCTCATCGAACCCAAAAGGCGGGAATCACCCCGCCTTGACGTTCTTGTTGAGAACTCGCGCGTATTAGTGGGGTTGGCGGGGTTTGGCAAGGGGGAAGTTGGTTCTCTCTCAGACGGCAGCTGAGAGACACGTGTCGAACCGAGAACGACATCGACGCGAAGCATCTGAATTTTCACTTTTTGGTTGGGAATACCCGACTTGAATACCACTCTAAACTGAGTAGTCCTTGGGTCTAAGTATCTGACAGACTTACCCGCACTTGCTTTTATAATCAGTGGGAAACCCTACGCTTTGACGGAAGCCTTGTTATCCAATTCACTTGTTTTCCCTGCTTTGTTGCATGTGGGCGCGTTTGATATTGCACACCTGTTTAACGACGATCCCAACATCCATTATACCCACGCAATCGCGATACAGTTTTTTTTACTGATGCTGTTGTTTACTTTGACTTCCCCCCTCTTCCTTTTGGGTTCAATTCTCGCCTTCTGTTTTTCGCCCAGAATGATCGATCCAGAACGATTGGTTGCACCTTGGACCATGTTACTTGCAATCGCACTTTTACTGAGTGCTCCAATGGGCTTCTCCTACATTTTGCTGGGTGTATTCCTTGTTCTGGCCCTACTAAGCTTGGTGACGCTTCGTTGGATGAAAAGTCCGAAGATCAAGCAAGAGTATCTCTGGCAACCTGAGGGTTTTCGGAATGCAAACCTCCCAAAGAAAACCCTTGCACTCTTGATTCTGGGCCTACTTCTTTACTTTCTGAAATCACTCGCAACGGCACTGATTTTTTCAGCGGTGCCATTAAATACTGGTCAGCCAGAGTTCCAGTTACAGTTTTCACACAGAATGAACATCAGTGTTGTGCGTGCATCATACAGGTTTCCAGATACACAATCCTGCCTTGAGAGCGGCGCAGATGCTGGAATCCGCGAAGATCTGCTGCGAATGGATTGGGATGAGATTTCGACGATCGGAGACGCAAAGGTCTGCATGTTCAGGTTGCTACACGAATGGGGTGGAGTGGCTGAGGCTGCATCTTGGCTAGAAGCCCAAGGCTTTCGTGTGGGCGAGAATATCAGTTCCGAAAAACCCTACGAGAACCGAGATGGCACATTACGCGTCGACGGCGGATGGTCGATCAAGAGAAATGGCCCACGCTTTCCAACATCCGGCATTGTGACTCGCATTCTAAAGGCAGTACCTTATGGCATGGGTGTGAGAGCCACCTTTAGCGAAGACGGGGAGGAGCTACTTTATCTCAACATCGATTTTTCCACACTATGAAAACTCGCGACTGCACCGCCTTCTGAGCCAAGGTTCTTCGGCGTATGGTTAGAGTAAACAAAAAGGCCGCCCCTTATGGAGCGGCCTTCGTTTGTTCACCGATGTGCCGGGCTGAAGCCCGGCCTACGGATTATTCTACGATTTTCGACACGACGCCGGCGCCGACGGTGCGGCCGCCTTCGCGG
>NZ_JBQFLR010000017.1:0-88868 GCF_056531345.1 Ruegeria sp. N7 | reverse complement strand
ATTCTGGGGCATAATAGCCAGTCGGATTGGACTGTAACTGATAATGTCTTGATCAAGCCCACGGAATACGACCAGCACTTTACCTATCAGGCCACGGCGCAGACGGATGGGTACAATCAATATATCGTCATACCGGGAAGCCAGGCAGATTTGTTGGGTGCAGGTTCTGACCTCGCAAACAGCATTTCTGGCACTTACTTCGATTGGCTGAATGGTAACGGATATTCCGGGACCAACACCGGAGCGAGCCAACCCAATATCGGGTTAACCCCACCACCTGATACCGGAGGCGATCAAACCGATACCGGGACGAACCAGCCCGAGGCAGGAGGCGACCTAACCGATACCGGAGAAACTCAAACCGAGACAGAGACGAGTATCCCTGCCGCCGAGCAGCCTCAAACCGGGGCTGAAACCGAAGTCGGAGACCCCATTAACATTGTCGAACCTCAAGGAGAGTTGGTTGTCGACATAAGCAATCAGGACAACCCGGGTGACACCGCACAATCGCCTGCTTCAGAGACCGAGGATACAAGCACTGATCGGTTTGTGTGGAAAAACTCGGGTTTCGGCCCAAAAATGTTCAAAAAGGGAAATCAGGCTGCAAAAATCGATGACGATGACGGCGGGTCCGACAGCAGTTTCATTCAGATGTTTTTGAACCGTGCTGATACCTCACATGAGACTGGAACGGCTTCCGATTCTGAGGGCAGCGGTTTTATTGCCGACAGCACCGACTCTCTGACAACCGGGGGTGATGTGGAATTCTTCGACTCTTGGGCTTCGAATCTATACGCGGATTTGTTTGCCTAATGGCGACAGCCGCCCCCGACTAGAATAACTGTTAATCAAAGCATGGGCGGACCTCTAATTTGAGGCCCGCCCATGCCTTTTTCAGGCCAGCACACTGCAGGACATGCAAAAAGGGTTTGGATAGCACTTGGGAGTTTTTCGCCCCGTATTGTGGCACGCCTTTCAAGACAGGGAGACCCGCAACCAGAATGCAGCAGCTTGGCATTTTATTGTGAAAGAGTATTTATCTCGACACATGATCCTGCATCGGCATCATATATGACAGACAGACGGGCCATGACCTTGCTTACGAGTGAACTTTATTCAATTACAGGACCACGAAATGAAACCTGAGAAAATGCCGGTGACCGCAGCAAGCTATCAAGCTTACCTGAACAGCCCGTACAAAAGCAGCAAGCATTCGACTTACTTCGATGTGTATGACAAGCTTTTCTCTCCCTACATCGGCAAGCCAATTACCTTCGTCGAAATCGGGGTTCTCAGTGGCGGCTCTTTGTTCATGTGGCGCGAGTTCTTCGGGCCGCAGGCCCGCATCATTGGTGTTGAACTGAACCCCGGCGCAAAACGCTGGGAGCAGGAAGGTTTTGAAATTTTCATTGGCAGCCAGAGCGACCCGGCCTTTCTGGAGAAACTTGCAAAGGAGGTTGGTGAAATCGACATCGTCTTGGACGATGGTGGTCATACCTATGAACAACAGATCATAACAACCGAGTGTCTGCTGCCGCATATCCGCGATGGAGGCATGCTGGTCGTGGAAGACACGCATACATCCTACATGGAGGGCTTTGGCCCCAAGCGCCGTTCCTTCGTAAAATACGCCATGAGCATGGTAGATCGTGTAAACCGGCGCTTTTCCAAACTCCTCACAGATGCTGCGGAAAAGCGGGTTTGGTGCATCCGTTTCTATGAATCCTTTGTTGTATTCGATGTGAACCTCAAGGCGACCTCTGTCGTGTCCGTACCAACCGACAACGGCGGGGAAGACCTGAACGCAAAAGACTTCCGCCACGCGGACAATCAGGCCTATGAAAACTTCCTGAAAGCGTCCAAAAGCCTGTCGGCCCTCAAGGTCATCCCCGGTACACGATCCTTGGCCAAGCTGGCCCGACATGCGATATCGCTGCCATCGAACCTGAAGCATGCCCGGAAACTGAAAGAATTTTTCTGAATTTTGACCGCCTTTCCGGCTGAGCGCGTCGCTGATTTGGGATCAGCAACGCTCCAGATCCGTCAAGTCGGGGCGCCGAAGATGCTGCGTTTTGCCACCGGCAAAATAACCCGCTGCAATAGTCAGGAGAACGCCCGCTTCATCCCTTTGGTGATGGGCTTTTCCACCAGTGAAAAAACCAGGCATCCCGCGGCGACGCTGCTGGCCAGACACAAGATGGACAGAACGTCACCATTCACAGGTCTAAGGACAATCGAAGACACTTTATAAAAAGCGGGAATGGTGAGTATCTGGACAAGGTAGATGCTGTAGGATGCATCCCCGAGATAAACCAAAAACCGATTTGAAATCTGCGTCGCAAACAGCAGCCCAAAAACGATAAAGAACGACGGTACACCCCAGATAATGACACGGTTTGTTGGGTCGACCTCAAGTTCACTCGACAGAGAGGCGCATAAAAGAAGCATCCCGAAAACAAATATCAAGACCCCTGTCTTTTCCCTGATTTCAAACCCTTTGTTGTAAAAATACGCGACAGCCATCCCAAACAAGAACTCAAGCGATATAAAATCACCGGACGCCAAGGATACCCCGGCTAGAACCAGGCTGACAACCAGGAAAACATGGATCCACGACCTCAAGAAGAGAGACAGTCCAAAAACAAAATAAAAGAGCATTTCCCATTCCAGGGTCCACCCAACATACACAATCGGCGGCTCACCGAGCACCAGAAGCGAAGAAAATAGGAGCGATGACAATATGATGGTTCCTGAAAGCTCCATGGACCTGAAGATTCCGGGAACAGCGTAATAAACCGCCACAACAAAAAGTGTGATCAGCCAATAAATTGGCACGATCCTTAGAATTCTCGATTTCAAGAACGCGCCTGTGTGCCGCTTTTTCTGCATTTGAGTGTGCAGCATGACAAAGCCGGATATCACGAAAAAAATATCGACCCCATTTGCACCCCACCCGGCCAGGAAGGATAAATAATCGGTGCTTTGTCCATATGTTGATGCCGTCTTGATGACATGGAGGAAAACCACATTTATGGCAGCAAAGGCTCGTAAGGCTTGAATATTATTGATCATCTGTTTCGAGTTTATTATCCGGATAAAATTCTGATCGAACTGGCACGTCACGGATTGAAATGCTGTGACTGCCTCGTCCCTCAGCATTCACTGATTCAAGAGTTATCTGTCCTCCAAGCGACAAATCGATGGTGGCGCATCCTGTCGCCAATGAACGGCCCCATTTCGGCGGTGGACCCCCTGTCCGATGGGCAAGAACCCCGCTGAAAGAATGCCGCGTTCCGACGACAAATTACTGTCACTGCAGTCAATATAAATACGCGTGGTCCCCTCTTCTGCCAGCGTGCGGCACACGTGCTTCAGAATTTCCACATAGTACCCCCGCCCCCGCATATCAGGAACGGTAAAGCAGTGAGAGACCAGAGCACAGTGCTCGGTCATCGGGAAGAAATATACGTTCACGTTTTGCCCGGAGCGGGTTTGCGCAATGGTTGCCGGAACCCCGTCGGAAAACCCGATCCAGACAGACATGCCTTCGTCTAGGTTTCCTTGGACATCCCAGTGGATCTTGTCCTGATTGCGTTTCAGAAAGTCTCTGCTTTGGTCATCAAAATCGGACCAGCTGCGAAAACACTGTACGGTCAATGTGTTTGACATGCCGTCGATCTTCCGGGCTTTGTCGCCACTCATGGCGAAGAGCAGCCTATGCTGTCCGACCACACGGTCCCTAAAAAGCATCCACATTGTCTTGAATCCACCAACAATCCCCACCCGGCGAAAGGATCGCAAGACAAGATTGAGTCGGTGGAAAGATGCCATCAAACGCCCCTGCCTGGTTTTTTCACCTGGACAGCAACAGCACTGGGCTTTCGTTCAATTTCAAGAAGTACGGGCCGCATCCTCTGCAATCTTCCAGAGTAACCAGCGACTAAGAACATACGTTCCACTAACTGCGAACAGGTTGATAAAAGTTCGTTTTCCGGCACTCTGGCAGCTAGGTGCACGGGCGCTCCAAGAGCGTGGGTTCTTTTGAAACTTGGGGTCTTCGAAGCAACTTCTGGACCCTGCATGGAAATACCAAAATTTCCGCGCTTTATCCGCAGGCAAAGTGCTTCCACCCAATCTCGTATTTTGAACGCCACGCATCACCTTTTCATTCTAGCACGAACCTTCCTCAATCAGTGTGGGATGTATAGTACTCTGTATCATCAGTTTGATGAATAGTCGGTCATTTTTTGTATCTCTTCGGAGGCGCGTGTCTAGCAGATCTCATGGCGGCCGCTGGAAATGTCACTATCATCGATGCACGCTGTAAGGTACTTAGTCACGATGAGGAGACACTGGGAATTGAAAATTTGCACGCCCATGCGAAACTTTTTTGAGCCCGGGCAAAAATCATGATCACCTGTGTCCTAACGCACGGGAAAAGGTACGCGTTATGACGCTGTTAAACATGGGCACACCCGCATTTCCGTCTCGAGGAAAGAGACCGGACCAAGGTGCTCCAACTTTGAGTGTCGTTGTTCCTATGTTCAATGAACAAGATGTTCTGCCGGTTTTGTTCAAGCGTTTAGAACAGTCCCTCGACCATCTTGGAGAAAGTTATGAGATCATCTGCGTGAACGACGGCAGCACAGATGCAACTGCCAGACTTCTGGCCGCCGCGCATGAACGCGACGACCGTATCAAGGTGCTGAACTTTTCTCGCAATTTCGGCAAGGAAATAGCCTTGACGGCAGGGTTGGATGCAGCAGCAGGTGAAGCTGTTGTTCCGATTGACGCGGATTTACAGGATCCGCCGGAACTGATCGAAAAATTTCTTGAAAAGTGGCGTGAAGGGTTCGATGTCGTCTATGCTATCCGGCGTCACCGCGACAGCGATACCGCGATGAAACGCTGGTCGGCACTGAAATTCTACCAGGTCATCAACCGGCTTTCAGGCGTACCGATACCCGCCAATACCGGAGATTTTCGCCTTATGGACAGGCGGGTGGTTCAGGCTGTAGGGCAGCTGCGCGAGCACAACCGCTTTATGAAGGGCCTTTTTGCCTGGGTCGGGTTTCGGCACACTGAAGTGGCATATGACCGCCCCGAACGTGCCGCGGGACAAACCAAGTTCAACTACTGGCGCCTTTGGAACTTTGCGCTGGATGGTATTACCGGTTTCAGCACGGTACCGCTCAGGATTGCAGGCTATGTCGGAATGCTGACTGCGTTGGCTGCGATCATCTACGGTACTTTCCTGATCTCGCGCACCCTTATTTACGGGGTGGATGTGCCTGGCTATGCCTCATTGATGGTTGCTGTGCTGCTGATCGGTGGCCTGCAGCTTGTCGTGCTGGGTGTGATCGGGGAGTATCTGGGACGGCTTTATGCAGAGGCTCAGAAACGCCCGCTTTATATTGTCGAAAGTAGCCTGGGATTAGGGGATCAGACTCACTTCCCCACCGATAGGCGACCCGATTAATCTGCAAACCGCATAGGTTCATCAAGCGCGGTCATATCCCCCAAGCCGGACCACCAGAAAGGTACCTCGGGATGGTCAATTCCCGGCATCGGGTTCGAAAAGCTCGGCGCTGGCTCGCAATCTTTTGATTTTGAGGGCCCGTTTATAATTATTCAGGACCTCACGTCGCACATCGGCAACGTTGGATTGCCCAACATCGGGCCATGTAATCAGCCAGACTCGAGCATCGGGGTTACGGCGCAGGGCCTCTCCATAATCCTGAACAATGAATTGCCCATCATTGATATAATAGAACAGTGGCGTATCAACCCAATCGCGGTCCCGCAGGAAAACAAGATCACTGCCCGTCATTTCTAGTCGCATGGCCTTCGCAATACCCTGATAGTCGTTAGGAGAGCCCGGCTTACCAGCAGCGTAGGGAATACTGGCTGCAAACACCAACACACACAGGCTGATCAACGCCAGCCTGAAACGGTGATCCTTGAACAGCCAGACTGCACCCGCCGCGCACAGGATCAGCAGATAAGGCACGAAAAGAAGAAAAGCCCTGGGGGCAAGGATAGAAACTTTGTAGGATATTGCGAACAAGATCAGCGGAGAGCCAACCGCGATCAGCAACAAAAGCAGTGTCCGTTCCTGAGGAAAATACAGTGTGTTCGAGGGCAATCTGGGCACAATAACTCCCCATATATTGCCCAGAACGGGGATGAGCAGCGCCAGAAAGGGTAAAACAGACATCGCCATCAGCGCTTCGGTTCTGCGATGGGCGATTGAACCCAGCCAAAGCATAAAACAGGCCGAACAGACCGCCGCCGACACCAAAACCCATATCGAGATTTTTTGCTGTGGCCCCATCACTGGCGCTTCGCGTTTTGGAGCTTTCAGGCTTGCCACTAAGAGCAACAAGCCGAATCCCAGAACCACCCATGACCAGACCGGTTCGGTCTGCAACGGCGGAGCTGCAAAATCATCTTTTGCAAACAGAAACCCAAAAGAAAAATATTCGAACAGAAAGTCAGGCGAAGGATCAGGAGCCGCACCTTTACGCGCACGATACACCGCATGGGTCAAAGCCGGGGCAGACAAGATAAAGGCAAACGCCTGCACTTGTAGCAACCGGGGGGCCTGCCTCAGACCGATCCGATGTCGGAGTCGCGAACCGTCCGCTCTTGGTAGAGGCAGGACCAGAGCTACCCAGAACACTTGGATCATGATCAGGGGCCAGAATAGCTCAACCGTCAGAACTCCCGCAATAACCGAGATTACATAAGAAATCTCGAGGCCCGGGCGCGGCTTGCGCGTTCTGACAAGACACAGCAAAAGCCACGTTGCCAGCAATGACAGGAAGGCTCCGGCGACGTACATGCGGGCCGTCTGGCTCCAGAACACATGAAAACCATGAAGTGCCAACAGTAATGCAGCCAGACATCCCACAGTCGACCCGAAGATGTTGCGGGCAATCAGAAAAATCAGTGGGATCGAACCTAAGGCAAACAATACGCCGGGAAACCGCAAGGCAAAATGTGACGTTCCAAAAACCTTAGTCCAGCCTAGCATGGATACATACCAGCCCATTGGATGCGGTTCATCATGGAAATGCCACCAGATAGTTTCGGCAAGGTTATGGCGCGGTGGCGGCTCGGAAATACCGGAAACCAAATCTATACCGGGGACATAGATTTCCGGATGGGACATACTGCGTAGCTCAATCCCCCAAAGTCGCAGTATCAGCGTCAGCAAAACTGCAACCAGCAACCCGAGAAAGACAGCACCTGTCCGATACTCTCGCATGCCGGGAAAAACCGAACCTTTTTCTGACATCTTCATAAACAATCCAACTTCTGGCGCGCTACGATGCCACAGAACCAATCAACTTGAGCTAAATTCCCCCTCCAGACCGCTCTGCCGAGGTATATTTGCGCCAACATGAAACATAATTGCATATACTTGGAAATTGTTTCGTTAAACTGCGAGCATCTACAGAATTAGTTCCTGCTAACCCAAAAATTGATATGAGTGAAAAGAAATGAGAACTTTGTCGTATTATCGACATAAGTAGAGTGGGTTCTGCAAAACTCCGCAAAGCGTTCGGGGCATAGTTGGATGGTCAGGTTTTCTTTTGGCGTTTTGACGGGGGTGGCGGGTGTCATATTGGGACTGCTTTTACCAGCCAGCCTTTTTACCCAAGTGCTGCGCGGCACAGATACCGTAACTGATCCAGCCTTTGCTCAGGGGATTTGGCTATTCAAGGCCGGGCTCATCATCATAGGAATATATCTTCTGTTATTGCGGTTTCTGCCGATTGGTCGCCCACTGTCCCCACAACGCTGTGAGATTTCCCCCGCCAGTTCAACTCAGACACTGATCTTTGGCCTTCTGTTGGTGTGCGCTACCGCTTTGCGGCTTTATCGGCTTGATACTGGCATCTGGTATGATGAAATTCTGACATCCGTAAATTACATGCCCCTCACAATCGGGCAGATCGTCAGCACCTATCACGATGCAAACAACCATGTCCTGTTTTCGGTGCTGGCCCGCCTGTCCTTGTCGGTCTTCGGTGACGGTGTCTGGGTCTTGAGATTGCCTGCGGTCGGTTTTGGCATTGCTGGCATTGCCGCTATTTACTTTTTTGCCCGCCGTGTCGGCCCGACTCGCGAGGCTCTGTTTGCGGCAGCACTGCTGGCGTTTTCCTATCACCACATCTGGTTCAGCCAGAATGCGCGTGGTTACACCGCATTGCTGTTCTTTGCCCTGCTTTCCAGCACTTGGTTTCTGGACGCCATGCGTCAGGGATGCCCCCGCAAATGGGGGCTGTATTGCCTTGCCGTGGTACTGGGAGCATATGCGCACCCAACCATGGGGCTGATGGCGCTTGCGCATTTTGCAATCTGGGGCACCGCCTGGTTCCAGCAAAACGAGCAATATAAGCGCTATCGCTGGAACGGGTTGTTTTGTGGTTTCATCCCGGTGGGTCTGTTTACGTTTCTGGTCTATGCTCTGGTCTTGCCCAGTATGGTCGGCGGGGCGCTATTGAATTCTGGACTGAAGGGCGAAGACAACGAGTGGACCAACCCTTTTTGGGCGTTGGCGGAACTGTTCAGCAGTCTGCAGATCGGGTTGGCCAGTGCTGGTGTTGTGATAGCCGCCGGCCTTGTCTTTACGATTGGTGCCATCAGCTTTGCCCGAACGCGACCGGCCGTTGTGGCGTTGTTTCTGATCCCGGTTGGAGTCGGGTTCATGGTGATGACCAGCATCGGGTATACTCTGTTTCCACGGTTTTTCTTTTTTGCCTTTGGGTTTGCAATCCTCATTGTGATCCGCGGGGCCTTTGTGACCGGCCAGTTGGCGGCGCACGCGGCGCAATTACCCACCCCGGCCATGAAATGGCTGCCAGCACTGTTGTGCTCGGTTATCTTGGCCGTATCTCTCTTGTCCCTCCGGCACGTGTATCTGCCAAAACAGGACTTCGGTAGCGCCATCGATCTGATTGAAGGCGACCGGCAGCCCCAGGACACGGTTCTTGCTGTCGGGATCGCAGGATTTCCGTTCAATGCATACTATGACAAGGGATGGGATGTCATCGAAACGACCGATGATCTGGATCGCCTGGCCTCGCAGTCAGGCAGAACCTGGTTGGTCTATACGATGCCGGTGCACGCCCGGACCACATATCCGAGAATACTGGAGAGGGTCAAAAAGGAATACGCTACCGTTGCGCGGTTCCGGGGTTCGCTGGGCGGGGGAGACGTGGTGGTCAACCTAGCAGATCCGACTAAGGCCCATGCCACAGAAAAGAGTGCAAGTACTGTAAAGGATAACGATTGAGATGTGCGGAATATGCGGAATCCTGCAGGTCGACCCGGCGGCTGATCACCCCGAAAAAGAATTGATCACGGCAATGGCAGCAACGTTGGCCCATCGTGGACCCAATGATGATGGCGTCTGGCTGGACGAGGACGTTGCGCTGGGTTTTCGGCGTCTTTCGGTGATTGACCTATCTTATGCCGGTCATCAGCCAATGACAAACGAGGACGGCACTGTGGTGATTGTCTTCAATGGTGAAATCTACAACTTTCAGGAACTGAAAGAGAAATACCGCCTTGAAGAGCGCAGCCATGTCTTCAAGTCTCGCACGGATACCGAGGTTCTGATCCATCTTTACGAGGAAATTGGACTCGACATGATTCCGGAACTCAATGGGATGTTTGCATTTGCGATCTGGGATACGCGCAGTAAATCATTGCACCTGGCACGCGACCGCTATGGGATTAAACCCTTCTTCTACCAGAAAGATAATCACCATTTTCGCTTTGGCTCTGAGATCAAGGCGATCATCGCCGATGACCGGGTTGTGCGGAAACCATCGATGCAGGCCCTACATGATTTCCTAACCTTCAACTACATTCCAGGAACCCAGACAGCCTTTGACGGTATTTCCGAAATACCGCCGGGGCATCACATGACTGTCACCTGCGACGGCGCAGTAACGACGCAGCGGTATTGGGATCTGAACTTCCACGTTGATCCCGGCATAACCGAAGAAGTGGCGATTCAAAGGTCTTATGACCTGATGGATAAAGCTTTGCAGCGGCGCCTGGTTGCAGATGTGCCGATTGGCGTGTTCCTGTCAGGGGGGCTGGATTCCAGTACACTGGTCGCACTCATGCACAAACATGTGGATGAACCGATCCACACCTATTCCGTCGGGTTCGAAGATCAGAGTTTCAATGAGCTGCCCTATGCCCGAATTGTGGCCGAAAAGTTTAACACCAAACACCGAGAGGTGACGGTCACGGCCGATATGGTGCGGGACATGTTGCCAAGGTACCTGAGCTTCATCGACGAACCATATGGGGACGGGTCTGCAATACCGACGTATTTCATCAGCGAACTGGCCAAGGATGAAGTGGTTGTCGTTCTATCGGGTGAAGGCGGCGACGAGGTCTTCGCCGGCTATGATACACACGCAGCCTACAACATGTACAAACAAGCCCGGAAGGTGCCCGGTTTCATTCGGAACGGCGTGATGAAGCCTCTGGTGAACTGTCTGCCCGTGTCGGACAAGAAACTCAGCTTTGAATTCAAGGCCAAGCGTTTTTTAGGCGGGTTGGATCTGCCGCCGGAAGAAGCACACCTGTGGTGGCGGATTGTCTTGGGAGAAGCTGAAAAACTAGACCTTTACGCAGATGGTTTGGCGGGCACCGAATCTTTGCAGCCTTCGGTGCGACATTTCCAGGCGGCTTACGAACACTGTGGTGCGGAAGAGATCCTGTCACGATTGATGTATATCGATTCAACCATTTTCCTGCCCGACGACCTGATGATCAAAAATGATCGGATGACCATGGCGCATTCTCTTGAGGCCCGGGTGCCCTTTACCGATCCGGAACTGACCGGTTTTATGGCTACAGTCCCTTCACATCTGAAAATGAAGAACCGGCGCAAGAAGCATCTTATGCGGCTGGCAATGGAGAACGATCTACCCGACAGCATTCTCAACAAAAAGAAAGTTGGGCTTGAAATGCCCTATTCCCGCTGGCTCAAGACCGAGCTCAAGGATCTAATGATGCGCTATCTCGGACCCGAGAATATTCGGCGCACAGGCTTGTTTCGGGTTCAGGCATTGCAGACGCTGATCGATGACCATCTAACCGGAAAACGGGATAATGGCCGCCCGCTCTGGGGTCTCTTGAACTACATGATGTGGTACGAGCTTTACATCGACACCTAGCCCGGTTTGCGAAACACCCAGAGCGTCGAAACCACATAGCTGACGACAAAAGACACTCCGATCGCAATCAGCAGGATGAACCAGAAAGGTAAAGCCGTCACATATCCCAGAACCGCCACTACAGTGAGGCGGGCCAGCAAAGATGACAAAACCGCAATCAGATACTTACCATATCCCCGGAGCGAGATTGTGCCTTCGTCGGTGTGCTCGTAGCTGAAGATATTATGCCCGCAGTAATTGACAAATGAGCCCAGCACAAAGCCGCATATCGAGGCAAAAATATAGGGGGCCGCAAAACCCAACACGAGCAGCAGCGCCAACAGATAATCCGCAGCCGTACCCAGAACACTGATGCTGAGGAACCTGAAGAACAAGCCTTTATCTTTGAGCTCTGAAATCATGGTTTTGAATCTTCAAAATGGTCATTGGCTGGACATAACAGGTCAAAATGGTTTCCATTTAAATAAACTATCAAGAGCAAAGTTAATCCGATGGAAATCTGAGAGCGGTGTATTGCTCAAATCTCCCTCGTTGAGTTCTTAGGGCGTATGACAGGATAAGGTGGTTGTGTTACAAAATAAAATCTTAACTCACTATCTGGCTTTAAACAGAGCCTAGGCGGGACCTTTGTGCTTACAAACGAAACACTCATCCCCTCAGAGCCGGTATGTCTCATAAATCCAAGCGACCCATGCTTTGAAAGCGTTCGATACCAGTCCGACAACCATAGACGCTTCTTGTACGATATATTGGTGCGATAAACCGACCTCGACCTGTATCGTCCTGTTTGCAAACCGGATAATCCGCTCCACATCGTCACGGAGGTGCAAGCAACTAGGGCGCGCGGGCAGTTTTGAACCTTTGTACCGAGGCACTAAAATGCTAACGTTCGTGACGATTGCAGGGCTATTGCCCCGCTGCCGTGTATTCATATGAGTTGAAGGTTGGGATGATCATCACCATGCGTATTTTAGTTCTTTTATCCGGGTTCTTTATCATGCCCACGGTCGCAATGGCTTATATCGGACCTGGTGCCGGGTTAGGCGCAATCGGCACACTTATCGCACTTATTGGCGCTGTGCTGCTCGCGATTGTCGGATTCGTATGGTACCCGATCAAGCGCATGATACGACGGCGGAAACCTGTAGACGGGGCATCCGACAATGACCCGAAATCAAACACGTGATCATAGCTGTCGGATTGACCGCCGTAGCTGCCTTTGTGCTAGCCCTAACCGTGTTGCGCCTCATACCGACAGCAATGTCAGCAATTGGTATTGCTTCTGGTGCCGCTGCGGCTATGCGCGACCCTAACCTGAACGAAGAAGCACGCGAAACAGCGGTGCAACGCGCATCGCTGCGCCTATTCGGTTGTTTCGGACAAATACTCTGGCGCTTTCTGACAATCCTCGCCATCAGCGCGGCCCCAATCCTGACGGCGAATGCCTTAGGGCTTGCCGAGACTGAAGCCGTCACCGCCTGGCTTTTGCGATGGGATGTGATCATCATCCTGTCTGTTTCTCTGATCGTGCTTTGGTATTTGAAGGGGCGAGTGTGGGCTTCGAGGTAAGATACAGCCGGTCCGAACGGATATTTCACCGGTTGGCTTTTACGAGCCCGTCGGTCCAAATGGTCGCAGCTGATATCGAAGACAGCACGCTGATCCGGCATTTTGAGGGCGCCAATGATCGCAACCCTGTGCTTATTACATCGCTGGCCCGTGCCGGAACAACACTGGTACTGGAGCTTCTGTCCCAACATCCGGACCTGGCCTCTCACACCTATCGCGACATGCCGTTTATTCTGGCGCCGATTTTCTGGGACCGGTTCTTTGGGCGCTTCCGTCGGGACGGAGAAACCCGCGAACGCGCTCATGGCGATGGGGTGCAAATTGGGTTCGACAGCCCCGAAAGCTTTGAAGAAGTGTTCTGGAAGGCACATTGGCCCGATCATTATCGACGTGCACAGCGTATTCCGCTTTGGCAACCACATCATCACGATACGGAAGCGACAGCATTTTTTCGCAAACACATGCAAAAGATTGTGTCCCTCAGACGCCCCGGGAACAGCGCCACGGCACGCTATATCTCAAAGAATAACGCCAACATCGCACGTATCGACCTTTTGACAGAGATGATGCCCGATGCTCATATTCTGGTTGTCTTGCGTCATCCGCTGGAACACGTGGCCTCGCTTTTGCGTCAACATCGAAATTTCGCCGTGCAACAGGCCGCAGATTCGTTTGTCACGCGGTATATGGCGGATATCGGCCATTTCGAGTTTGGAGAACTGCACCGCCCATTCGGATTTTCCGGGCTGTCAGAGCACACAACACCAGACACACACGATTATTGGCTGGCCTATTGGATCGCCGCATTTCGACATGTCGAAGAACGGTGCGAACACGTTCAGATACTACCCTATGAGGCGCTTTGTTCTGATCCCGAACCGGTCCTGCGACAACTGTGTCTGACGCTGGATCTGGATCCGGATGGATTATCCGGAACGACCGAGATGATCCGCCCACTGACACGCAAAACCGATCCCGGGCAGTTTTCACCGGCACTGGTCGCGGAGGCCGAGGCGATCTATGCCTCGCTTGCCACGCGCTCCGGCTACCCGCAGGCGTGTAGTGATCAGGAACAGACCCAGACGGACCGGTTGACATAATCTAGCGGATAGCGCCGTGCCTCTTCTACGAGCGCAGCCGAGCGGGTTCCGGCCACAAACACCATAGACCAGACAAGCTCTCCATCTGGGGTGATTTCGAAAACACGGCCAGACATGCTTTCGGTCACAAGGATATTCCCATTAGGCAAAGTCTGGTGCGTGCCCATTATGAAGCTGAAAAACAACTGATCCTCTGTCTTCGGATAAATCGTCTCGGTCAGACCGGTTGCAGGATCAAACCGAAGAATACGTGCCCCGGCGAAATCGCGCCCAGGCACCATGGCACCACCGCCATTATCAAAAACCGTGATGGTCCCGTCAGGCGCGATGTCCGGATCATGCTGCTGCACCCATGGACCGTGCTGCATCCAGATAATCTTGCCACTGGCTTTGTTAAGCACAGCCAGCGCGTTGAGATTACGCATGGACAGTAGTAAGTCGCCGGCTTCCGAGCCAGGAATTCGCACACTCAGTGCAGGGGTGACAACTTCGATATCATTGAGGTGTACGGGATCTAGATCTTCCGGATTAAGCCCGTAGATGATGTCAAACTCCTGGTGCTCGGCCAACCAGTCGATTGCCGGTTCAAGGATCGGGATATCTTCGATAACGCGGCCCTCCGGATCAATCCGCAGGGCTGAATCGGCATAATAATTGTCGGAATTCAGGATCGCCTCGACTGAGGCACCCGGAAGCATGTATTCCGAAGTCAGTGTTGAAGGATCGCGCTTACTTGGAATCCAGTAGCTTCCATCCGGGTTTTCTGTGATCGAGTGGTGGGTCATCTGGTCAACGGTCCAAATAACATCACCACAAGGGCCAAGACGGACAGTGCCACGCTCTGCGAAGTTGACAAGGACAGAGCCGTCTTTCTCCAGAGAAATCCCTTGCGTGTGATATCCTCCCGATCCATGGGGGATTGCGCTGGCAGGCACGATATGGGTCGGATCAGGCCAGATGGTGTGAAAATCAAGCGGCCACTCACGCAGAAGCGTACCATCCGCGTCGTAAACCCGCGCCTGTATGCCTTCGTCGAACATGCCCTGAACGATCGTAAGCCCGGCCCAACTGCGTTCAGTGTCATGCTTTACCAGGCCAACACCTTCATACCGGCGCGGCATCCACCGGGGGTCACGATACCACGGACCCCGGATCAGTTCTTCTGCCGTATCCTTAACCTCGCGGATTAAAGCTGTCGGTGGCAGGTTCAGAACTGCGACCGAAACGCCCGTCAGAAAAGCGAGTATCGCACCGCTTGCCAGAAAAATGACAAGCCCAAATGCATTCCTGCTCTCCATTACGACATACTCCCGTTAATTGACTGTATCGAATATTTCCCTCAGAGGGCGTGCATCCTCAATGTCATGTTCGATCATCCATGCCGTTTCGGACGCTGACAACTTATGCTCGATCCGCAAAGTCGAGAGCGGCAGGTCAGCCGTCTCGGCAAACCGATAGCAAAGGCCGTTCATCTCGGTAGCTTTAGCTTGCCAGTAAAACTGACTCGATCTTATCCATCGCCCGGCTTCATCCAGTTGGGCTGCAACTATCTGACCAGTACCGGGATCAATGTCGGCGCAGGTCTGGCCGATCAGAACGGCCATCCTATCCGAATAACAAATCGCACCGCGCGCATCCTCCCTCAGTGGAAAACAGATGGATTGAGCTGGCAAAGGTTTCAAATCTTCGAAACAGACAAACAATGTATCCTCGACCAAAAAAACCGATCCCTCTGCCGGAAATCCCATGCATGCCCGCGGTGGGGTCAACACCGACCCGGCGTAGTCAGTCGCACCATAGCGAACCTGAAAAATGGAGTTCATATCCACACCACGATGAAACGTACTTTGGGTTTGAAAATCGCCGAATTTCAAAGACGGGGACCAGGGCTCACCGACGGATCGGATCGGTGTAGATCTGACATCGAATTCATCCAGTGTCCGGGCCCGTTCTACGATAGCGTCCGCCAATTCAATGTCCCGCTCCGCCGTTTGGTTAAACAGGGGCCAGATATGTGATGAGGCAACAGCCTGACTTACGCCAAAAACCAAACACAAACCCATCACTCCAGCCTGCACCAGACGTGATACAGGCATCCCATCTATCGCTTGCGCGATAACCGTGGCCGAAGCCAAAACAGTGCCCGCGAAGATGAACCCGACAAACCCGATGCTACGCCCGATCAAATAAGGTTCCGGATAGAGAAACCAGATCAGAACCGGCAAGATGAAGAGCGCACCTAGCCCTCCGACTAACACGCGCAATCCCCCTATCCAACCACCAGCAGCAAGCCTGCTGGCGGCAAACACGGATATCGCCGCCGCACCCATAACCAAGATGCAGGCGGCAACTATGCTCAACAAAAACAGGTGCCTAAAAAAAGACGGCACCCCAAGGAGTCCACCGCTATGTATCAACCTCTCAATCCAGTAGAGGGCCGACAGCTTATCGGCAAGTACAGCAGTATCCACACCACCCGAGAAACGGAAATCTGCCTTGAGATCCAGAGCGTAAATCGTGGCGTCACGTTGCAGCTGATACAGGATCAAAGCGGCACCTGAGACGACCAGTACCCTCAACAAAAAAAACAGGCATTTCCGGTGATCAAACCGATCAACCCGGATCAGAACCAGGGCCGGGATAAGAAACCCCAACAAAACATAGCTTTGATAAAAACCAATGGATATGGCCAGCAGTTCGGCGGCTACGGCCATTCGCAGAAACAGTCCAGACCACGACCGTCCACCCGGGGGCTCAACCAATACCATGGCCCCAACGGATGCGAGAAGACCAAGACAAAACCACGGTGCCAGCGTTTGATAGTGCAAAAGCTCGGTCAGATAGATATGCGAAGACCCGGCCAGAAAAACTGCAAGGATAGAAGCTACGACCATGGCTGACCCCGTCATCGCAACAGCCTCACGTGCAATCAGAACGGCAGCCCCAAATAAAGCCGCAAAAATAATGAAAATCAGGGTGGCAATCGACGCACCCTGTTCAAAAAGAACCTCGTGAGCCCAATGCGTCGCCCAGCGACCGTGAACTTCAGCGAACACACGCTCAAGACCAGCTGCAAACCGCCATTCATCCGGATTGAAGCCAGATCTTGCGATGCCGATCCCGGCAGTAGACAGAAAAAAAAGGGCTGCAATGATCGCTGACACAAACAGAAGCCGTGCCGGTATCCTGACTTTGGTCATAAAGAAGTCCAATTAGGAACCACACAAACCAATGTCACCCTACAACACCTTTCTTCGAACTCCGACTTTGTTATTAGTGAATCTCCTGTCTTTTGTCATCCGACGCTCTGAAGACGAGCAATAAGGGAAGAAACTGTTTCCGAAACGCACACCATTGCACTGAAATTATTTTTTTATCCAATATCTGAGGTCAAAAACCTTAATCGTCGCGCGGACCGGAAAGAGTTATTGTAACGATGATCAAAGTACAAAAATCGGATACGGAAGAACGGATGGAACAGGCCATCGTCAGCTTGTCAATCGTAGTGCCCTGCTTCAACGAAGAAGCGGTTTTGCCGGAACTCATTCGCCGGGTCAGCGCCGTCGCCGAAACATGCGTTGGATCATCCTGGGAACTCATCCTGGTCGATGACGGGTCCACCGACTGCACACGGGACATGATTACAGAGCTTGCAGAAACCAGGCTCAATATCCGTGCAATTATCCTGTCTCGAAACCACGGGCATCAGAAAGCGCTTTCAGCCGGGCTGACGTATGTACGCGGTGCAAATATTCTGGTGTTGGATGCGGACCTACAAGATCCCCCCGAGCTTTTGCCCGAGATGCTGAAGCTGATGCAGAACGGAGCTGATGTCGTTTATGGGCAACGTCGGCAGCGGGCAGGTGAAACGGTAGCCAAGCGGATAACCGCAGCTGCGTTTTATCGCCTGCTGGATCAACTGACCGATGTCAACATTCCGCTCGATACCGGTGATTTCCGCCTAATGTCCCGCACTGTAGTCGATTACCTGAATACTATGCCGGAAGAAGATCGTTTTATTCGCGGCATGGTCAGCTGGCTAGGGTTTCGGCAAGTAGCGTTGTCGTATGACCGGGCAGAACGCTTTGCCGGGGAAACCAAGTACCCGTTTAAAAAGATGCTACGCTTGGCTGTTGATGCCATCACCGGGTTTTCCATTGTTCCACTACGCCTGGCGACATGGCTGGCACTTTTGACCACCGTACTAGGGCTCGCATTGATCGTCTGGGTTCTATTCCAATGGTTTACCGGGGATGTCGTCTCAGGCTGGTCCTCGGTGATGGTGGTGGTGCTGATGGTGAGCTCGGTTCAGCTTCTGACGATTGGTATTCTTGGCGAGTATATTGGCAGGCTCTATCTGCAAAGCAAACGACGCCCTCACTTTGTGGTGGAACGTGTCGTTTCAGGTCTGGACGAGCACTCGTGAAACCCTTTGATCTAAGAAGTATCCTGTCCTTCGGGGTTGTTGGTTTCCTCGCGACGGTCACTCATGCTCTCGTTGCGATTGCATTGATTGAAACCTGCGACCTGCATCCATTCTCAGCCAACGCATTTGGCTTTGGAGCTGGGTTTATAGTGTCATATTTCGGTCATCACCGATTCAGCTTTCAATCCAAGGCTGGTCACAGGCAGGCTATGCCACGGTTCCTGGCGGTTGCGAGCTTTGGCCTGTTTCTCAACCAGGTGATCGTCTACTTCATGGTCAATCTAGCTGGGCTGGACTATTTTCTTGTGCTTAGCGTGATTATCGTATCCGTTCCGGTGATTACTTATCTGACATCCCGCCGGTGGGCTTTTGCCAAGTAGCTTCAAGGATGTGAAGGTGTTGTCTAATCACGCGCGGCGCGCTGTCCAAAGGCCACACAAGAGGCCAACCTTCCACAATGCAGAAGCAGCCAACCCTGCCCACACCCGCCGCGCAAGCGACGAGAAAATAAGCACTCGGGGCAGAACGAAAACGGGGCAGGTCCGGTTCCAAAGACAATTTGACAAAATACGGATTTCGAAAATCACCGGGGTTTCGTCTTGGAGAGTATGACAGGATAAGGTGGCTGTGTTACAAATCACAAGTACAACTAAATATTGATTTCGAGTTGAGCGAGAGCAAACCCTCTGACACCACCGTTTTTTTGTACGTTTGCCCGTTGATGCGCTGGAGTGTTTGGAAGCGGCGATGCAATCGCTCAATGCAAAACTGCAATCAGATCATTTAGCAGCGTCGGGACCTAAAGGCAATGATCATTGCAACGCGTCGGAATCAGGAGCCGGAGGTGGCCATTCGTCATCAACTGGCTCACGGTGCCAGATCCGTTTTGATTAGGATCACCAGTCGTCACGATCAGCGCGAAAAACGATCACAGGGTCTGTCGGCACACACGGGACTGCGACAAAACTAAGCTGAAAGCGTAACTGATAGACTTGTTGAAAATGAATAAATTGACCCAATAACGCAGTTTCTCATCCAATCCAAAGTTGTTTCGAAAAACTGGAGCCAAAGCGCTCTGTCGCGAGCTTTTGGCGATTACAATCTCCCCTTCCCGTCTTAATTACGCGCATAATTGTAGCTTTTCGCTCACTACTTTTGATACATCGTAAATTCCTCTTCACACCCGATAAGTATCGCTTATCATGATTGATTGATTTCGCCGGAAAATGCGCACAGAATGTGCCTCATCTTGCGCCTTATCTTCCCACCGCCGCTCCCGCCCTCTCCGCTGAAGATCAGGAGGCGCTCACCGATCTTTATGTGCGCGGCACGCCAGCCAATACGCTGCGCGCGTATGAGCGCGACCTGCTCTACATCACCGCGTGGAAGGCTGCGCGCTTTGGCACGACTCTGGACTGGCCCGAAAGCGAAGCCACCGCACTGGCCTTTATCCTCGATCATGCGCGCGACCTGACGGGCGCGCCTGTGGACGATCGCGCCCGCCAGACGGTCGAGATGTTGATCGCGCAGGGGTTGCGCAAGTCGCTGGCCTGCCCGGCCCCCTCAACGCTGGACCGGCGCATCGCCTCCTGGCTGGCCTTTCACCGGATGAAGAACCTCACCAGCCCGTTTGATACCCCGCAGGTCAAGCAGGCCCGCGCCAAGGCGCGCCGCGCCGCCGCCCGGCCCCGAAATCCGCCCATCCCATCACCCGGGACGTGCTGGAGCAGCTGCTGGCCACCTGCCGCGGCAGCCGCCGGGATTGCCGCGACCGGGCGCTCCTGATGCTGGGTTGGGCCTCGGGCGGGCGGCGAAGGTCCGAGATCACCGGGTTGATGCGGGAAGATGTGTCCTTGAAAGAGTTCGAGACCAAGGGCCTAGTGTGGATCTCACTGCTGGAAACCAAGACCACCCAAAAGGGGGAAACACCGCGGCTGGTGCTCAAGACCCGCGCGGCACAGGCGCTGGTGCATTGGATCGAGGTGGGCCAGATCGGGGATGGGCCGCTCTTCCGCCCCATCTCCAAGGTGGATCGGGTGCTCAAGCGCCGGCTCAGCCCGGATGCGATCTACCAGATTGTTCGGCACCGGTTGAAACTGGCGGGACTGCCCGAAGGCTTCGCCTCGCCTCACGGGCTGCGCTCGGGGTTTCTGACGCAAGCCGCGCTGGACGGTGCCCCGATCCAGGCCGCCATGCGCCTGTCCCTGCACCGCTCCATGGCACAGGCGCAGAAATACTACGATGACGTCGATATCGCCGAAAACCCGGCCGCAGACCTGTTGGGGTGAAAGAAAGAGCGGTTTCGCGCGCGAAACATCAGGTACTGCGTGCGTGTAGCCAGGTTTTCAGTTCCATAAGAAATTCTTCAGACATCCCTTGGCCGGACAGGGTGACTTGTGAACCGTTTCGACTCTGTTTCAAGTGAATGTCACCGAATGTCTCTTTCGAGGCCGTCTCGGAAGCGGGCGATTTTGCATCCCTTGATGACAGGC
This sequence comes from Ruegeria sp. N7, assembly GCF_056531345.1. Taxonomy (NCBI): domain Bacteria; kingdom Pseudomonadati; phylum Pseudomonadota; class Alphaproteobacteria; order Rhodobacterales; family Roseobacteraceae; genus Ruegeria; species Ruegeria sp. N7. Next base: position 68,071 of record NZ_JBQFLR010000017.1, on the reverse strand, counting down.
TGTTTGCCGCGCGGGTCAGAGCCGATATCTCAGTTTCCGATGTCTCGGGCGCGACCCCTTGCAAGGCTTTGGCGATCAAAGCAGCCGCTTTCGACTCCTCCTTCAAAACCTTCGCAATCGACAATCCCAACCGCTCAGGGATGGCCGAGGCAAACCGTAGATGATCGTCCAGCGCGTGATAGATCGCGATGAAGGACCCGATCTTGGATCGTTTGGCCCGGCTGGCTGAGGCAAACAGCCCGCGCAGGGCGGCGGCTTCGTCCGGGTAAACCCCCTGCTCTGCCGCGCGTGCCACGATCCGGGCGCGCTCATAATAGCTCAGCCCGACGCGGATCTCATTTTCCTCGACCATGGCCACGTAAGCGTCAGATGCACTCTGTGGTTGCCTGAGAAAGGCACGCACGGTTTCAAAGCGGGCCTCGCCCATGTCCTGCGCCAAGGCCCGCAGCGCTGTCATCCGACGCCAGCCAGAGATCAGCCCATAACGCCCTTCCGGCAGCTCCACGACCTCAATCGGGGTTTGCTGACCGCGCGCTTTCAGGCTTTCCTTCAACGCCTCCATATCCGCGTCATCAGCCGCCAGCCGGTCGCGCACCAGATAGGTTTCCTCGATTGAATCCAGCGGCAGGTCCTGCACCAACCGCCCCTCGGCACGGGCCGCACACAATTCTCCGGACAGCTCCTCCAGTGCCGCCTGAGCCGCCGTGGCTCCGGCCACCTGTGCAACCGGAGGCGCAGCGCGGGGCGTATCCGCAGGGAACATGGGGTTCAACCCGGGGGCAGGGCGGGTGTCTTCCAGATAATCCGGCCGGGCAGGGGTCAACCGTTTGCGTTTTGCCATCACTTTCTCCTTTTCCAGCGCGGATCAGACCCTGTTTCGGGCGCCACTGATGTGTTTCGCGCGCGAAACATGATCACCTTAGCGCCAGTTCCGGCGTTCCCGCCGCTTCGGCCTGCTGCGCCAGTTCCTCACCTCGCCAGACGCCAATCAGCAGCTTCTTGAATGAGGCATAGGTGGCATCAAAGGTTTCCCGCCCGCGCACATAGGTCTCGCGGTTGAAATCGCGGTAATCGGCCTCGTAGATACCGTTGACCTGTTCCCCCGCCTGCCCGATCAGCGCCGTGTAGCCCTGCCAATGCGGCGACAGGGTGCGGCCCAAATAGGCTTGCATCAGCCCGGCCAGCTCGGCCTGTTGGCTGCCGTCATAGCGGGTGATGATTGTGCGCACTGCGTCCCACTGAAAGGCCATCTCGGGCCGCCCCAACGCGCGGGCCGCCATGTTCTCTCCGTCTTCGATGGACTGAAACGTGGAATGCAGCATGTCAAAGAACCGCCCGGTGGAGTCGAATTCCAGGAACGAGGCCCCCATGGGCACCAGCAGGATATCCGAGGCCGCAAGCCCATTGATCGTCAGATAGCCAAGGGCAGGGGGGGTATCGATGAAGATGATGTCATAGTCGTCCAGCACCCCATCCTCGTCCAGCGTATCGGTCAGCGCATCCCACAGCTTCCAGCTGCGGCCCTGCATCCGCCAGACCGGGATCTGGAACTCGGCCCAATACAGGTTCAGCTGCGCGCCAATCAGGTCGATATTCGGCCAATGCGTGGTCTGGATCAGATCGCTGCTGCGGACCTTCAGCGCTTCGGACAAGGTGTCGTCGATCGGGTGCGGTGCCTCACCCCGATCAAGCCGGCCCTGATTGTCGCGGCGCAGATGGGTGGCGTAATGACGGGCGAGTAAGGGGAACACCGTCTGCCATTCATCGCTCACCTTGCCGCCAAAGATCGACGTCATCGAACCCTGGCTGTCCAGGTCGATGACCAGCACCTTGTAACCGTCCAGAGCCGCCGACATGGCCAGATGCGCGCAGGTCGAGGTTTTGCCAACACCGCCCTTGAAATTGGCCACGGACACGATCTTGGCAGGTAGCCCGTTGGGCCGGTAAGGGCGGTACTCCTTGGCTTTGGACCCCTCCGAGGCAAAATGCGCCCGCAGCCGCAGAACCTCATCCAGCGTGAACCACTTGGCACCGCCTTCCGTTTCGGACTGTCCCTGCGGCAGATCCGGGTTGCCCTTCAGGACCCGGCGAAAATGAGCAGGCGCGACAGGGATCAGATATTTGGTGATTTCCCAGGTTGAAAACAGGCGCAGCTTTTTCTGACCGTTTTCTTCCAGCCCCCGGCTCGCCAGGTCGCTACGCCCCCGGGCACAGGCATCCGCGATTTGTGAAAACTCACCCGTGCCGGTTGGATTTCCAAGTTCAGCATAAGCCAGATCCGGATCGATATTGAAATAGGGGGGAAGCCCCTCGGAGGTTGCTGCTCGCATTGAAAACCTGCCTATGTGCTATGTTTTGATTAATATACCACAAAAGGAAGCATGTGGAAGCATTATGAGCATAAAACCGGATTTTCTAAGCAAAATTAAGGGGTAACTATCGATTGAAACACTGGTTTTGAGTGTCCGGCAAAAAAATATCCAGTTAGAATCCTGTTATCTTATTAGTTACGGAGAAATCCTGATGCTTTTAAGTATAAGAAAAAAAAGAGGTTTTTGTATTCTTGAGCATTCATAGTGAATCTGATCCCACGTTCAAGCGACTCTGATCCCACGTTGGAGTGACTCTGATCCCACGTTTCGGCGGCTTTACGCTTCCTGTGGATAACTCTACGGTAGGCGTCAATAAAACCACGAACAAAGATTCGGGCAGGACATATGGGCAGGGCAGTATGAGCGGGTCAGGGGCGTTGTTGCCCGACCGGCACCCAACGGGTGATTTTTTTGTATGCGATATCTTCGATGCGCTGCCCAAGACAGATATGGGCTCGATGGAGCATCCGATGTTTTCGCTCTCGACCCGGCCGGATCGCCGGATCCTCAATTACGAGCATAACGGGGTCGAGATCACGGTGACGCCCTCGGTGCGGGGGCTGGCGACGATCCACGACAAGGACATCCTGATCTTTTGCATCAGCCAGTTGATGGCAGCGATCAATGCGGGCCGGACGGTCAGCCGGGTGTTGCATCTGAAGGCGCATGATCTGCTGGTGGCCACCAATCGCGAAACCAGCGGCGATGGCTACAAGCGTCTGCGCGAAGCGTTCGAGCGGCTGGCAGGCACCCGGATCACCACCAACATTGTCACCGGCGAGAAGGAAACCACCACCGGGTTCGGCCTGATCGAAAGCTGGGAAATCGTCCGCCACACCCGGGCGGGCCGGATGGTCAGCGTCAGTGTGAAACTGTCGGACTGGCTGTTTCGCGCGGTTCTGGCGAAATCCGTGCTGACCCTCAGCCGCGACTACTTTCGCCTGCGCAAACCGCTCGAGCGGCGCATCTATGAGCTGGCGCGCAAACATTGCGGTCGTCAGCCCGAGTGGCGGATTTCGGTCGAGGTGCTGTTGAAGAAATCGGGCTCGGCCTCGCCCCGGCGGGTGTTCCGCAAAATGATCCGCGACATGATCGCAGCCGATCACCTGCCCGATTATGAGATGATCGAAGAGCCCGGCGACCTGATCCGCTTTTCGCGCCGTGGCCAGGTGGTCGAGGGACCGGACAAACCGATCCTGCCGTCACAGGCGCTGGAGGAAGCCAGGGCAATGGCACCGGGCCGGGATGTCTATGCGTTGGAGGCGGACTGGCTGGCCTATTGGGCCGCATCGGGCCGCCCACAGATCAGAAACCCGCAGCGGGCGTTTCTGGGCTATGTGGCCAAGAGGGTCGCCGGGCGGGATTAGGCGCTTAGCTGGAATAGGCGGGGTTTTGTTTCTGCACGCGTGTCTTCACGGCTTTGACAGCACCGATGACGATGAGAGCGGCAATGATGAACAGCCAGCCGAAGAGGACATAGCTGCCCAGAGCCATAAGGATGGACGCACCGGAGAACAAAGCAAACCCGCCGGCGCACAAGCCGACAAGAATGGCTATTCCGATAACTCCGATCATGTTCTCCAAGTCCTCCGGCTATGGTCTTGGTCTGGCCAGCCCTCAAGTGGTTGCAGTTCAGCCATTGGGCAGATGCCCATAATGATTTCGCGGTGAAATCATGGCAAAACTTTGAACTACAGAGGGTTAAAATTTGGTTATTTTTACCGGGAGGAGCTTTGCTCCACTACTCGTGCCACACCGCTTTATAATTTATTGAGACATGGGAGTGTCTGAGAGGATAGTTTCTCAAAACTTTTGCGACAGCAATATGGAACGCCCGCACCCCTGAAAATGTGCAAAGGTTCGCCTATGGCACCGCTCTGTCAATCCGCGGTTGCTTGGATGGAATGCCAGATGAGCGTGCGTTTCGGTCACCGAATGTCAGGGGGCTGAGGGGGTCACATCTTGACCAGCCGTCCGTCTGCCACCCTGATCCCCGCTTTTTCAAAAACATTGCGCGTATCAAAAACCAGTGTCGCCTCGCGCGCGACCAGACCGTAATCCGGGGCGCTGTGATCGGTGATCACGGCCACCGCCGCATAGCGTTTCAGGTTGTCCGCCGTCAGCGGCTGGGAGGTTCGGCCTGCAAGTTGCGGATATTCGCCGCCTTCGGGCAGGCGGGGGAAATAGGGGTCGTGATAGTCGACCTCGGCCCCCAGTTTTTCCAATTCGTCCAGCAGCACCAGCGCGGGGCTGCGGCGGGTATCCTCGACATCGCGCTTATAGGCGATGCCCATCAGCAGGATGCGCTGTCCGGTCAGGGGCTGCCCGGTCTCGGCGATGGCCGAGCCGTTACGCGCCGCCAGTTCGGCCGCCATCCGTGCCGCCAGCATGGATGGCACGGCGTCATTGCTGGTACGGGCCAGATTGATCAGCGGCGTATCAGATCCTGCATCCGCGGCGCGCCAGGCCAGATAGGCCGGAGACACCGGGATGCAGGCCCCACCAATTCCGGGACCGGGATAGAAGGGCATGAAGCCAAACGGTTTGGTGGCCGCGGCCTCGATCACTTCCCAGACATCCACGTCCATTGCTTCAAGCGCGGTCTTCAACTCGTTGACCAGCGCAATATTGACGGTGCGAAAGCTGTTTTCGACCAGCTTCACCGCTTCGGCTGTGGCGGCCGAGCTGACCGGAACGGCGCTGGTGACGATAGCGCGGTAGAAATCTTCGACCAGTTGCCGCGACAGCGGATCGTCGGCGCCCACCACCTTCGGGATGCTGTGCGTGTCGAACTTGTCATTGCCCGGGTCTTCGCGCTCGGGCGAAAATGCCAGGAAGAAATCACTACCCGCGCGCAGACCGCCCGCCTCAAGGATAGGCTGAACCAGTGTGGTGGTGGCGCCGGGCCAGACGCTGCTTTCCAGCACCACCATCTGACCGGGGCGCAGATGCTGCGCGATAGTTTCGGCGGCGGCGGCGACAAAGCGCATGTCCGGGTCTTGTGCATCGGTCAGCGGTGTCGGCACGCAGATCAGGATGATATCGGCCTCGGCCAGTGCCGCGGCGTCCTGCGTTGCGCGGAACCTGCCGCTGTCTACCGCTTGTGCGATCCGGTCTGACGCCAGATACGATATGACCTGATCGCCCTGATTGATCCGTGCCACCCGGTCAGGGTTGAGATCAACGCCGGTGGTATCGAACCCCTCATCATAGGCAGTCAGCGCCAGCGGCAGCCCGACATATCCCAGCCCAACCACAGCAACCCGCGCATCGCGCGCCGCGATAAGCTGCTTGAGGGACTGTTGGTGCGAGGTTTCGTAGTTCATAATCTATCCTGATCGTACAAAGTCACACTGAATTAAAATTAGCTTAGCAGATTGGAAACCTTCTCTCTTCATCGGATAGGACAGATCGGGAACGAAGCCAACCAATTTGTCGTTCCCGGCAAAGACCCGGAATGGGTGTTTCCAAAAACAAGGCAGTCTTGAATCAGCGCACCGATTGTTTCCGCATGTGCTCGATCCATTCGTCGAAGGAAACACGGGGTGCATAGCCGATCTGATCCTGTGCATGTCGGGTTGAAACCTCTGGCTGACCGGCAAAAAGCCTGCGCCCTGCCATGTCAGGCATCACGGGCCAGGGTTTCGCCAGCCGGGCCTGAACGGATCGTGCCCAGTCCGCGGCGGCCTCGACCCGGCGGCGCCCGACAAGGCGGCGCAGATGCGCGCTGAGTTGCCCCGCCAGAGAGGGGCCTGCGGGCGCATTGCCATTGGGCGGCGGGGGCGGGTTTGCAGCCGGATCAATCCGAACCTCTCCGCATCCGGCAAGGCGGGCATAGCCTTCGAAAAACGTCTTCCATCCCAGCGTGTCCGGGCCGCTGATCAGGTATCGCTCGACCCCGGTCTGGGGCGATGAGGCCGCGCGCAGGGCGGCCTGTACCACGTCATCGACATGCACGGCCGGACACTGCCCAGGTGGGTCGGGCAGGATGATGCCACCCCTGCGCATCATGGCCAGTGGCGCATTGGTCCAGAGCGCGCTGCCGGGTCCGTAGACGATGGTTGGCTGCAAGATGGCGGCGTCGCATTTCCCCTGTAGCAGTCTCTGTTCCATCACGATTTTGGCGCCGCGATAGCTTTGCGCATCTTCCGGTGTGATCGGGTTATGTTCGGCGATTGGCCCGTTGGGCCAGCTGTCATAGACCACAGCAGAGCTCAGATGCACGATGCGTTTGCAGGACCCGTCTTCGGCGGCTGTAATGAGCGCGTCAAAAGCCGCAAGGTTTTCCGCGCCGGAGGCCCTAAAATCATAGGCCAGATGAAACAGAACCGCCCCGCCACCCAACGCCTGCGTCAGGGTTGGGCCGGGGAGCAGCGGGCAAACCAGTGTCTTTACTCCGGCCTGTTCCAGTGCGGCAGCCCCATGGCGCGTGCGCAGCAATGCGGTCACGTTACATCCCAGCTTCAGCAGGGCATCAATCAGGCGCTGGCCGATAAAGCCGGTTGCGCCGGTCACGATCACGCGCTGGCCTGCAAGGCCGTAGCCGGGGCGGGGGTCCATGTGGTTTTCGATCATCTTCGCAGGTTCAACATTCCTGATGCGTTGTGCAACAATTCAGCCCGTTTTCCGAAACTGTGCAGGTCCGGCCTGTCAGCGCACCATAGCGCTATCTACCATTTGGTGGCCACAGATCCCTATGCTAAGCCTGTGGCATTAGAGTGGATTCTGTTGGTACGAGGGTTTTTCATGCAAATATTGATCACAGGCGGGGCCGGTTTTATCGGATCACATCTGGCCGAGCGTCTGATTGGCAATGGGCATGAGGTGACGGTGCTGGATGACTTGTCCACCGGATCGCTGCAAAACCTGTCTTCTGTTCAGGATCATTCCGCCTTTCACTTTGTCGAAGGCAGCGTATTGGATACCGGTCTGGTCGAAGAACTGGTCGGGGCTGCAGACGCGGTGTTTCATCTGGCTGCCGCTGTCGGGGTGAAGCTGATCATGGACCAGCCCAGCCAGTCGATTGCAACCAATGTCGACGGTACGCAGAATGTGTTGCGGGCTGCCCTGCGCCACAAACCTCTGGTCTTCATCGCCTCCAGTTCCGAGGTTTACGGGAAGGCGTCGAAATTCCCGTTCAACGAGGATGACGATCTGACGATCGGTGCGACCAGCGTTCTGCGCTGGTCCTATGCCTGCGCCAAGACATTGGATGAGTTCATGGCGCTGTCCTATGCGCGCGAGGTTGATCTGCCGGTGGTCGTGCTGCGATTTTTCAACACGACCGGCCCGCGCCAGACCGGGCGTTATGGCATGGTTGTTCCGAACTTCATCGAAGCGGCTCTGGCGGGTCAGCCAATTCAGGTTCATGGCACCGGCGAGCAATCGCGCTGTTTCAGCCATGTGGCCGATGTGATCGAGGCGCTTATGCGTCTGCTCGATGTCCCCGAAGCCCGGGGTCAGGTTTTTAACATTGGAGGTGAGCAGGAAGTGACGATCCGGGGGCTGGCCGAAAAGGTAATTGCCGCCACGGGATCCGCGTCCGAAATTCGCCTGGTGCCCTATGAAGAGGTCTATCCGGAAGGGTTCGAAGATATGGCCCGCCGCCTGCCGGATGTCTCGAAGCTGCGGCGGTTTACCGGTTTCAGCCCGGCACGGACGCTGGATGATATCATCGCCGACATCATGGCCGAGAAACGCGCCAAAGTCTACGCATGAAGAGCCGATCACGATGACACCGGGACAAAGAGTTGAAAAGTTGGTGCGCGACACCGCGACTGTGTTGCTGCCGGAACGGCTGCGCAAATGGATCCGCAAACAGCAAAGGTTGCACAAGCTGCAATCGACCCCCGTGGGGGCGGTGGATTTTGGCGGGTTGCGGCGGCTGTCGCCAATCAGTGCCGTTTTCGGGCAGGATCGCGACCTGCTCACCATTGAACGCTATTACATGGAAGAGTTTCTGCAAAACCACAGCGACGACATTCGTGGCCGGGTCCTGGAATTCGGTGATCCGGCCTATACGAAGAAATTTGGCGGTGACCGGGTCATGCAGGCGGATGTGCTGAGCTATGTAGAAGGTAACCCTCAGGCGACCATCGTGGCAGATATCACCGACGCGCCGCATATTCCTGACAACAGCTTTGACTGCATCATCATCACGCAGACCTTGCAGATGATTTTTGAGGTCGACAAGGCGATTGCCACGCTGGAGCGTATTCTGAAACCGGGCGGCGTGGTGCTGTGTACATCGCATGGTATGACCCGGGTGGCGCGCCGTGAAGGTGTGGATGACTGGGGTGAATACTGGCATTTCACCAGCCAATCCAAGCGCCGCCTGTTCCGGGCGGTCTTCCCGGTAGAGAATGTCGAGGTGTCGACCGTTGGTAACGTCTTTACCTGCATCTGCAACCTGCACGGCCTTGGGGCCGGGGAAATCGCCCCTGAAGAACTGTCCACCCATGATCCCAACTATGAAATGCTGGTTCTGGTCCGGGCAGTAAAGGCGAAGTGAGCGATCTTGTCATAGGGTCCGGGCCCGCCGGGGTTTCCGTCGCCCGGGCCTTGCTGGCGCGAGGGCGAAACGTCACGATGCTGGATGCCGGGGTGGAACCAGGGCCCGGGGTCACGGATCGGGTGCAGCAGATGTCCCGAACACGCGCCGAAGACTGGAGCGCCGAAGCACGCGCAGCCTGGATGGAGCCTCAGTTTCAGGCCCCGGAGGGGGAGGTGTGGCGCTATGGATCCGGTTATGCACTGGCCTCACCGGCCCGCACACTGGCTGACGGGGCGGATTGGTTTGCCTTGCGTGCTTCGCGGGCGGCGGGCGGGCTGTCCAATGTCTGGGGAGCTGCAGTCTTGCCATATCGGCAGGCGGATATCGATGATTGGCCCATAACTGCCGACGACCTTGCCCCACATTACAAAGCGGTTACGGAAGTAATGCCTGTGTCCGGGCAGAAGGACAGGTTGCAGCATCTCTTTCCCGCCTGTGACATGACAGGCCGAACACCCATTCCACCAACCGCGCAAGCCGAGATGCTGCTGGCCCGTTCTGAGCGTCAGGCGAAGGTATTGCAGGGGGTGGGGATGCATGTTGGACTGGCGCGTCAGGCAGTTGGCCCGGGATGCCAGACCTGTGGACTGTGCCTGCACGGATGCCCGTGGTCACTGATCTGGTCCGCGGGACAGACCCGCACGGCGTTGCAGACAGAGCCAGGGTTTACCTACCGTGCGGATCACGTGGTGCGGCAGATACGCGAGGAAGGCGACGAGGTTGTCGTTACCCTGGCAGATGGTAGCAACGTCCGTGGAAGCCGGGTGTTTCTGGCTGCCGGAGTGCTTGAGAGCGCCCGGATTCTGCTGACCTCACCCGGATTTCAGAGCAAGGAACTGACCCTGAAGGACAGCCAGCAGGCCTTTCTGCCCATGCTGCATCGCTGGCGTGCGCCCCGACGACCCGATGTTTTGCCTTATCAGACGCTGCCGCAGCTTTTTGCGGAACTGGACGACCCGGTCGTATCGCAGCGGCTGGTTCATGCTCAGATCTATACCTGGAACGAGTACTACGCCCGCGATCTGAAACAGAACTATGGCCGTCGGATACCCGGCAGTGGGCCGCTGCTTGAGGCCATGGCCCGTCGTCTGATCGTGGCCCAGGTTTTCCTACATTCCGATCATTCGCATAAGGTCGCTTTGCGCCTGGCAAAGGATGGCCGGTTGCAACCCGAACTGAAAAAAAACCCGCACACCGAGGTGACGATGCGCGCAGCGCTTGCGCGTTATGGCCGGGCTTTGCGGTTGCTTGGCCTGATCAGCCTTTCTTTTGCGGCACGGTTCGGGGCGCCAGGAGCCAGTTTCCATGTCGGGGGTGATCTGCCGATGTCAGATAGTCCAGGTCTTGGGGAAAGCGATGTTCTGGGGCGACCGCATGGCGCGACGCGTACTCATGTGGTTGATGCCTCTGTCCTGCCAACCATCCCGGCAACAACAATTACCTTCAGTGTGATGGCAAACGCCCATCGGATCGGAACGCTTGCGCCCTGAGACCGATATTCAGTTAAGGGGCAGCACCTTGCTCAACCCACTCCGCACGCTGCGCATCATTTTGCGGGCCGCCAAATAGGACCCGCCGCGCCCGGCAAGATGCGCCTTCCAGCGGGCGATGTTGTTGAAATAGAACATCTCGAGCCGGGGCAGGTCGTGCATATCATCCTCCGCTTTGGCCACGCCCAGCCTTGTGCCGACCGAGGTGTCGTAATGCTGCGCGATCTGTCTGAGAACGCCAGAGTTCGACGCGCCATAAGGTGGTGCGAAATGCCGGGTGGGCTGGCCAAGCCGGGCTGCAATGTCCTGACCGGATCCACTGACTTCCTCTTCCAGCATGAGCGCATCCAGCGTGGTGAGATCGGGATGAGTGACACTATGCGCGCCAAAACAGACTCCTTCAGCTGCCAGCGCCTCGACCCTGTCCCAGCTCATCAGCGGGCGGGCAGGGATATTGCCTCCGGCCCAACTGTCGCTGCCGCCCATCAGGCCCGAGGGCAAATAGACGATCGGGCAGAAGCCGTGATCGCGCAGGATCGGCCAAGCGGTATCGGCGAAATCCTGGAACCCGTCATCGAAGCTGATGATGACCACACGGGGGGCAGGCGGGTTGGCCAGCGCGTTCGGCGTCACCACCGGCAGGCCGGACGCCGCCAGCGCCTGCATCTGTGCCGCAAAGACGTCGGGCGCAATCGAGGTCGGCCCCGGCGCATCCGAGATCGAATGATACATCAGGATATCGGCCTGCCAGGCGGGCATGGGTCAGTCTTCCACCACATGGGTGGCAAAGACCTCGCGATATTTGTTCCATTTCGCGCGGTCGACATGGCCCTTGTCGTCGATGCAATCCGCCGCACCGTAAGCCATGGCAAAGGCGTGATGGGTATTATCGTGGGCAAACAGGCCCTGCCGTCCGAATACGAGCAATCCGTCCAGATCTGAGAGCCACTGATCCACCGTATCGAACCGCTCTTCATAGCCCATATCGTAAACCGGATAGGCGTGGCTCAGCCGCCGGGTTTCACAGCGGCGCACCGGAACCGTGACTGGCAGACCCAGCTGCCCCAGCCATTTGGTGAATTCCTGCCCCAGCTCCTCGTCGGACATGGACCACCATTTCTCATCCGGGTCGCAAGGCAGTTCGGCGCACAGCACGGTGACGCCCTTTGGCGTGCCGCTGGCGTTATAGTTCTTTGGCTCTGACATCCGGCTGATCGGGATCGACAGTTCCGGGAAGTAATGTGCATCGAACTCGGTGAACTGGTCTGTCTCCAGCACCAGGTACAGCAGGATCATGCCGCGGAATCGGATCGCACGGGCGGCTTCGACCACCTCGGGCGGGGGCGCGCCGATCAGGCGGGTCAGCCCGGTCAGCGGGATGGTCGACAGGATCAGATCGCCGGTCAGGCGCCGTTCGTCCTCGTCCTCGCGGATCGTCAGGCCGGTGATGCGGGTGCCGTCCCGCTCAATGGCAGTGATTTCGGTGTTGAACAGGAAAGTTGCCCCGTTGCTTTCCGCGCTGTCCCGCATCGCGTCCGAGATTTGCCCGAACCCCTTGCGCGGATAAAAGAACCGCCCGGCGGTTTCACTGCGCAGCCCCGGCAGCAGGCGCAGCATCTTCATCAGGATCTTGCCGACCGATCCGCTGCCGACCCGGCGCTCGGCCAGTTTCACGGCCAGCTTGTCCGGGTCCAGCCCCCACAGTTTGCGTACGTAGGGGAAATAGAAATTGTCCGAAATCGTCGGCCCCAGCCCGTCATAAAGCACGGTCGAGAATGTCTCGGGCCCGGTGCTTTTCTTGCGGAACGGCTTCAGCACCATGTCTCCGATCAGTGACAGGGCAAAAGGCTTGGGCAGGCGCATCAGCGCGTCAGTCAGTTTCAGCGGGAAGTGGATCCATTTCCCACCCAGCCGGATGCGCCCGTGGCGCGGGCGCAGCAGCAGATCGTCCCCCAGCAGGGCTTTCACATCGGCCAGAACCTCGGGCTCTGCCGCCGGGTGAAACCGGTGCGAGCCATAATCGCAGATCACGCCCTCAATCGGGAAGGAAGCTGAATTGCCGCCCGCGATAGCGGCGCGTTCGATTACCGTTACGCGGGCCTGCCCGGTTAACGCATGGGCCGCGGCCAGCCCGGCCGGTCCGGCACCCAGTATGATGATATGGGGCTTGTCGTCGCCGTTGGGTCGGGAAACATCCGTCACGTGTGCATTCCTTTACTGCTTCGGAAAGTTTGTGCCATGCCCAATCAGGGTCTGAGATGCAGCCGTGAGATCATGTCGGCGATCAACCCCAGGGACCAGATCATGATCGCGGCAAGGAATGCAAACACCGTGGTTCCGCTGAGGTTCAGATAGGTGAGGTCGATAAGGAACTTCACTGTCCCTAGGGCAAAAAACACCAACCCCAGAGGAATGAACACCCGAAGCGGGTTGAACAATGTGCTGATGCGCAGGATCAGGATGATGAAGTTAATGAAGTCAACCGGACGGATTTTCGATTTTCCCACCCGTTTGCCGTATTCGATGGGCGTATAGATCATCCGCTTGCCATTCGAGGTCATGCACAGCGTGATCGTGGTGGTGAACGAAAAGTTCTGCGGCAAAAGCGGCAGGAACGGGATCAGCTCGGATTTGCGGAACACACGCAGGCCCGAGTTCAGATCGTTGATCTTGCGCTCAGCCAGGAACGACGCAAAGGCGAACAGGAATTTCTTGGCCGGCCTGCGCAGCAGCGGCACGTTTTTCATCGCCGCCCCCCGGTCCCCCACCACCATGTCCTGATCGCGGCACATGGCCAGCATGCTTGGCAGATAGCGCGCAGGGTATGTGCTGTCGGCATCCAGAATGGCCACATATTCATGCTGCGCCATCCGCACCCCGCGCTTGAGGCTGGCCCCATAGCCGGAATTGACGTCGTTGAAGGTAACGGTGGCACCGCTGGCCTCGGCTTCGGCGCGGGTATTGTCCTGGCTTGCGTCATCCACCACGATAATTTCGTAAGGGATATTCAGCGGCTCAAGATGGGCGCGTACGTCCTCGACAGTATGGCGGACGGCGTTTTCCTCGTTATAGGCGGGGATGACCACGCTCAGGCTCATGCCGGCGGTTTCCGATGCGATCAGCTCTTCAGATGTGGTGCTGTTCGTCACCATCGGCTCTGCGACTTTGTTCATGAAAATGAAAACCTTTTATTCACTTAATAGTCCCAGCCCCAGCCCCCGCTGCAAGATTTGCGTGGCGCATGGAACGTAACGGGCATAATTCCCTGTATTGCGTATAGTATTCGAACACGTACAGACTGAACATAGACAATAAATTTGACCAAATTCGACCGTTAAGGCGTCAAGTTTGTAATTACGTATACTGCACGCAGCAGGTGCAAGTGTTTGAGGCATGTGTCGCCTGGAACATGGCGGGGTGCGGGCAGCAGGAAGGAAACGGATGTCAGGGCGGCAGAGTTTCAGCAGCGGAGTTGCCTGGATGTCGGCTGGTATCTGGGTCGAACAGGCGTTCAACTTCATCATTTTTGCCATTCTTGCCCGTATTTTAGGGGTCGAAGCCTTTGGCCTGCTGGCGATGGTTGCGGCCTTTGTGCTGTTTTCCGAATTTCTGGTCCGCGAAACGATTTCCGACATTCTGCTGACCCGTGATGCGCTGTCACCAGAGCGGTTGAATTCGGTTTTCTGGTTGCTGGCGCTGCTCGGGGGGGGGTTGACAATTGCGCTTTATCTGGGGGCAGGGCTGGTCTCGAAATTCTACAATGAGCCGATTGCGGGCGAATTGTTGATAGGATTGTCCCCAACAGTGCTGATGATTTCGCTGACGGCAGTGCCTGTGGCGATCCTGCGCCGGGAAATGAAGTTCCGTGTTCTGGCCATCCGCGCAGCACTTGGCGCGGCGGTCGGAGGGGTTGTGGGAATTGGCATGGCGCTGACCGGGTACGGGGTCTGGAGCCTGGTCGGTCAGCGGCTGGCGATGACAGCGACCAATATCGTGATGGCCTGGGGCGCGGTATCCTGGCGTCCGGCTTTTCACGCGTCGCGGGATCACATGCGCAGGATTTTGCATTTCAGCCACCGGATTCTGGGCCTGCGCGCGGCGGAACTGGCGGCGGTGCAATCCCCCGCGGTGATCATCGGCGCGATGCTGGGGCCGGTTCCGGCGGGGTATTACGCAATCGCCTGGCGCGTGATCGAGACCGCCTCGTTCCTGATTATCACACCGCTGCGCACCGTGGCGCAGCCTGCCTTTGGTGCGGCGGCGCGCGATGGTGGTCAGGTGACGGATTTGCTGATCGACGTCATGCGCCTGACCGGGTTTCTGGCCTTTCCGGCCTTTGCCGGGTTGGCGGTTCTGTCGGAACCGGCGCTGGTGCTGCTGTTCGGTCAGAAATGGGCTCCGGCGGCTCCGGTCCTGAGCCTGATGTCAGTGTTCGGCATGTATCTTTGTGCCGAAAAGGTGCAGCAGACCTTTTGTCTGGCGGCCGGTCAGGTCGGGCGTCTCGCGATCCTGTCCTGGGTCGAGGTGGCGCTGGCGGCGGCAGCGATTGTAGTGCTGGCCCCTTATGGCTTATCGGTTGTCACAGCTGGTTTCGTGGCGGTCTTTCTGCTGATCTGGCCGCTCAAATTCGCCAATCTGGGCCATATTGCAAAGCTGCCCGGCCCGGCTTTGATGCTGCAGCATCTCGCACCGTTTCTGCTATCTGCAGGAATGGCTCTCGCAGTGTTTGGAATTGTGCGGCAACTGGACGGGATGTTCCCGGCGCTGCTTCTACTTGTTGGCACAGTGGTGGGCATCCTGACTTATGGCTTTCTGGCTTTTCTGTTCCAGCATGACAGATTGCGCTTGCTGGCTTCGATGTTGAGACCGCAAGGAGGGCATCTGCCCGCAGCCGATGCCCAAGGGGCTGAGAGATAGATGAAATCGTTACGCATTCTGATGTTCACCACGTTTTACCCGCCATACTCCTTCGGCGGCGATGCTATTGGTATTCAGCGCATGGCCCGGGCGCTGGTGGCGCGGGGGCATGACGTGACGGTGGTGCATGACGAAGACAGCTATCTGATCCTTGGCGGAAAACCACAGCCCGAAGGTGCCCCTGATGGTGTCCGGCGGATCGGGTTGCGCAGCCGCAATGGTATGATGTCGAACCTGCTGACCCAGCAGCTTGGCCGCCCGATTGTCCATGCCGCCCGCATCCGCGAGATACTGGCCGAGCGGAAACCGGATATCATCTGGCACAACAACACCTCGCTGATCGGTGGGCCCGGCCTGTTGCCGATGGGCGAGGGGTTGAAGATCTATGAGGCGCATGAGCACTGGCTGGTCTGCCCCACCCACGTCCTGTGGCGGCACGGGCGCGAGTTGTGCGATGACCGCCAGTGCCTGCGCTGCGTGCTGAACTACAAACGCCCACCGCAGCTGTGGCGCTATACCGGTGTGCTGGACCGGGCATTGGATCACATGGACCTGATCATCGCCAAAAGCGAATTCAGCCGGGCCAAACATCGCGAGTTCGGCCTGCGGCAGGAGATGCAGGTGCTGCCCTATTTCCTGCCCGATCTGGACCAGGACGCTTTGCCGGAACCCGCCGCGCATGACCGTCCCTATTTCCTGTTTGTCGGACGGCTGGAAAAAATCAAAGGGTTGCAGGATGTGTTCCCGGCCTTTGATCGTTACCCGGATGCCGATCTGCTGATCCTCGGTGATGGCGATTACGCGGATGAGTTGAAGGCACAAGCCGCAGGCAATGACCGGATCAAATTCCTGGGCCGCAAGGCACCTGACGAGTTGAACGCCTATTACCGCGGCGCGCTGGGGCTGATCGTACCGTCGGTCTGTTATGAGACCTTCGGCATCATCCTGATTGAAAGCTTCCGGCTGGGCACGCCGGTGATCGCCCGGCGACTGGGTCCGTTCCCCGAGATCGTGGAGCAGGCAGGGGGCGGGGAACTGTTCGAAACCGAAGATGACCTGATCGCAGCCATGCGCCGTTTTCAGGACGGAGGTGTCGCGCGGGATCAGATGGCGGCAGCGGCGCGGCAGGGGTTTGAGGCGCTCTGGCGCGAAGATCAGGTATTGGGCCGGTTTGGCGCGGCTTTTGCGCAGGCCGCGCATCGTGCAGGGCGGGCCGATCTGACCCTTGCCTTGGAAGCTGGTGCTTTTGAGAACGGCGCGGCGGACTGACCGGGGGTTATCCCCGCCCGGCCAGTTGCCGATACAGCTTTTCAAACCCGCTATGCACATGGGCTGGCGAAAACCTGTCTTCTGCACCGCGCGCCGTGGCATTGGTGCTTAGCCGGTCATATTCGGCGCGGTCGGTGCAAAGATCGCGCAGCGCCTGAGACAGGGCATCAAGATCATCGACCGCACACAGGCGCCCGACATCGCCATCCACCAATTCACGCACACCGCCGCAATCGGTGGCGATCACCGGCAGCCCGGCGCGGAACGCCTCGACAATTGAAATCGGCAGGGCCTCCCACCGTGAGGTCAGCATATAAAGATCAGAGGCCGCGAGATAGGTGGCGACATCCGAGATCACCCCAGGGAAGCGGATGATGTCGGATACTCCGGCCTCATCGGCCCAGGCTTCGACTTGACCGCGCAGCACACCCTCGCCCCCGACAACGATCCGCAGGCCGGGCAGATCCTGCCGCACACGCCGGGTCACTTCGACCATTGCATCAAGGCCCTTTTGATGATCCAGCCGGGATAGCGAAAGAACCAGATGTGTCCCGCCTTCACCTAGCAAGTCCTGTCGCAGGGCTTTTGCTGTGGCAGAGTCGGCTGGTGGGTTGGGTTGGACGCCCAAAAGCATCACCCGCGCCTTGTCGGGATCGACGTGGCGTTCCAGCAGAGATTGCATAACCGTTTCGCTGGGGCAGATCGTCAGGTCCGCCTGTTTCCGACAGGCACGCGCCACGCTGTCAATCCGCCCCGGAGAAGACCCGTGATAGGTCATCACAATGGGGATCCCCATCCCCAGGCTGGCTAGACGGGCTGTCAGAAGCGGGGCAGTTTCATGTGCATGGATGATATCGACCTTATGTGCTTTGAGCGCGTGCCGCAGGGTCCGGGCTGAAAGAGCCAGCCAATAAAGCCGGGTTGCAAGACTAAGCTGACCGTTTGCAGCATGATCGCTGACACGGTCGAACCGTAAGGGCAAAAACAGGCTGCCATCATTGTGTGCGCTGGTTTTGCCCGGTGCTCCGGCCTTTATTACCCTGTGTCCGCGTGCCATCAGTGAGGCACTGAGGTCATTGATGTGGCGTTGAATGCCGCCACCAAAGGAGAAGAATGAACAGGTTTGCAGAATGCACATTCTGCGGGGATGCGTCTCCTTGTTGATCAAAAGTGGTGGAGCTTCGCTTACCACAGAGGTTGCCCTAGTCGGAATGTAACGGTTTTTGTGTCTGCATCCGTTTTTTGTAGGTGGGCAATAATGGTGTTTTCCGTGTTTGAGGGTAGTAGTTGGAAAGGTGCTATGACAGTCTCGCCCATCTGCGTGATCTCAAGTGATTGCACCTCTTTCCCATTGATTTCAATGGAGACGGTGTTGACATCGGGATCACTTATCCGCAGTTCGACATCAAGGAGTATGTCACGTCTGAGTGGTGCATGCATAAACATCCAGACCACCGAGGGTGGGGCATCGACAGCAAACGCACTGGTTTTGGCATGAGAACCAGGGCCGAAGCGGGTAACAGCGACCGCCAAAACACCCAGTACGAGTAGTAAATACACCCACCGGGTCCATCCCATACCACACCAGATACGTCTGAGCGGCCCATATTGCGTAGCTTCAGGGGCAAGTCGACCTGCAAAAATCAAAGCACCGGTGACAGCAAGGCCAGTCGCGATCAGCCCGAGTATGACCCACAGCGCCATCGAAAACGCCTCACCCCAGGTGCCAAAATGCAGCATGTCCATAAGAGGTTTCCAGTAGGCGAGCCCGCTAATCTCATCTGGGGTGTAAGCGCCCAGAACCTCGAGCGTCACCGGATCAATAGATACGTTACTCGGTCCAAAAAAGCCCGAATGCCCTGCGGCATGTCCGGTGAACCCGAACGACCCAGTTGGTTTATCAGGCAGGAACATGATGAAGGGCTCGAACCCGGGTAAGGCGTCACGGGCGCGGGCTTCGGCCTGGTTGATAAGGTCGGCGTCGAAATTTGTCGGCAGGATGGTTTCACGCGGCACTGGTGGCTTGGGCTGTGGTCGGGTGCTTTCAAACCCCAGACTGCCCAGCAGAAAATAGAAACTGGTCACAGCGGTCAAAATCAGCAGGGGTGCTGACCAGAGAGCGGTCAGCCGGTGTGTGCTGCCCGCCCATGCGCGCAACCCGCCCGCACGGCTGGGCCAGCGGAAAAACCCTTTCCAGAAACGCCGATAGGTGATGAGGCCGCTGATGATCTGAAACAGCAGGATCACAGATGTGGCACTGACCAGCATGAAAACAATCCGCTTCTCGGTCAGGAAGGTATCATGCAAGCCTCGCAGGATATCTCGAAATCCATTGGGTCGCGTTTCTCCGACGACGGCACCGGTTACGGGGTCTGTCCAGAAACTGACATTTTCTCCCCAGCCCGTGCGACCAAATGTGCGATCCGCAAACCAAGGCGTTGGACGCTTGATCATCAAGAAGATGCCACTCTCGGGATGGGCCGCTTTGATGCCATCATAGATCATGCCAAAGCTGGCCGTGCGCTCTTCCTTGTCGATCGTGTTCCAGATGCCCGGACGACCGATTGATTCAAGTTCGAACCCGGCGACCAGCAGTGTGCCGGTCAGAAACATGAATGCGAAGAAAAGCGACAGATGCAGCCCCAGCCAGGTGTGGAGTTTGAAAAGTGAATTGCGGATTTTGCGGTTCATCTGAATGTTTATCTGTCTACAATATCTGGGAACACTAAGCCGAGTAACCGTGCTGGAAACAATGGCAAGATACTCTTGCCGCAGAAGAGGGGCGAATTGGGCTTTTGATGTTGCGATGAGCACACGTTATTTCATGGTATTCCCGCAGGTTAGATGTTGTGCGAATCCCGAACTTCGCGGGATGATATAATTATACCCGGGTATTGTTGGGGTAAGCGGTGCTGTTTGATGTTAAATAGAGCTATGAAAACAATTTCCATTGTCTCGCCATGCTTCAATGAAGAAGACAACGTGGCGAATTGTTATGAAACCGTAAAGTCGATTTTCGACAAGGAACTGCCGGGCTACAGGCGCGAGCATATTTTCATCGACAATGCCTCCACGGACCGGACCGTGGATATCCTGCGCGAGATCGCCGCAAAGGATTCGGACGTGAAAGTGGTGGTCAATGCCCGCAATTTCGGGGTGTTCCGGTCAACCTTCAACGGGTTGCGCTATGCCACTGGTGACGGGGTTGTTGTCATGCTGCCTGTTGACCTGCAGGACCCGCCTGAGCTGATCCCGGAGTTCGTCGAGTTGTGGGAAAGCGGCTATGACGTGGTGGCCGGTGCCCGCAGTACCCGAGAGGAAGGGTTCGTGATGCGCAACGCACGCGGCCTTTTCTATCGGATCGTCAATGGTCTGTCGGATGTCTGGCTGGAACCATCGGTCGGAGAGTTTCAACTGATTGACCGCAAAGTGCTTGAGGCAGTGCTGGCCCACAATGACCACTACCCTTATATCCGTGGCATCATTGCCAGCTGCGGCTTCCGCCGGATCATCAAACCTTATGTCTGGCAGGCGCGGAAAAGCGGCTTGACCAAGCACAGCTTGATGGCGCTGACCGATCAGGCGCTGAATGCTATTTTTTCTTTCACGCGTGCCCCGATGCGGTTCTGCACGATCAGCGGACTGGTGATTGCGGCCGGCTGTATTCTGTTTTCGCTCATTTCCGCGGTTCTGTTTTTCTTTAATCCCGATCAGGCACCACGCGGGACGACAACCATCATCGTATCCCTGTTTTTCCTGTCAGGTATCCAGATGCTGTTTATTGGAATGTTGGGGGAATACATCACCTCGATCCACAATCAGGTACGCGGCGGCCCCATCGTGACCGAGCAGGAGCGCATCAATATTGAAGGTCCTGCGCGGGACCCGGCACTGACTAGAGACGAGCATCTGGCATGATTGCCGGTTTGAGCCGCGGCAAATGGTGCGGCCTTGCGCTTGTGATGGCGCTCTGCGCCAGCCCGGCCTGGGCTGTTGACGCACCGATTACCAATGCAACTCTGCCCGAGCTGCGCATATGGTTTGGGTGCATGGTGGTGGCCTCGGTGTTTTTTCTGGGCTTCTTCTGGCTGCGTGGTCAGGTTCTGTTTGGCATTCTGAGCGCAATAGCTCTCTTGGGTGGCGCAGCCCGGCTGTGGCTGACGCAACCGCTTTGGTTTCCACGCCTTGAGATTTCTGCGGACCCGCCTGAGAACCTGATCATGCTGGCGATACTGGCGATGCAGGCGGCGGTGATCGGCGTTGTTCTCATACGGCCCTCAGGGCGCGCAGCCATCGGCGGTCTTTTCGCCAAAGCGGGGATATTTCGCCTGTTTCTGCTGATGGTTCTGGTCGCGATTTTCAGCCTGTCGGCAACTCCTTATATCGCCTATGGCTATCATGTGGCCTATGGCTTGCAGATCGGTGTTGGCGGTATGTTGTCACTGGTTCAACTGGCCATGCTATTGGCCATGTTTGTTGTCGTCGGGCCTGATCACATGCCGCGTATCCCGGCGGCTGGTTTGGCGGTGTTTGCGACTTTGGTCAGCGCCATACTGGCTTGGACGGCGTTCGATCAGGTGCCCCATGTCGAGGATGAGCTGGCCTATCTTTTTCAGGCGCGGACCTTTGCGGCTGGCACGCTCTGGGCTCCGGCCCCGCCCGAAGCGGCACACCCCGCACTGGAATATTATCTTCTCGAAATACATGAGGGCAAATGGATCAGTGTTCCGGCACAGGGCTGGGCCATCGTTTTGAGCCTTGGGGTGCTGGTCGGGGCGCCATGGGTGATCAATCCGATCCTGACCGGGATATCAGTTTGGCTAGCTCATGACATTGTCCGCCGGGCTGTCAGCCGGGAACGCGCGGATATGGTCGCGTTGCTTATGGCAACCTCACCCTGGGTGCTGGCTGTCGGGGCCACGCTGATGAACCACGCGCTTATGCTGGTGACGATCTTACTGGCCTGGTGGTGTTTGATCCGGGCCGGAGAGGGGTCTGCCCGCCGGGCGGTATTCCTGGCATTTGCCGCCGGGTTGGCCTTGGGATGGGGATTTGTCACCCGACCGTTGGACGGGTTGATCGTGGGTGGTCTGACAGGCCTGTGGGTGCTTCGCCGACTGCCTGCCGGGATCGGGCAAGTGCTTGCCTGTGGTGTCGGGGGCATCCTGTCCGGGTCTGTCGTTTTTCTGGTCAATCAAGCGATCACGGGCGATCCGTTGTTGACCGCACAAGCCGACTATCTTAGCCGCCTGTGGCCGGATGCGCGAAATGCGTTTGGGTTTGGCGAGAATGTAGGGCCGCCCGCCCAAAGCTGGGGGGCGCTGGATATCTGGATCGGACACAGCCCCGTCGAGGCTGTGTTGAACCTGATCAACGCGATTGCCTCGCTTAACCTCGAACTTCTGGGCTGGACATTCGGATCGCTGGTTCCGTTCTGGATCGTCTTTATCTGGCACAAAAATCTGACCGGGTTTGACCGTGCGATGCTGGTGATCTTTGCGGCCCTCGTGGCTGTTCTGTTCTTCTATTGGTTTACAGGCACCTTCTACCTCGGACCGCGCTATTGGCACACGGCATTGCTGCCTATCCTGGTTTTGTCCGCGGCCGGGATCGAGGCGATCAATGACCGGTTGCCCGAGCAGTATCGCGGCCGCCTGCATTGTGTTGTTCTGCTGCTCTGCGCCATTTCGGTTGTCAGTTTCACATCCTGGCGTGGTGTTTCGAAATATGACGGATATGGCGGGTATAGCGGTGACATCAGGCGACAGGTTGAAGCCGCTGATCTGGGCAATGCGTTGATTTTTGTCTCGGCAAAAGGAGACATCGGGTCTGCGCTTTATCTCAACGATCCGTTTCTGCCACAGAACAAACCAATCTTCCTCAATGATCTGGGGCCGGATCAGAACGCGGCTATTATCGCTGCCTTCCCCGGACGCGAGGTTGTTTACCTGCGCGACGCAGACTGACACGCCCCGGGTCAGTCGGGTTTTCCCGAGCGCAATTACTCAGCAGCGTGCTGGTTTTCGGCGGCCACAAAGTTGCGTCTGAAATCATTGGCAAACATCGTGCGCGTGAACCGGCCCAACCCCGAGGCATGCTCGCCAAAGGTGTCGATCCGGGACAGCAGGGTCGTTTTCACACGAGGATCGACCTGCGTCTGGAACTCACGCGGGGTGTCAAACTGATAATCACGCAAGGAGCCTTCATACCCCGAATTTCGCCAGGCCTCGACATCGAATGACGAACTCCAGACCGGTTCATGCTCCAGACTCTGTGAAAAGGGAGCATGCAGCATCACGGCGCTGTAATAGTTGATGATCGTATCAAGCATCGCATGCGCTTCGTTATCACCTTCATCCAGCAGGTCCGAGATGGCCCGCTTCAGGAAAACAAGCGCTTCGTCCAGTACAATGAACCGGCCAATCATCGAGTATTTGCTGAGCAGATTGCCCCCCAGTTCACCGCTGATCAGGTCATCGTAATTGTCCTGCGCCCAAGCCACGCAATCGGCGCGGGTTTCAAACAGCTCAGCCTGGTTCTCTTCCAGATAACCAGCCAATGCATTGCGGAACGGCTCCGGTGCCTGATCCAGAATCTTTTGCATATGTTTGATGATTTGGAACGGTCGGATGTCCAGAGAACGCGCCAGCCGGAAGGCTTCTTCGAAATTGTTTTCATAATAGAAGATCGTCAGAAGCAGATGGAAAACACGGGTGTCCAGATAATCCTGGAACGAAAAATTCTCGGACTGGACCACCATTTCCTCGGTCTCGACCACGGTTGGGCCGTTATATTTGCCCAGGCATCGGGCAACGACCCGGTGCAGGGTTTTGAAACCAAATTCTTTGCGGCTGTCAGGATTGGCCAGTGGCGCGCCATGCAGGAGCATCAGCTGGTGTGCCGCCACCCGGCTGACACCGGTTTCGATCAGCTTGTCGACCGCATCCATAAAGGATTCCTTGGTCTCACCCGGCATGCACAGGATCAGCTCGCCATAGGATTGCATGCCCTTTGAATGAAGCTCCTGCTGCACCTCGGTATAGGTATCCAGGCTGATGTTGTCGCGTTTGATGTTCTTCAGAACTACCGGATTCAGGGACTGAACCGATGAGGTCATTGGCAACCGGCCCTTGGCCTTACGCATCACCTTGATGATCCGGTCGCCGCGGTTTTTTCCGGTGGTTGTCCGGATGTATTTGGGCCAGTCGTATTTATCCATCAGATGGCCCAGATAGTCGGCCACTTCTTCGTCCTGCACATACATGCCGAAATTATCGTCAGCAAAACACAAGGGGCTGGCATGGTTGATGCGGGCCACGATGTAATCCAGATCGGCCTTGGTACGCTCGAACGAATGGCGGAAAACTTTCGAGTTCGATTTGACCGCCGAGTTGCAGAATGCGCAGGTGAACGGACAACCGCGGGCCAGCTGCATCAGTGCAAACAGGCCGGTATCAAAGAACTTGTCCATCAGCCCGGCAAGATAGGGTGACGGGATTTCGTCCAGATCGCGGATGCGGGGCGGCTCGCTCCCGCGCAGGATCTCTCCGGTTTTCGGATGCACGTAAAGCGCGCCATCGACGGCCTCTTCCCACATGCCTTCGCGGCGGGCGCCGACATCGATGAACCGTTGCAGCGTGCTGAGGAATGCACGCTCGCCCTCATAGGTGGGGCCGCGCACATGCATGTCGATCTGTGGCATGGTCCGGATCCAGCTGTCCTGTTCTTCTTCGGTCAACGGAAAATTAGGGCCGCCCATGAGGGTCAGAACATTGGGATTGATCGCTTTCACGTAGTCGGCAAAGGACAAGGCCAGGTGGTGGTTCCAGGAATAGCTTGAGAAACCAATGATGTCGGGTACCGCCGCATCAATGGCTGCCTTCAATTCCTGAGGGTCGCGGAAGATTGCAACCTCCAACGGTGTCGGGCTTTTGGCATAGGTTTTGGCAAAAGTAGCAAGATTGCCGACACCCAGCGGATAGGTGTCCGACGTAGCGGTAACGAGGTTATGGCCGAGATCGGCAAGGTAAAGACGCATTAGTTAACTATCCTCGCGGTACAGTTCTTATGTCAAATTTTAGGCTCCACGGTCGGTTTGGACTTCGATGGCCAATGTGCCGGAATGTTATTTTTAATCATCTTCAAACACTCTGCTGCCAAGGGAAGTGACCCGTCAACACCCTGGAGATCATGATGAAGGCCAGGATGGCGGTAGGCAAAACAAGTAACCCCTGCGCGATGATCGGTTGCAGACCAGCGGACAGCAAACCCTCAAGCGAAAGGGCGTTGAACGCGTAGACGAACAGATAGGACAGCACGTAATAGGGCAAACGCCCAAAACCCTTGGTGTCGAAGACAAGCCGGGCGTGGGTCATGAAGTTCCACAAAACTCCACCAGAAAACGAAATCGCCAGTGCGGCTTGCGGTGGCAGGCCTGACAGGCTGAGGCCGGTAAACAGCGCATAGCCAAACGCCGTATTCAGTACCCCGACCAAAGCGAAGCGCATGAATGATTTCTTTCGGGGGATAAGCAGCTTTTTCATACGCGGGCCCCTTCTGTACAAAGAATGTCCGCCACCCCTGAGACGATATCATGTTGCGGGGTAAATCCGGCTTCCTTCCGCAGCCGGGTTACATCCGCTGCCAGCCGGTCGGGATCATTTGCCGCGCGGGAGATAGCCCCCAGCCGGATCAGGTCAGGGTGATGCATCTGGTTTGCGACCTCTTCAATCAACTGCCGGACCGGGACGGCGGTGCCGCTTGCTATATTGATCGCGCCGGTGACATTGGTTTCCAGCAAAAGCGCCAGCGCGCGCGCCAGATCATCGACATGCAGGAAATCCCGTTCCTGTCGTCCATCGGTGCAATCTACGGGCTCGCCTATCTTCAGATTTGAAATCAGATCGCCAAACAACCGGCCCGGCGGTTCATCCGGTCCGTAGACAAAGAAGATGCGGGCCCAGGCCAGAGACAGGCCAAGCGCATCCTGGCCTGCGCACAGCGCCAGACCGGTCGCAGCCTTTGCGGCCCCGTACAGGGTCCGGGGCCGCAAAGGTGTTGCTTCGGTCAGCTCCGGCACCGACCAGTCATATTCGGCACAGCTTCCGGCGCAGACCACACGCCGCCCGCCGATGCGCGCAAACTCCCGCACCAAGTGCAGCGTGGCGGCCATCCAGTCCAGATTGGCCGGGGAAGCCCAGCGGTCGCGTGGTCCGTCATGCCAGGCCAGATGAACCAGATGGCTGGCGCGAGCTGTTTCAAGAGCTGCTGTGGTGGCGCTGGGGTCCAGCAGGTCACAGGGGATGTCGCTTGCCGGGTTGCGGCCCAGCGTCACCACCTCATGGCCCGCCTGTGTCAGAGCCGGAACCGTCGCGCGTCCGATCAATCCGGTTGCGCCGGTCAGCAGAACCCGTGCCATCAGCTGATCCTGACTTCCGGCACGGCGGTCACGAACCGTACCTTCAGGTCGGACAGTTGCCCGATGACCTCATCCCGGATGTTCCAGGGCAGGATCAGCACGTAATCCGGCGGCGCCTCGCGCAGGGCTTCGACTCCATGCACGGGGATATGGCTGCCAGGCAGCAGCGTGTTCTGCTTGGCCGGGTTGCGGTCGACGCAGTAAGAGATCAGATCGGGGCCGATCCCGGCATAGTTCAGCAGCGTATTGCCCTTGGCAGCGGCACCGTAGGCGGCAACCGTGTCGCCCCGCGCCTTTGTTTCACGCAGGAAGGCAAGCAACCCATCGCGCAGCGCTTCGACCTGAGTGGTGAAATTCATGTAACCTTCAGGCCGGTCGAACTGTGCCGCAGTCTCATCCGCGCGGACCTTGGCCAAGCCCGGCCCTTCGGGGTGGCTGGCCCCTTCAAGGCAGGCATAAACCCGCAGCGATCCGCCGTGGGTCGGCAGCTCTTCGACGTCGAAGACGCGCAAACCCGCCTTGGCAAAGATTGTCTCGACCGCCAGCAGCGACAGATAGGAATAATGTTCGTGATAGATCGTGTCGAACTGCACGCTTTTGATCAGGTTCAGAAGGTGCGGGAATTCAACTGTATAGACCGCGTCCCCCGTCAGCAGGGTGGCGATGCCAGCAACGAAATCGTTGATGTCAGGCACATGCGCCAGCACATTGGCCGAGGCGATCAGGGCCGGGGGTTTCTCGACCGCAGCAACCTTTCGGGCCAGCGCCTCACCGAAATAATCGACCAGCGTGCGCACACCCCTTTCCTGTGCCGCCGCCGCCACATTGCCTGAAGGTTCGATCCCCAGAACCGGGATGCCTTTTTCAACGAAATACTGCAGCAGATATCCGTCATTCGAGGCGATCTCGATCACCAGATCATCCGGCCCGAGATCGAACCGGTCGACCATTTTTTCCACGTAATCCCGGCAATGGGCCAGCCAGCTGTCCGAGAAGCTGGAGAAATAGGCGTAATCGGTCGAAAAAATCTCTTCCGCCGGTACGACATCATCCACCTGAACCAACCAGCATTCGGTGCAGACGCGGGCGTGCAACGGATAGACCGGGTCCGGTTTGTCCGCTTTCGCGGGGTCGACATAGGAATTGGCCAGAGGGGACAGTCCGAGATCGACAAGCGTCATCTCAAGATCCGCGCCGCAATGGCGGCAGGTGGGATGGGTCGTGCCGGTCATACCTGTCTCATGCTCAGTGTTTCGAATTCGGCAATCTGGGCGTGGCACAGCTCGGTTGCCGGAGTGCCGCGGGCCCAGCCCGCATACCAGTTTGCCGTCAGCCTGACGGTGTCGTCAAAACTCAGGACCGGGCGCCAGCCAAGAAGTGCACGCGCCTGCGATACATCCAGCCGAAGCATCTTGGCCTCATGCGGCGCATCCGCCGGGGTGTCGATATCGATCCGGCCCTGCCCAAGCGCCTTGATGACCGCCTGGGCCACATCCAGAACCGGGCGTTCATCGTCACGTTCGGGGCCAAAATTCCATCCCGCTGCGAAGGCACCGTCCTGTTCGAGCTTCTGGGCCAGCATCATGTACCCCCTGAGAGGTTCCAGAACATGTTGCCAGGGGCGGATTGCGTCGGGATAGCGTAATACGACGCGTCCTTCATCGCTCAGACAGCCGCGCACGATATCGGGAACCAAACGGTCTTCGGCCCAGTCGCCACCGCCAATGACATTGCCCGCGCGTGCGCTGGCAATCCGGGCCGGATGTGGATCGGCGGCATCCGGTGAATAATAGCTGCGCCGCATTGCTGCGACCGCTATTTCGGTCGCACCCTTCGATGCGGAATACGGATCATGCCCGCCCATCGGGTCGGTTTCGCGATAGCCCCAGACCTGTTCGACATTCTCGTAGGCCTTGTCAGAGGTTGCCACCACCACCGCGCGCAGGCTCGGGGCTGCACGCAGTGCGTCCAAAAGCTGAACTGTGCCCAGAACATTGGTGGCGAAGGTCTCAACCGGAGTGCGATAGGAGCGCCGGACCAGGGATTGCGCCGCCAGATGAAAGACGAATTCAGGGTCGGTGTCCGCGATGATCCGGTCCAGGGCCGCACGATCATTCAGGTCGCCGGTGACCGACCTTATTTTGCGCTGATCCAGCAATGCCCAGAGATTGGGTTTCGTTTCGGGGGCAAGGGCGTATCCGGCGACTTCTGCACCAGCCTCGGCCAGCCAGGCAGCCAGCCAGGCGCCTTTGAATCCGGTATGCCCGGTTACAAGCACCCTGCGTCCGGAAAACGCGCTCGCACTCATTCCCAGATTTTCCACGGCGCATTGCCTGTGGCCCAGTGTTCTTCCAGTTCCTGGCGTTCGCGAATAGTGTCCATGGGCTGCCAGAAGCTTTTATGTTCAAAGGCCATCAGCTCGCCATCGCGCGTCAGGTTCATCAGGGGGCTGCGTTCCCAGGCGGTATCGTCGCCATCAATGTAATCGCCCACTTTGGGGGACAGCACGAAAAACCCGCCATTGATCAGCCCACCATCCCCGACGGGTTTTTCAGAGAAATTCAGGACCTGATTGCTCTGCAGCTCGAGCTGGCCGAAGCGGCGGGGCGGAGGAACTGCCGTGACGGTTGCGAGCTTGCCATGCGCCCGGTGAAAATCGATCCCGGCCCGAATGTCGATATCACCAACACCGTCGCCATAGGTCAGGCAGAACGCCTCTTCATCCTTGAGCAGATGCATGACCCGGCGAAGTCGCCCACCAGTCTGGCTGTTGTCTCCGGTGTCGATCAATGTCACGCGCCACGGTTCTGACTTGCTGTTTGCAATTTCAAGACCGCCATTGGCCAGGTCGATCGTAACGTCCGAGTTGTGCAGAAAGAAATTCGCGAAGAATTCCTTGATGACATAACCTTTGTACCCCAGGCAGACGATGAAATCCGTGACGCCATGGGCCGCGTAGATTTTCATGATATGCCAGATGATCGGCTTACCACCAATCTCGACCATGGGTTTTGGTATCTTGACGGTTTCTTCGCTGAGCCGCGTGCCTAAGCCGCCGGCCAGAATAACGCACTTCATAAAATTGCTCCCTCGTTAACAACGAGACTGGCTACCAATACACTCGTCTTAACCCGGATCTGGGCATCCGGGTTATTGCAAACATTCGCACGCATTAGGACGACAGCGCCGCCACCCTGTCAAGATTCACAAAGCCACGAGTCGTGTGGCGCTGAATTTCCTGTTGCCTTGGCGCTCAACCATACACAATGGGGAGAAAGAGACGATATTGTTGACGCGCCCTTTCGGGCCGTCGATATAGTGAAGGACATCACAGACGCAGCCTGAAAAATGCGTTCAAGATTCAGGTAGAGCGCCGAGCAAGAGGTGTGTGGATTCAATGTATGTTTCGCTTCCGGACGGGGAGTCTTGGTTGGCTGTGCCAGTCAACAATCATCGTTATGTTTCAGGGTATTGTGGAAAA
Source organism: Ruegeria sp. N7 (assembly GCF_056531345.1). NCBI lineage: Bacteria > Pseudomonadati > Pseudomonadota > Alphaproteobacteria > Rhodobacterales > Roseobacteraceae > Ruegeria > Ruegeria sp. N7. Next base: position 38,571 of record NZ_JBQFLR010000017.1, on the reverse strand, counting down.
CGCGTACTGTTTCGGGCGGTGTGAAGGACCGTCGGCCTCGCACAGCCGGGACCGACTTTCGGCACAGGCAAATCGGTTTGGGTCTGACATCGATTTGCAAAGAAGGACGCAAGTGCGGTTCGTCAAACTGGATGGTTGATTTTCTGCGCGGAAGGGGTGGAGCTCAAAGCGCAGGAGCCCCGTTTCGGGAGCTGACAGGATTTTGTTGTGAATCCCAGATAACCTCTTGTAGCCTTAGGTCAGTGTTTTGGTATGGGTGTTAGTCATTTGAAAAAAGATATTGTTCCCGTTGTCATCATCGGTGGTGGCCCTGCAGGGCTAACAGCTGCCTATGAACTTCAAAAACTGAGCGACGCACATGTTCCCCGGGTGTTTGAATCCTCGGACATGGTTGGTGGCATCTCGCGAACTGAAACGCATAAGGGCTACCGCTTTGACATAGGCGGACACCGGTTCTTCACCAAAGTTGGCGAAGTCGAGGATATGTGGCACGAAGTGATGGGGGACGATTTCATCACCGTGCAGCGCATGAGCCGCATCTTCTACCGCAACAAGTTCTATGATTATCCGCTGCGGATCTTCAACGCCCTTGGCAACATAGGCCCTTACGAGACCTACAAGATCATCGGCAGCTTCATCAAATGGAAGATTCGGCCCAAACCGCAGGAAGACACCTTTGAAGAATGGGTGATCAATCGCTTTGGCGGACGGCTTTACATGCATTTCTTCCACAGCTACACCAAGAAGGTCTGGGGTATTCCACCGTCGGAAATCCGGGCCGACTGGGCCGCGCAGCGGATCAAGAACCTGTCCCTGCCCAAGGCGGTCTGGAATGCGATTTCGGGTGCCAATGATACGGCCAGCCTGATCGAGGAATTCCAGTACCCCCGTCTGGGTCCTGGCATGATGTGGGAAAAGACCCGCGATCTGATCCAGGAAAAGGGCGGTTCGGTCGAAACCCGTTCCGAAGTGGTCCAGGTGAACCGTGATGGCAATCGCGTCACTTCGATCGATGTGCGCCACTGGACTGAAGATGGCGAAAAACACACCGAACGGGTGGAGGGCGAAGAATTTGTCAATTCGATGGCCGTTCGTGATCTGATCCATGCTTTTGATCCGCCGCCGCCGCCCGAGGTCGTCGAGGCGGCAGACCGTCTGCGATATCGTGATTTCCTGATCGTGACCCTGATCCTGGATCACGCCGATCCGTTCCCGGACAACTGGATTTACATCCACAGCCCACAGGTGAAGGTTGGTCGCATCCAGAATTTCCGAGCCTGGTCTGCAGAAATGCTGCCCGATCAGAATACAGCCTCGATCGGGATGGAATATTTCTGCCAGAAAGGTGACGGGTTGTGGTCGTCAAGTGATGAAGATCTCAGGCATCTTGCCAGTGAAGAGCTTGAAAAGCTTGGTCTGGCCAAGGCCAGAGACGTCATTGATCACGCGGTTATCCGGCAGCCCAAGGCCTATCCGGTCTATGACAGCGAATACAAAGAGGCACTGGACACGGTCAGCGACTGGCTGAAGACGCTGGAAAACTTCCAGACCGTGGGTCGCAATGGTTTGCACCGCTACAACAACCAGGATCATTCCATGCTGTCGGCGATGTATGCCGCCCGCAATATCATGGGCAAGAACTATGACGTCTGGGACGTCAATGTTGAGCGCTCTTATCACGAAGAGTTTGAAGCCAAGCCCAAGCAAAAGAACCAGACTTCTTCAGAGAATCTTAGTAACAGGGCGGCGCTTTGAGACGGGACGACACCATCTCGGGCAGAGCGAGTAATCTGGTGTAGGGATTCGGTGCGTTGTGCAAGGTCGTGCGACGTACCGTTCAAGGTGCGCTTCCAAGCGTGTAATATGGAACTGAAAACAGATCAGCTTGTTCCGACATATTTCCGGAACCAGCTCTGACACCGAGTATTGAGGCGCTTCTTTTGTTTTCGATAGCCCGCCAATGCTGTCTAATCTGCTGTATTGATGTCGCATCACACGTGTAATGCACCTATTCGGTAAAAAACTGACAGCACAATATGACTTGCATGTTACCAATACATTGGTGGTCGAATGGAACGATATTCGGCATTGGGTAATGTTCACCTGCTACATTTTGACGAGTTCATATAAGATGTGATGGTATTGCGCCTTTCTTTGTTTTTGATTGCACTAGCCGGTATTTTGCTGGTCGGACAGGATATTGCGGCAACATTGTCTGCAAAAGCCGCTTTGGCGGACGGAGCATCCCCTTATTTCGTGGCAGATGACGCGCTATTTCTTTACATCTGGGTTCCCCTAGTTGCCTTGTCGGCTTCGGCGTTTTTTCTGGCCCCCGGTCTGATTTTGGCATGGGGAATTCGCACGTCCGGGGATCGGTTTGAACATTGGCTACTTAAAGGGTTTACACTTTCACTGTTTGGTGTCCCCGCCATCGCGGCGCTGGTTCAGGTTGTCAGCAGTGTTCAGATGACCGAAACCGCTTTCATAGTGCTGATCCTGCTGCTTTGCCTGATGGGTCTTTACCTGTTTCCGAGCGGTTCTGAACCCAAGATATTTCAGGGCAGAGGCTGTGATATAGCAGGCATGGTCCTGCTGCCTCTGGCTGTACTGTTGCTGATGTCTCCTAAATTCTATTGGGAGGTGCTGAACGATGACGGCGCACACAGCTTTCTGAACGCAATGCTGTTTATAACTAGAGGTCTGCCATTCTGGCCTCCGGAATCCGGTGCAATCGGAGGGTATCCAACCCCTAAAATGATGACGGAAACATTCCTGCAGGCCGGGTTTATGCGGATATTCGGACCGTATGAAATCTCTATTCGCCTTGCCTATCTACCGGGTGTTTCGATCTTGTTCGGGGTTATGCTCGCTTTTGTGCGCCCCAGCGAAACGCGTGGCGATGTGCGGGCAGTGCTTGGGCTGGGTATGGCTCTCCTTTTGTTTTCTTTTGTGATGGCATTCAACCCATCCTACAATCCGTATTTCGCTGACATCGCACTGCCCATGGCGCGTGAACCGATGATCCTGCTGGGGGTGCTGGGTTATATCCTGTTCTTCAACGAGCGCAGGTTCGGTTGGATGGCGGTTGTATCCACTTTGACCTTGCTGACTGCGCCGAACGGTCTTCTTCTGATCGGATTTTTTCTGATATCCTATTTTCTTCTAACCCGCCCTTTCCCGTTCCGACAGGTGATCATTGGGGGGGGGATTGCTCTGGCCATCTTGGTTTTGGCATCGCTGTTTGAAATGCTGTTGGGGGTGGTGGGAGTAATAAGCCTATCCACAGAGTTCAATACCAGCAGCATCCTGAAGCGCCTGCGCTTCATTACGATATTTGATACCGGGCGCATTCTGTTCTGGTTGTTACCCAGTGGAATTTTGCCCGGCTTAGCTTTACTGGCTTGGCGCTGGCAGGACAAGTTGTCCAGAGTGCTGACGCTGTCTGTCATTGCGTATGTTTTGTTCTTTTATGTACAGGCTTACCGCATTCTGCCACATCATTTCGCGCCTGCAATGATCATACCGCTGATCATATTCTGGCGCCTGCGTCCGGTTCAGGCGGCTCCTACGCCAGCTCTTACCTGTGCACTGACCGGGCTGGCGATCAGTCTCTGGATCAGTTGGCCTGAAACGCTGCGACCGTTCACTTTGACCCGGGATCTGGCCGATCGTATCGCGTTCGAAGTCGATGCTGGGCCATTCCCCGATCCAAAAGAAATCGGCGCAGTTCAGGCACTGATCGACGAGGCCTTTCCACCAATCTGGACACAGGCCGAGTTGGAAGAACGATACATGGCCGGTGCGCTGTCGGTTTACGTGTATGCTAGGATGTCACCGCGGAAAGATGCCGCGGCGGACTACTTCATTCGAGCAACAGATGCACCGTTGCATGCAGGTGAAAGCATAATTGGCAATGCAGTTGACAGTTGGGTGCTGGTGACGCGGGACAGTGCGGTCTACGAAAGCGATCTGCACAACACTGGGCAGCCGATCAGTATCGCACCAGTTTATCATGTGCCATTTGATATCATTTTCGGACGCGGTGCGCGTGAGATACCGCACCCGGTGTGGGACATCGCAAGGGTTGCCGGACTAAAATAGCCGGTAGCTGTGGAACTATGTATTTGCCCGGAAGAACGATAACGGGCAGTTAAATGGAGAACTCTATGAAGCAAAATCTTGCAAAACTGGTTGAATCATACCCGGTCCTCCAGAAGCCTGCCTATTTCGCCTATATCGGCGTGGTCAGCGCCCGGAATGTCAGCCGCCGGTTCGCCATGAACAATCTCGGCTACCTGCCCAAACGTGTGTCTGACAGGGGCCAGGACATGTGGGTGATCAACGAAGTCTATAATGGCAAGCGCAATGGTTTTTTTGTCGAGCTTGGTGCCGCCGATGGATTCTCAGACTCAAACACGTTCGCTCTGGAAAAGCATTATGGCTGGACCGGTTTGCTGATCGAACCCAACCCGGTCAATTACCATCGGATTACAAACTGGCATCACCGCACGGCCACCCCGGTTCCGCTGGCGGTTGATCCCGAACCGGGAAAGCTGGAGTTCATGATTGACGGCCAGCGCAGCAGCCTGCTGGTGGATGAGGCCGACAATATGACCGAGCGACGCGCTTCGAAACTGGCCCGGTTCCGGGAAAAGGGCAAGGTTGTTACGGTTGAGGCCGTACCTCTGGATGAGGTGTTCGATCGTTATAACGCGCCCAAGGATATCGATTACTTCAGCCTGGATGTCGAAGGGTCGGAAACGCGGATTCTGCGCAATTTCCCATTCGACAAATACCGTTTCCTGGCCATGACAATCGAACGCCCGACGCCGGAGCTCAACGAGTTGCTGTTCGCCAATGGCTATCATTTCGTGCGCAATTCGCTTTACGACACGTTCTATGTACATGAGAGCAACCCGCGCTTCGATCAGGTTGAGAAATTACCGTTCGAACAACTCCCCGCGAAGCAGTTCTGAACCTGCCTCTGGCACGCCCCATGTCGCGCGAACAGTCAGTTCCGCGTGACATGGAGTTTCTGTTTCTGCCCCAGCACGTGATATTCGAACAGGCACCAGACATAGATGGTGGCCGAGTAGACATAATAGACCTGGTGATAGAGCAGGCATTTGAATGCGAACCACGGTCCGCCATGCCCGGACATGGCGCGCACCAGATCGAAATTGGCGACAAAGGCGGCTGCAAGCAGCAATAAGGGCAGGGGCCATGCCCCCGGCCAGAATGGCAGGACCAGAAGCGACAGCAGCAACAGCCCCGCAATTGCAGCCCGCGCCCGCTCGGCCATTGAGGTGTTCAGGTCATCCGTCAGCCCCTCACGCGAGATCATCAGCCGGGCCCAGGGCAGGGCGCGGCAGAAAATATCCGTGCTCAGGCTGTTGCGGATGGTCCAGACTTTCAGGTGTTTACCCTGCAGCTGTGGCTCGACAAGGATACGGCGACCGGTCCCCGCGATCCGGTAACCCAGTTCGATATCCTCGATCGAGGGGACCTCATAGGTTTTCACATCAAAGCCACCGACCTCAAGAAACACGTCGCGCCGGATGGCACCACATCCGGCCCAGAAGGTGCGCGCCTCGCGGCGGGCGCGCTGATGGTGATAGCGGTGCAGAAGGTTCTTGTAACGCGAAAACCACGATTGCCCATCCGGCGCGTCGTCATAGGATCCGAACACGGCGCCGACATTATCCTCGGACATGGCACGGCGGATATGCTCCGGGCCATCGGGCCAGGCGATGACGTCGGAATCGACGAACCACAGGATGTCACCGGTGGCGTGTTCGGCGGCCAGGTTGCGCGCAGCCCCCGGTCCGCCATTGACTGGCGTGGTCAGAACCGTGGCCCCCATTTCGCGGGCAAGGGCCGCAGTCCCGTCCGGGGACTGGTCATCGACGACCAGAACCTGCTGCACCTGGCCGGTGTTCAGCATTTCAATCAGGGGTGTCAGGACACGGGGCAGCAGACGCTCGGCCTTGTAGGCGGGCATGACGACGCTGATGGAAAGGGTTTGATCTGAAGTCACGAGGTTTCTCCGGCCGCGCCTTGCGACACTGACGAACGCTGAACAAGAAAAAGAAAGGCAGCCGTAAAGGGCAGTAGCCACATCACGCGCGCACCATATCGGTCTGCGGGTTGCGAGACCCCGCCACAGACCAGCGCATTCACTGCAATCCCGATCAGAATGAACAGGGCGAATAGTTTTACATCCCGCGATACGCTACCCGACCTTACCAGAATAATTACAATAAAGATGAACGATGCAGCATAGATGATACCGTGCAGAAGATCGACGGCTTCGATCCAGGATCTGTCTTGGGCTAGGTTCCCTTTCTGAATCAGATCGTACTGAGCCTCATCGAGGCGGGCCAGGCCGCGCGCGTTGGTTAATTCCACATCCGTCGGAATTGTCATGGCGATGCTATAGCGCATAATCTGGTGATAGCCGTTCTTGGCCAATGCGAAAGACGTCGCAATAGGTTTGGATAGGAAGACCGCCTTGGCAAAGTCCCGCTGCGCCAACGCTACTTGTTTCTGATCTTCTAGCGACATCAACTGGAACGACCCCAGCCGGGAAGAGCGTTCGAAAATGATATGGGATGGGGTTAGCCTGTAGGGATCATCCGACCATGTAAGTGCTTCGTGTAGCGCGCAGGTTGGTATATCTGCATCCGGACAGACATCATCCAGATAGTCCATCCCGGGCCCGTCAACGATAAGCCGAGCAGTGATATGCGGGGTATAGACAACTTCCTTGTTCATCTGGGCTTCAACGGTGATCTGGAAGGCCTTGCGCTCGGCCGCCGCAAGCGTCAGGAGCATCACCATCAGGACCGTCGCGCGCCAGCGCCCCGGCATCCTGCGACCCAGGGCCGCCAGAGCGACAAAGGGGATCATCAGCCCTGTGATCGCCAGGTGCGATGGATGCAGCACAATGCAGAACAGAGCCAGCCCCGAGATCAGAAAAAGCTCCCAAAGGCGCATTGTCTGCCCAAAGGCGGTGAGTGCCGCAATCGCGATCAGAAGAATTGGTGCGAATATGTCCGGCATCATATAGGCGATGTAAAACGGCAAAGAGGTGCTGGCCGCCGCCAGAAGCGGGATTGCGGTCATCAGCATTGTGTTCTGCGCACCGTCCAGAGAACGGCCAGCCGTCCGCGCCAGCATCCAGACCGCAAAAAGCGTGGCTGCCAGATGGATGACCGGAACAGCGAAAAGGGCGTCGGCGCGAAAAAACGCCGCTATGATGAGGCCATAGATCAGCGAGCGGGAGCCGGTCGCAGTCCCGTCGTCATCTGCGGTGTAAGTGCCGCCCGTCGTGCTGGTTTCGTTCACCGGCGGCAGAAGACTGTTGAGGGCCACGCTGCCCTGCCGGATATAACTGCCTGTGTCGAAATAATAGAGCGGACCGCCGTTGATCAGAAACACGGACAGACAGGCAAGAACCGCCAGCGTGGCCAGCAGGGCCGACCGGGTATGAAAGGCCAGTTTGTCCGAAGGTGCCGATACGCTCATGTCATTTCCGCAGCATTTGATCCGGTCGCGCGGGATGCAGCCACGCCTGAACTGGGCCCGATGTCCGGGCGCGGGTCATTGAAATTTGAAACAGACGTGTTCATCAGCGTTCCTGGCGCCTCCGTCCAGCGGGCTTTGGGGCCGAATTCCACTGTGGCCGCCGTCCGAAATCGTGCTAAGCAATCATTTGATAGCAAGAAAACCTTCAAAACAAATATACTTCTGAATACTCATCACATCCTTGAAACCGGCCCGGCCCAGTAGATCCAGATTGCCCTGGGTGGAAAACGGCTCCAGCACGCTTTTCAGGCTGCGCGCCTTTTCGACGATTTCCTCGCTTGAGAAGCCGTTGCCGATTTTGAATTCGTTGTAGAGCTGAGTCACAAGATCCTGGAACCGCGCATCCGGCCCCCGGACCTTTTCGAACATGACAAACGCCCCGCCCCAGTTCAGGGTGTTGTAGATCTTGGTGAACAGTTCCTGCCGGTACCGGGGCGGGATGAACTGCATGGTATAATAGCTGACGATCATGTCCGCCTTTTCCATCTCCATATGACGGGCATCGTCATGAAGAATGGAAATGTTCGGGACATCCGCGCAATGCGCTTCGGCGACCTTCACCATTTCAGGTTCGACATCGATGCCGATCCAGCGTGCGTCAGGCTTTCCCGCATTATGTTCTGCCAGCTTGCGGATCAACTCTCCGGTCGATGTGCCGATTTCATAGCAGAGACTGTCATTGCGGACGAAGAAATCGGAAACCTGACAGATCAGGCCGTGACCCATTTCATAAAGAGGAACAGACAATTTGATGTGGTCTACAAACGTATCGGGAACACTGCCCCCAAAGGTCCAGTTCGCATTCTCAGCGGCTATGTTCTGGCCAACGCCCATGCGCAATGTCTCCTCGCTAAATAGGCAGGCACTCGAAACAAACGGCTAAACTGCAACTTCCGATTGATAATGCGTGCCTGAACTTGGTACAATAACAAGCCAAAGCTACACGAAACTTTCTGGCCATCGAAGGAGAAATACGGCTGAGTTCAGCTTTCTTCCATTTTTCCGTTCAGATGCGGTTCGCAGATATTCCAAATTGAACAATTAGGCCAAATAGTTGGGATTGTTTCGCAGCTTTGCGACGGATAGTTGCCTGCCATGTGAGTAAGGCAGTTTCGATTCCACCTAAAGACGGATTGGTTTGGTGCGGGTTTGCATCAAGGAGCCCCGAAGACTATGTCTGGAGCGGGACGGAGACCTCAGAAATTTTGGAAGTCCACCGCGCTCTCCCAGACGCAGATTCGTCTTATTCAAACGATTCCGGTTCTCAATGCGGAAACAAAAATAGTTACATTCGACTATTGTGCTGCGTAAAGCAGCTCAATGCCCAGAAAAAGACACATTCTTTCGAAAAATCCTTCGCAATCAAATTGAAATGAATTATGAATGACTTCAGTAGGTGCCCTGCCGGGATTTCGAGCGGGTTGTGTGTATAAAAATCAAAGGTGGGACTTTGCATGTTTAGAAGTTTGAAAATGATGGCGGCGGGGATTGTTGCTGCTGTGATGATGGCTGGATCGGCCAGCGCGCTGACCTCGGTGACGGCAGGCGGCAGCTATGACATTAAATCGGATACGGCCTTTATCGGATCTGTCTCCACACTCGGTGGGCCTGGTTCGTACTCGGTCAACTTCACATCTCCGGTTGATCCGCTAATAGCGACGGCAAATGCATCGGTCACCATTCGGGTACTGGGTGCGTTCACAGGTCTGACCATGAGTTGGGTTGACGCGGCAAACCCCGGCAACGTTTTGGCAAGCACAGCGGTTCTGGGCGGCATCCAGACCACGCTCAGCACATTGTTTAGCAGCGTGAGCCCGAACTCCCTGAGCCAGAACCTGGTGTTCAGCTGGGCTAATGCGCAAGCGACGACGAATGGTGGTCCGATCAGCTTTGACTTTGACGTAGCTGCGGTTCCGCTGCCCGCAGGTGGTCTGCTGCTTTTGACTGCGCTTGGCGGTTTGGCCCTGACGCGCCGCCGCAAAGTAGCTGCCTGAACGGGCGCGCAAACCCGACAGATTAAGACAAGGGGCTGTGTTTTGCGGCCCCTTTTTGTTTGGCAAGCTCAGATGTCGCCACTCGCTGCCTGGCGCAGCATCCAGATCATCCTCTGACATCTAAGCCGGAACAACGTGGCAATCGCCCGCCAGGTTTCTCCTGTCGAGGCCAATTTGCCGCTGGAGATGACTTTTGGTGCATGCACGATCGCACTGGCAGGCATGGCCAATCCACGGATTGCCCATCGCAGCCGCGCGCCGGGGTTGGTGCCATGCAGCAGATACGCCTCTTGTGTCGTACGCTGCCACTTGGTTTTGAGCGCGGCCCAGTCCTGACGGGACGGATGGCTGACGCGAAAGTCGTCCCGGTATTTCAGGCTGTAACCGCGCGCGACCGCGCGCATGGTCCATTCCCGATCTTCCGATACACCGTTGACGAATCCGCCGATCGCATCGAACACATCCCTCCGGGTCAACAGGTTTCCTGCGCCGGAAAACCCCTGAACCTCGATATACCTGCGGAAGTTGAATGCAAAAACAGCCTCGAACGCTTCTGCGCCGCTGCGCGGGGGTGGCGTTTCGTCAAAGACATCTACCCGGCCACCAATCAGATCGGCCTGATCCGCGATCTGGCGCCCGACGGTCAACCAGTCCGGCGCGGGCACACAATCAGCATCGATGAAAAACAGTCGGGGCGCTTTGGTTTCGGCAACCCCGCGGTTGCGGGCATGGGCCGCGCCCTTTTGGGGTTCCACAACAAAATGCACCTCGGGAAAGGTCTGGCGTATCGTGTCCAGCGATACCGGAGAGTTGTTGTCAACGACGACGATTTCCGTCGCCGTCAAATCATTCTCTCTGAGAGCCTGAAGGCACCGTTCCAGCCGGGGCAAATCGTTATAATGGGGAATAATTACCGCATCAGTCGGTACAGCGTCAGTAGGAGCCGTACTCATTGCCAAAAGTCCCGCTGATGTACCGACATTTATTCAACACAATACCCATGACGCTGGTCAGTTCTGCCAGTTGCCGCTCGGCCACGTCGATATGATCAATGCTGGTCTCTTCGGCTGCTGCCAGAAGCAGGGCGCAATCAACATTCCTAAGAAATCCGTGGCTGTCATCGCTCATCATCAGGGGGGGGGTGTCGAACAGAATGATGTCGGGTTTGTATTCTGCTTCGAGTTGTTCGAGAAATTCGATTGTCCGGCGGCTTTGCAAGACTTCCGCCGGGTTGCGGGTGGACGTGTAATTAAGTCCGAAGATGACGTTCTTGCCATAACGCTTCGCATGTTCGTGAAACGGTACGGCCCCCTGAATGACGTCAGCCATGCTGTAGCTGCCGGTTTGCTTCAGAATCTCAGCCAGCCCCCTGCGCCGCATATCGAAATCGATCACGATCGTGCGCAAATCTTCCTGCCGCCCCAGGCTGAAGGCCAGATTGGCAGCTGTCGTGCTTTTGCCGCATCCACTATAAGGGGAAGTCAGCGCTACCCGATGCCAGTTATTGGAAAGGGTCTGCTGCAGCATCTTGGTGCGCAACATGTCATAGGGCGTGGCGTCCGCACCCCCATGGAATGACATCAAACGGTTGCGAGAGACAAAGCGTTGCTCGATCTGTATCTCTGGCACAGCCAGCCAAATATCTTGGTCACCGCTTTCTTGCGGTGCCGGGGACTTCTGTATGTCTGCGGGAGGCACAGGCTGAAGCTGCTGCCGGCTGTTGCGTTCTTCACGCGCTTTCTGAATAGCTTGCTGAAGACGGTCCATTACAAATCCACCAAATCAATCGAAACAATACTCACCAGAATGTCTCCAGTTTATCCATGACCCTCTCTGCGATAAGATCGAGGGGCAGATAATAGGTGTGCACCGTCCAGACCGCAGCGGGAACCCCGACTAGAATGGCTAATATGATTCCACCCCATACGGTTCGCTGCAGGATAACTTCACCCCTTGAAGGGGCATAGGGAATGGTGGCAATCGGCCAGACCTCAAGCTTGCTGATCAGGTCTTCCGGCCGACGTACAGATCGGTTCAGGATTTCCAGCAGAACCACAAGCCCCAGCCCCAGTGCGATGCCAAAGGCTGCTCCGCCTCCGGCAATCATCAGCCGGTTCGGCTTGGCCGGTTCGGTTGGCGTGGATGGGTGTTCAATGACGGAAATACGCTGCCCCTGGGACGTGACTTCGATCCGTTCTCCGGTCGAAGCATCGGCCAACCGACTGACAGCGACATTATACTGGGTTTGAATATTGTCGTGTTCGCGCTGCAATTCTGCAAGTGTGATGGCATTGGCCGGGGTCTGGTCAATCGTCAGGGTCAGTGCGTCAAGCCGGTCCTGAAGCACGCGGCGTTGGTCTTCGAGTGCCGCAATCTGCGAATCGACCTGTGCCAGTTGCAGGTCAAGGGACGAATTGCCCGTCTGTACGTCAGGTTGCGTCGGGGCTGTTGCTTGTTCGGCAGCCACAACCTGCTCAAGCTTTTCGATTCTTGCGCGGAGCAGTTTGATCTGCGGGCTGCTACCGGAATAGATCACAAGCTGGTTGTCGAGCTGATTTTGTAACTGACTTAGTTGTTGTTGTGCCGGGGTCTGATTTTGCGGCGAAACACCGACAACCTGACCCGTAGAACTGAAGATGCTTATGAGGTTTTCCCGTTGCGCCTGGAGGGAAAATATCTGCTGGTCGGTCTGTTCAAGATTGGTTTGTAGCGCCCCTTGTTGAGCCAGCCTGAACTGTAGGCTGTCAGGTAGCGCATCAGAATTGTCATTCTTGAATTCAAGAATGCGAGCGCTGCGCTTGCTCAACTCATTACTCAGGCGGTCGACTTCCAGTTGGAAGAAGGCCAGCGTGTCAGTGGCACGATCCTTACGATACGAGACGTCCAACTTCTGGATTTCCGTCAGATACGCATTCAATACGCCAGAGGCAATCGGGCCGGTCCGAGCCTCGAAACTGATTGTCATTAGGTTGGCCTGATTGAGGCCACTGGAAATCCAGATCGAAGTGTTCTTACGCATGGCTTTGACAATCTGATCAGGGCTTGCCTCATCCTGGTCAGCTAGAACCTGAAACTCCCGGGCGATTTCCAGAAGGATCGGGCGGGTCAGCAGGCGCTGCTCGATGATCTGAAGCTGTTCCGCCGCAGGTGTCGTGACGGTACTTGCCGCCAAATTTCCCGGAATCTGCGGCGATTCAACGATCAGGCGCATCGTTGATACATATGTAGCGGGTAGTGCTCTGGCGACAATGAATGACGCAACAGACACAACTAAGGCGACGACCAGAAAATACGGAAACCGCCGCAGGAAAATGGAGAAATAGTAGCGTGCAGGACCCATCTTAGACCGTCAGCTCCTTCTCAAGTGAGTTTCCGCCAAAGAACACGCCATCATCGATCACCTGATTGATGATGGTTTCGTCGACCTTATCCGCTTCATTTGTCCAGGCATAAAGCAGGGCAAAGTCGCAGAACTGATTGACCAAGCGCGGCACACCGCGGGTCTGCTGAAAAATCACCTTGCAGGCGTCTTCTGTAAACTCACCACCGGACCCGCCGGCCGTTTTCATTCTGTGCCTGATATAGGCTTCGACGGATGACTCATCCATCCGTTCCAGGTGAAAACTTGCGGCCACGCGCTGCGTCAGCTGGCGCATCTTGGGGTCCAGAACCATGTCGCGCAATTCAGGTTGACCAACCAGAACAAGCTGGATCAGTTCGTCCGTGTTCGAGTTGATATTGGTCAGCATACGGATTTCTTCCAGACCTTCGACTGTCAGGTTCTGCGCTTCGTCAAAGATCAGGACCACCCGCCGCCCTTCGGCATATTCCGCAACCAGAAAATCCTGCAGATCCCGGAACAGCTGAACATAGGGGGCGTCGTTGTTAATTGGCAGGCCCAACGCATGCAGAACCCATTGCAGCAGCTCTCCGCGGCCACCTTGCGCATTCGAGATCAGCCCAACGGTGATCGACTCTTCCATTTCACTCAGAAGATGCTGCACCAGGGTTGTTTTCCCAGCCCCGATCTCGCCTGTCAGCACTGTAATGGGTGCACAGCTCATAATACCGAATTGCAAGACAGAATAACCGCGCTTGTGCAGCGGTGACCAGTACATGAATCCGGGGTCCGGAAGCAGTGTGAAGGGCCGCCGATCGAGCCCGAAATAGTCTAGATAAAACCCGTCACTGGACGCCATTGCACCTCGGTTGCCTTCCGCCTTGTCAAACCTCGTACCGGCCCCCTGGAGATTATCCAAACTTAAACTCTGAACCACCAGAAATCCCTTACATAAAGAACACGTCACATAAACAAAAAGTACTTGGGTACTAGTTTGTCACAAAATCAAGATAGCAGGCACCACTAAACTGCACACGCGGTGAATTGACCTTTCCGCTTTCTCAATCTGAGGTGATCGGCGCGATTGTTTCCGTTGCGCCCTTATTGGGTTGACCGAGAAAGAGGCGACCAGAACCTGGTGTGATCACACATTAAAAGAGATTCTACGGGCGGGAATCAAACCTAAAGGATGAAATTCTTGTTCATTGTGTCCCGCGGGGAAACGAAACTTCATGAATTTGCGGCCGATCAGCTGGTCGCAGCTTTACGATACTGTGAAAAAGCACCTGTATTCAGCGACCAGAGAACACGTTTACCAGCATTAATGTTTTGCAAGGCAGGTGGAATTTGTTAACAGTTGGATACGGGAAAGCGGCCTCGCAAGTGAGTAAGTGCAGGGTCGAAGTGGTATAAAAATATAAGATTTTAAGTATATGTAGTTGAGGTCGAGCGTGTTCTGTTCCTGAGTTTGGTAAGTGGTTCGTGAGTATTTGTGTGTGTTGGGGGTTTAAATAGTGACAAGTCATTCAAAAGAAGTGGCCAACGCTGGCGCGGGCTACTCTAGCATCTCTGTTATGCCGACCTCAGTTCAGTATCCGGGGTTTTACAGAGGTGTGGGAAAACGCATCTTTGATATCGCGTTTACACTGCTTGCAGCGCCGTTCGTCGTTCCGATGGTTGTGCTTCTGGCCGTATTTCTGGCCAGTCAGGGCGTAACACCGTTTTACCGGCAGGAGCGGGTCGGAAAAGACGGCAAGGTTTTCAAGCTGCTCAAACTGCGCACCATGGTACATGACGCTGAGGCCGTGCTGAAAGAACATCTGGCAGCCGATCCCGAAGCCCGGGAAGAGTGGAACCGCAACCAGAAGCTTCGCAACGATCCACGCATCATTAAATTCGGCACATTCCTGCGCAAATCCTCAATGGATGAATTGCCGCAATTCTGGAACGTTTTTGTGGGTGAAATGTCTCTGGTCGGACCTCGCCCGATGATGGTGAACCAGCAGGATCTTTATCCCGGCAAATTCTACAACGCGATGCGCCCTGGCATTTCCGGGTTTTGGCAGGTGTCCAAGCGCAACCAGTCTTCATTTGCCGAACGCGCTCATCACGACACAAATTACTGGAAAAGCATGTCGTTCGGCACAGATGTGTCAATCCTGATCCGGACTATCTCCGTCGTCCTGCGCGGCACCGGGTGTTAAACCCGGAACGCGTGGCCGGGTAAAACTGTCGGCTGCGTGCGATTTCGTAACTTTTGCGGGAGTGCAGCATTGAGCAGAGCCGGGACCTCTATCAACAAATTACTGGCTAGCGCCTTCTTGGTCGCAGCCCTGTTATTGAGCGCGTGCGACTCGGCCGAAGAGCGCGCGGAGGCGCATTTCCAGGCCGGTCTGGCTCATCTGGAAGCTGGTGACGTCGAGCGCGCATTGGTCGAATTCAGGAATGTCTTCAAACTCAACGGTCAACATAAGGAAGCCCGCCTGACGTTTGCCCGGCTAGAGCGCGAGCGCGGCAACATCCCTGTTGCATATGGTCAGTATCTGCGGTTGGTGGAACAATATCCAGACAACCTTGAAGGTCATCGCAACCTTGCTGAGATGGCTCTGGAAGTAGGTAACTGGGAAGATGTCAGGCGCCATGGCGCATTGGCGAGCGCTCTGGCGCCGGATGATGCCGAAATCAAATCTATCAACAATATGTTGGCTTACACCGACGCAGTTCGGGATGGCGATTTCGCAAGTGTGGACTTTCTCGTACATACGTCCCGCGAAATGATCGAGAGCAATCCGGAACTGATGACCGCGCGCCAGGTCGTAATTGACCACCTGGTCCGCGATGAGGACTGGCCCGGCGTTCTGCAGGAAACAGAGGCGGCAATAGCCATCGATCCAATGGAAGCAAGTCTTTATGGAATCCGGCTCCGCGCCCTTCAGGAACTGGATATGCCGGCAGAGATCGAGGCTTTGCTCAGGCAGATGGCTGTGACATTCCCTGACGATGAAGGCGTCGAGCAGTTGCTTGTACAGCATTATATCGACCAGGGGAATCTGGATGCGGCAGAACAGATGCTGCGGGCTGAGGTGTATCCTCAAGCCGAAGATCACATGCCAGCGCAGCGGCTGATTGCCTTTCTGAATGACAACCGCGATTCTACAGTGGCAATTTCCGAACTGGATACGATCATCGCCGAGGGTGGTCCCAACACGTTCCATTTTAAGACGGTGCGTGCAGCGCTGAAATTCAGATCAGGTGATGAACAAGTCGCAATCTCCGAGATGCAAGCACTGCTTGAGGGGGCGGAAAGAAACATACAGACCCGGGCCAGTGAGGTGGAGTTTGCCCTCATGCTGTTCCAGTCTGGACGACCCGATGAAGCCCGGGCTTTAGTCGAAAAAGTCCTGTCCGAAGATGCAGCCCAGGTTGGTGCGCTCAAGTTCAAAGCGTCCTGGTTGATTGATGAGGACAAGACTGGCGATGCGATTGTGCTTTTACGCGAAGCGCTTGGTCAGGCACCCCGCGACCCACAGTTGATGACTCTGATGGCTCAGGCGCATGAGCGTAATGGAGACAGGGAACTGATGGGCGAAATGCTGGCGCTCGCGACGGAAATGTCCGCCAATGCACCGGACGAAACGCTAGGCTATGCCCGGTTTCTGATGGCAGAAGGTGATCTGGAAATCACCGAACGTGTTTTGACCCATGCCTTGCGCCAAACCCCGGAACACCCCGAACTTCTGTTCCTGCTGGGTGACGTGCTTCTGAACATGCAGGACTGGGATCGGCTGGGCACCGTCCTTCTTGCCATTGGGGATCTGGACAGCCCGGAAACACGACGTGTCGCCAACGAGCTCAGGGCCCATATGCTGGCAGCACAGCAGCGCACAGAGGAGCTGACCTCTTTCCTGAACGAGTTGGCGGATGATCCCGAGTTTGGCCTGCCCGCCGATATCGCGCTTATTCGCCTGATGCTTACAAAAGGGCAGACGGCAGAGGCATTCGCCCATCTTGACCAATTGCTTTCTGAGGACCCGAATTCTTTGCCAATTCGCCTGATCAAAGCACATGCTCTGATCGGTGAAAACAAACGCCGCGAGGCCGAGCAGCTTTACCGCGCCATTCTCGAGGATTATCCGAACACAACACGGGCGTGGACTGCCTTGCACGAGTTAGCAACGGAACGGAATGCCCCGGATCAGGCCAGCGAAGTTTTAGCCAAGGCATTGGCTAATCTGCCTGAAAGCCCGGACCTGCTCATGCTGCAGGCGGCGGAATACGAACGCACTGGGGACCTGGATCAGGCAATCGAAACATATGAAAAGCTTTATCCGATCACCAATCGGTCCCTGGTTGTGGCCAACAATCTCGCAAGCCTGCTGACGACGCACCGCAACGATGACAACAGTCTGCGGCGTGCACAGGTTTTGGCGCAACGTTTGCGCGGCACACAAGAACCCGTGTTTCAGGAAACATACGGTTGGGTGGCCTACCGGATGGGAAATTATGAAGAGGCGGTCACCTATCTCGAACCTGCGGCGGCGGCATTCCCTGAACATCCCCTGGTTCTGTACCATCTTGGGAAAACATACGTGGCCTTAGAGCGGAGCGAAGATGCTCTGCGTTTGTTTCATAAAGCCAGGACTTTCAGTGGCGCTTCAACGGAAGTTGCATCATTGGTGGACGCTGAGATTGAACAGCTGAATGCTGCACCGGACACCAGCCATTAGGAGGGGGCGGATGACGCCGCTGCATTTCTGCCGCATCTTGTATGTATCAGACTCCCTGCAGATTGTTTTGTATCCTGTAGAACGGCATAAAGAAAAAAAGTGAGAGATTTGAATATGCGTACAGTTATCGGATCATTGATCGCTCTTGCCCTTACCATGATCGCGGGCACCGGAGCATGGGCGCAATCCTATCAAATTCAGCCGGGCGATGCGTTGCAGGTTGAAGTTCTCGAAGATCCCACCCTGAATCGGACCATTCTGGTTCTGCCGGACGGATCCATCAACTTTCCGCTTGCCGGCTCGGTCCGGGCTGCTGGCCAATCTACCAGCGGATTGAGCTCGTCTCTCTCATCGGCGCTGGCCTCGAACTTCAATGCGCCGCCAACGGTCTTTATTTCGGTGGCGGCGCTGGCTCCGCCGCCGCTTCTGGGCGGGCAGGCCGCATCCGGGCCAACCATCGATGTTTTCATAATGGGTGAGGTCAATGTACCCGGAAAGCATCTGGCGACCGAAGGTACAACCATTCTTCAGGTTTTGGCTCAGGCCGGCGGTCTGACCAATTTCGCGGCTCGCAAGCGCATCGAATTGCGCAGAGCTGATAGTAAAACAGGCGTGATGAACAAATACACTTACAACTACAACGGCTCGGGCGGTGGCATCCAAGGCAATACAGTGCTTAAACCCGGAGACGTTGTTGTCGTACCAGCACGCCGCTTGTTCGAATAGGGGCTGATACAGGTGGGGAAATCCAGGAGCAGGCTGTCCACCATTCTGGGGGGCGGGATCGCTGTCATAAGTTCGTTTACACCGGCCGTCGGGCAGCAGGCTTCGACACAGCAAACGACTACGCAACAAACGCAATCCTCGACACAGCAAACATCCGTGCAACAGACAACAGTCGCATCGACGATTGTGCAGCAAACACCCAGCCAGCAATTGATCGCACAACGGGCCCAGCGAAACCCGGCCCGAAGGGTCGGTCTTCCGACCGGTCAGCAGGTTGGGACCGGTACCGGCCTGAGTGTGACCCTGGATTATCTTTCATCGCTCAGGCACGATAGCAATCTTCGCCTGACCGACCCTTCGCTTGGATCCACGACCTGGTGGGAAAATACGTTGGCTCTGGGTATTCTGAAGCAGACCTCGGATTCGAGACTATCGTTCGATCTTTCCGGGCTGTACCGGATCGCCAATGAGCCGATTATTGGAACGGAATCCAGTTTTTCAGACCCGTCTGCCCGACTGTCGTATCAGCGGGCACGCCTTAACAGTCAGCTTGACCTGCTATTGGATTACCGCGAACAGGATCTGGCCTTTAACCGTTCACTGACCGACACCAATCTGGATGGCAGGATTGATGCCGCCGATGTAACCGGAACCATTGGGGATCAGGTCAACACCCTGGGCAACCTGAATTGGCAAACCGGCCTGAATGACCCAATCGGGTTCCAATTCATCTACAGCTATCGCGAACGCACCTATACAAACACAATCGATCCGAACCTGTTTGACAATAAATCAAGCGATTACTCGGCGATCACGACATTGCGGGTGTCACCGGTTTTTCAGGCAAACTTGCGTCTCGGCTACACCGACTTCTCTGCAGAAGACAACGTGCGGACCGATCAGCAAACGACGGTTGTGACAGTAGGGGGGACCTATAACGTATCTCCCGTTACCACCATCAGTGCGAATATCGGCTACAGTCAGGTGGATGAAACGCTGCGTACGACCAATACCAACACCGTGACCGAGGATTTCGTCTGGGATTTCGCCTGGAACAAAACCTTGCCTGACGGCTCGGCGGATTTCCAGATTGACCAGACATTCGGGGTTAATGGGTCGCGGATAAACGCAACCGCCGGTCGTAGCTTCCAGCGCGCAAATGGAGTGTTGAGTTTCAATGTGGGCCTGTCCAGAGGGCCATTCGACGAGGTCACGCCGATCGGGCAACTCGACTACAGCTACCAGCTGGCCAGTTCTCGGATCGGGGCGACGTTACAACGCCGGGTCGGCACCAGTACGCAGAGCATAGAAACACGCGAAACACTGGCGTTTCTAACATATGACTATTTCATCAACCCGGTATCGGGGCTGTCTTTCAGCATCGATTACATTGATCAGGAAGATGAGGGAACCGGCCAGCCCAATCCACGCCAGCGTGGTACGTTCAGTGCATCCTATACACGGGCTATCACAAAAGACTGGGCTGTAAACGTGGGGTACCAATATGAAATGGATGACCAGAACGGCTTTACGGCAACGTCGAATTCGGTCTTTATGACTTTGGGCCGGCGCTTTTCTCTCAAACCCTGACTTTCGTTTGCGTGACTCACGATATCAACAATCAAGATATTTTGAGATCAATGTTTCGAATAATGATCGAAAATGTCTGAGCTTTGGCCGTCACAATTTCAGGGCCTCTCATATTATGCATGATGGTTTGTGATGCATCGTCTCGATTCGAACGACAGCCGCAGCAAAATGCTTGAGACGGCCCGAACCGCCCTGCCTGCCATCAACGCTGCGGGGCTGTTCTGGTTTGCCCTGTTGCTGCTGGGGTCACTTCCCGTTTTCTGGATCGGCATTGTCTCGCTGGGCGCGGCGTGGAGCACGCCGGAATACAGTCACGGACCGCTGATCCCTATCATCTCGCTGTACCTGTTCCTGCGTGAACTACGCGACATGCCGCCGCCCAATCCCATCGTGCGCGACCGTTGGCCTGGCGTGGCCGTGATTGCCGGGGCCCTGGCCATCGCCATTCTGGGAAATCTGGCCCGAATTCCGGATATCGTCACCTATGCGATGATCATCTGGGTGGGCGGCGTCATGGTGACCGTCTTCGGCTGGCAACGCGGGAAATACCACCAATTGCCCGTAATCCATCTGATCTTCATGCTGCCCCTGCCCCAGTTCGTCTACTGGAAGCTCACGATCTTCCTGCAATGGATATCGTCCGAGCTGGGCGTCTGGTTCGTGCAGCTCGCCGGTGTTTCGGTCTTTATCGAAGGCAATGTCATCGATCTGGGGGTCTACAAGCTGCAGGTGGCCGAGGCCTGTTCCGGGCTACGCTACCTGTTCCCGATCCTCAGCTTTTCATACCTCTTTGCCCTGCTCTACCGCGGTCCGATCTGGCACAAGGTGGTTCTGCTGGTCTCGGCCGCGCCGCTGACCGTTCTGATGAATTCCATCCGCATCGGCATGATCGGTATTCTGGTCAATCAGCATGGCATCGAACAGGCCGAAGGGTTCATGCATTTCTTCGAAGGCTGGATCATCTTCCTGCTCTGCGTCGCCATTCTGTTTCTTATGGCACTCGGCTTGCAGCGTCTGGCCCCCGATCCGAAACCGTTCACCGAGGCAATCGATCTGGATACCGAAGGGCTGGGTACCGTCGCATTGCGTATCTTTGCCATCCGTGCCTCAGTCGCGCTGGCTCTCGCGGCGCTTTTGACGCTTGCGGTCTCGGCCGCGTGGACACTGCGCCCCGCCTCCGAGGTGACGCCCATCGAGCGGGACCCCTTTGTCCTCTATCCGCGACAATTGGGCGACTGGTCCGGCTCGACCACCAGCCTTGATCCCAATGTTGAACGAACTCTGGGCGCCAGCGATTACCTCCATGCCACTTATATCGACAGCGGATCGGGTGATTTCGTGAACATGTTCGTGGCCTTCTACGACAAGCAAACCGAAGGCGAAGGCATCCATTCACCCGAGGTTTGCCTGCCCGTAGGTGGCTGGGAAATCTTCAGCCTTGAGCCATATGAGATCAATCCGGGCGACACCCCCTACGGCAGCTTTACCGTCAACCGTGCGGTCATCCAGAAAGAGCTGTCAAAGCAGCTGGTCTACTACTGGTTCGAACAGCGCGGCAAACGCATGGTCAACGATTTCCGCGCCAAGATGAGTGTTATTCAGGACGGGTTCACCATGGGCCGGACCGACGGCGCATTGGTTCGATTTGTCACCCCCATCCTGCCCGGCGAAACCGAAGCGGATGCGGATGCGCGACTCCAGCGGTTCATGGAACCCAGCCTGAACCGCCTGCCGCGGTTTGTGCCGTTTTAACATCGCATAGGCCTCTACGCCTTCGCTGCCAAGTTATTGCGGCCCTAATTTCGGATAACGGCGATACCCAAAACAGATTGCGCAATGATATGTTGCTGATACCTGAAGTATCAGGTTTTTGGCTTTTAGTGGATGGGCAGAAATGATCACAACACTTCAACGCCGTCCATTGTGCCCAGTTCTGGCGCTGACCCTGCTTGCCAGCCTCGTTCCTCTGTGCGTGACACCGGTTCTGCCGTTGACGGACTTCTACGCCCACGTCGCCCGTTATTATATTCTGGCAAAGTTGCCGAACTCAGCCATGCTGCAACAGAATTATGAAGCTGCCTGGCAACTTCTGCCCAATCTTGGTCTAGATGTTCTGGGCACAGGCGTCATGAAAGTGCTGCCCCCGCTTTTGGGCGCTAAATTGATCGCCGGTCTGATCATTGCGGCACCTTTCGCAGGCATTTTGTACCTTGCACGCGTTCTGCACGGCCACCTTTCGGTGCTAACCGTACTTCTTGCTGGCCTGGTGGCGTATAACCATATTCTGATTTGGGGGTTCTCGAATTTTCTGCTGGGATTAGGGGTTCTACTGTGCGCAACCGGCTATTGGATTGCGACACAGGACCGGCCTGTCCGGCAACTGGCCGTTACAATATGCGTAGGTGTGCTCTTATTTTTCATTCATGGGTTGGTCTTTGCGCTGTGGGGACTGTTGTTGGGCATGGTTGAGTTATCGCTTGCTCTCATATCTGGCAATCCAGGCATACGCGCACTTCTCTACAAAGCCGCAAGGCTTGCGTTGGTCGCTGTCATACCAACCCTTCTGTTTGTTCAAACGAAAACCATAGGTGCAGGGAGTTTTCTGCCGATAGAAAGCCTTTTCACCCATGCCGAGCAGGGAACACTTTGGGCCCGACTGAGCACCGAAACCTATCTGAGAGTCGACGGCTTCCTCCGTGTGGCCGAAACAACATGGCAGTCAGTCGATTGGGGATTTGGCAGTGTGTTGTGGGGTGTGCTGATCGGCGGTCTCGTGACCGGGGTTTGGAGAATCGACAGACGCATGAAGCTTGCAGTGGCCCTGTGCGTGCTGCTGATCCCGATCACGCCGCCAGCCATGTTCGGTGTCGGGCATTTGGGTGAACGTATCCCACTTCTGCTTTTGGCGCTTCTGGCTGCAAGCCTGTCTTTGGCTCCCGATGCGAAATCGTTGTTTCGCAAAATAAGTATTGCGATGATCGTCGGGTTGTTTCTGGTACGAAACCTGATGCTGAGCATCGGATGGTATCAGGATGGCAGAGTTTACGCCTCTTATCTTGATGCACTGAACCGCCATGACACGCGCGGCCTGGGCGCAGGAGCTTATTTCGAAGACACCAGAGAGCCACGTTTTTTTCGGACTAACTGCGGCCCCCTTTCCTTTCTCATGATCTTTAACGGCACTGCGATCCCCACATTCGCCGATCCCACCCAGCACCCACTGCACATAATCGGGCCGCTGGCCCATGTGCAAAACGCGGCTCAGGACGTTGCCTCGGACGCAAGTCATACAGTGCCGTCTGCAATAGCCACATTGTCAAACGCCAAAGCTGACACAATTGTCGTTTGCTCGACGGAATCGTTTCCGCCCCAGATCCAAGGATTCAATATTCTTGCGACAACCGCACCATGGATATTGTATCAAAGATCAGCTTCCAAATAATTGTGTATCCCATGATAGTGCCAGTGACCCAGAGAACCGCAGATGAGTGAGCATAATGTGAATGTGATCTCGGGGAAGCCTGCGCTGTTTATCGCAGATCGATCAGACGGGCGGGATAACAATTTCAATCTGATCCGGATCATCGCGGCCAGCCTTGTGCTGGTGGCACATGCCTATCCTCTGAGTTTGGGCGCCGAGTTCGGGCAACCGTTTGAATCCACACTGCATGGGCTGTCGCTTGGTCTGATGTGCGTATGGGCTTTCTTTGCAATTTCGGGGTTTTTCATTACGCGCAGTTTCGACCGTAACCCGTCTGCAGAATCATTCCTGATCGCCAGAGCCCTGAGGTTGTTCCCAGCGCTTGCCGTGGTAACCGTGATCACCATTCTGGTTGCCGGGCTTCTGTTAACACAAGCGCCCCCTTCTAATTTTTGGGGCGAAACCGGCAGCTACTTCATACGCAATATGCTGTTGTTCAAACTGCAATACACATTGCCGGGCGTGTTCGAATCCAACCCCTATGGTGCTGCGATCAATGGCTCGCTCTGGTCTCTTTCATACGAGGTCACCTGCTATGTAGGCGTCCTCTTATGTGGCTTGCTTGGATTTCTGGGAAACAAAAAGATTTTTGTGGGTCTAACGCTGTTGTTCCTGTGTTTCTATACAGTCATCGTCGTATTCATTGACGTGAATCCAAGGGTCGAGGTCCTCATAAGGCTTGGTCTGCCTTTTCTGTCGGGAATGGTTTTTTACATCTGGCGCCGGCACGTACCATTGTCCTGGTCGCTGCTGGCCCTGTCCGCCGCGTTGTCCTTTATGGCCTGGTTCACACCACTGTTTCTGCCTATCTTTGCCATCAGCCTGTCTTATGCCGTGATTTTTGCCGGCTATGCCAAAATCCCGCTTCTTTTGCGCTACAACAAGCTGGGCGACTATTCCTACGGGGTCTACATCTACGCGTTCCCAATCCAGCAACTGGTGGCGCAGTCTGGCGTCACGACGCCAGTCGTCAACATGGCGATGTCTTTCCCCCTCACCCTGTTATGCGCGGTCCTGTCATGGCACTTCATTGAGGCTCCGGCCATGAAGCTTCGGTTTCCGAGGAAAGCGCATGGGCAGGCAGGAACAAAACAAGTAGCGAAGTAGCGCTCTGGCCGATTACCCCTTCCAGATCCGCTTATACGCCGCGATCAGCGCGGGGACCTGATGGGGCCAGGCCATTTCCGCCTCGACCCGGGCGCGGCCATAGCGGCCCATGGCGGCGCGGCGGCCGTCATCTGCCAGCAGCTCGGTGATCTTGTCGGCCATATCCACCGGATCGTTGGCGCGCGCGTAAAGCGAGGCCTCCTGCGCCGAGAACCGCCCTTCGGTCACGTCGAACTGAACGATGGGTTTCTCGAACGCCATGTATTCAAGGATCTTGTTCATGGTGGATTTGTCATTCATCTCGTTCACCCGGTCCGGGTTCACGCAGACATCGGCGGTCGACAGGATCTCAAACAGATCATGATCCGGCGCGCGACCGGTGAAGGTGACATAGTCCGACAGGCCCATATCAGCAGATTGTTCGCGCAGCTTGTCCAGGCTGGGCCCCCCGCCCACAAGGCAGAACTGGATGTCGTCGCGCCCCTGAACCTGCACCAGATGCGCCACGGATTCCAGCAGCAGGTCGATCCCTTCCTGATCGCCCATGACGCCGACATAGCCCACCATGTATGTCCGCCCGTTGCGCCACGCGGGGTTTGGCGGCAGGTGCTGCAACCGGCTCAGATCGGGGCCCGAGCGAACCACAAAGACATCCTCGGGCGCCATGCCGCCGCGCTCGATGGCGATCTTGCGATAGCTTTCATTGGTGGCAATCGACACCCGTGCCGAGGCGAAGGTCAGCCGCTCGAACGTCTTCATCAGCTTCCAGAAGAAGCCGCGCTTGTCGAACTTGGCCTCGTAAAGTTCGGGGTTGATGTCGTGGTGATCGAACAGATAACGCACGCCAAACAGCTTGAAGGGCAGCGCCACCAGAAAAATCAGATCGGGCGGGTTGCAGCCATGGATGACGTGAAACCCACGGGTGAACTTGATCTTCAGTGACAGCCAGCTTTCCCAGAACAGCGCCGCGCCATATTCCAGCAGATACCCCAGCGCCCCACTGGCATCCAACGGCAGCGGGTGGCGGTAGACCTTGATGCCTTCATCTTCCCAGACACGTTCCTCATGGCCCTTGCCGGTGGGGCAGATAACCGAGACTAGCGCGCCTGCGGCAGCCAGCGTGCGCGCCTCCATCCAGACGCGGCGGTCGAAGGGCACGGGCAGGTTTTCCACCACGATCAGAACCTTCAGCCCTTTCAGCGGCTGGCTCTGGCGCAGCTCGTCGAACGAGATCGGCTGAACGGCGGACACAGGGCTAGTCATATTCATAGGTTCTTATCACCTCTGCATCGCCAAGGTTCAGCTCGTTCACGATCCGGTTCGATCCGACCACCAAATCCCATGGCCCGGCCTCGGCCGTGGCGCGATCAACCAGCAGGCGGCCCACATTGGGCAGGTGGGTAAAGGCATAACCCAAGTTCTGCCCCCGCAGATCGGCAGGCTTGATGGCCGGATCATAGACCGACAGCTGATACCCCGCCTGCAGCAGCCGCCGGGCAATATCGACATTGGGGCTTTCGCGCAGATCATCAGTTCCGGCCTTGAAGGCCAGTCCCGCCATCAGCACCCGGCCGCCTTCGGGCAGCCGCGCCATGATGTCCTGCGCCTGATAGGTCTTGTGCGCCTGATTGGTCTGCAACAGGCTGTCAATCAGATGGGTATGGGCCCCCACCTCGCCGGCGATATGCTGCAGCGCACGCACATCCTTGGGCAGGCACGAGCCCCCAAACGCACCGCCCGGGCGGGTGTAATAGGCCGAGATGTTCAGCTTGGTATCCGAGACAAAAATCTCGTGCATGGTTTTGGCGGACACGCCCATGCTGTGGCAGATACGGCCGATCTCATTGGCGAAGGCCACCTTGGTGGCATGCCAGGTGTTGTCGACGAATTTGGTGATCTCGGCCTCTTCAAAAGCGGTGTAGAACACCGGCGCGTCCAGACCCTCGTGCATTTCGTCCATCACCGCCGAGCGATTGCCATCGGCTGTACCAACAACGATCTTGGGCGGGTTGAAGAAATCATCCACCGCCGACGCCTCGCGCAGGAATTCGGGGTTATAGACGATCTCGACCGCCTGCGCCGTTCGCTCGCCCAGATAGCTTTGGAAGATCGGCTCGATCAGCTGCCGCACGGTGCCCGGTCGGAAGGTTGACCGATACGCCACCGTCAGAGGCCGCGCCCGATCCGGCGATACGGTTTCGGCGATCTGGCGCGTCACCTCGGCCACAAAGCTCATGTTATGCGAGCCGTCAGTGGAACTGGGCGTGCCCACACAGACAATGGCCAGATCCACATCCCCGAGATCCGGCATCTCGACCACGGCCCGGATCAGATTTTTCCCAAGCGCCTCGGTCAGCAACCCGGCCACCTTCGGCTCCTTGATCGGGGGCTGGCCTGCGTTGATTTCGGACACCTTGTCGGCATTCACATCAATGCCGATCACCTCGTGCCCTTCACGGGTCAGACAGCACGCTGCCGTGAACCCCACATACCCCAAACCAAAAATCGCAATCTTCATACTGTCATACCGTCTTGAAAACAGGCGCCGGGTCCAGAAAACACCGGGCTCTTCTACTTGTTACCCTTGCGCAGTCAGAATCCAATCTGAGACACTGAGGCGAAACTTCATTTTGCTATGTAATATTCTGTGCCGACTCGCCGCGACGGTACTGATTGAAACATGGTGTACCTCTCTGAAACTGGAAAAACATGCGATTTCAACACAAAAATATACTTACAGGTTTGACTAGCAGCCAGCCGACCAAATTCCTAGAACAGCAAGTGCGGGTTTTTTGAAGTGACACCGAGGGTAGTCAGATTAGAAACATTGGTGCGTTGATAAGGTTTTTGTTCCGAGTATGGAAAGGCAATGTTTTTGAAGCCTCCAGTTAAAACAGGCGTGAATATCGCCCCAGGCACACCCGATCACAGCGCGACCCTTACCAGGGGGGCCGCAACATTATTTGCATCGGGCGTTTTCAGCCAGTTTCTAGGCGTTTTGACATTGGTTGTGACAGCCCGTCTTCTGACGCCAACGGATTTCGGGATCATTGCCTATTTCATAATCGCGGCCGCGTTTCTGGAAATCGTCCAGCGGGCCGTTTCCATGATTCTGATCCGCCAGCCCGAAATCACTGACGATCACCTGAACACCGTGTTCACGATGCAGGTGCTGTTGGGCATCTTTTCGGCACTCCTGATCTGGGCCAGCGCCCCTCTGATGACATTCTTCGGGCTTGCGGAACTGACATCGCTGATCCCCGCGCTTTGCTTCATTGCCATCGCAAGTTCCATCAAAAGCACACGCTTCCCACTTTTGGAAAGAGATCTCCGGTTCGGTTTCATCGCAGGCGAAGAAACGACCAGCCGAATTGCATACACATTGATGGCCATCAGCCTCACATGGATTTGGCGTGATTATTGGGCCATCGTGGTCGCCAGCGTCATCACTCAGGTCATCAGGGTCATCTGGAGCTTTTCCGTTGCCCCGATGCGACCCAGGTTAACGCTCCGATGCTGGCATGACTGCATTGATGTGTCATCATGGTCACTGGGGGCCCAGATCACCCAGTTTCTGATCAACAACATGCCCCAGATTGTCATCGGCAGCATGCTGGGTCTGGCCGATGCAGGGATTTTCAGGGTCGGCTATCGCCTTGTGATCCTGTTCACCAGCCAGATCATCGGCCCGTTGGAACGAGTGGTTTACCCAAGCCTTGCCAATGCCTCCCGGACCCAGGGCTCCAGCCGGGAAGCCTTCGAACGGGCCAACGCCATCCTTCTGGGGATCATCGTTCCAGCCAGCGTCGGCATGGCCCTGGTTGCCAATCACCTGATCATTGTCGTGGCCGGTTATCAGTGGCTGGCCGCCGCACAGGTCATCTGGGTGCTTGCCCCTTTGAAGGCGATCGAGACACTGCAGGCCAATGTCCGGTCTGCAAGCTATGTCGAAGGTTCTACAAAGCGCCTGTTTCTCCGCAACACGATCCTGCTGATCGCCACAACTGCACTGATGGTGCTGGGATCAAACTATGGCTTTATCGGTGCGATCCTCGGAGCCGGAGCCGGCAGCCTGTTTGCGATCGGTCTGGCGCTGATCATGGCCAAGGATTTCGGAACTGGCGGATTTCTGGCGCCGATCCTGATAGCCTGGCGTACATTTGCGTCAACCTTTGCCATGTTGCTTGCCGTTCTATTTGTCAGCAGCGCCTATGGCAGTGGCGACGCAGTGGGATGGGCTTACGAGACAGCGGAAGACCTGCCGCTGCTGCGTATCCGGTTCTCGGTCAAAGTTCTGGTCGGCGTTTTTGTCTATGTCGGCACGCATCTGCTGCTCTGGCGCCTTGCCGGGAAGCCGAAAGGGTTCGAGAGCCTAGCGCTGGAGCTTGCCGCAAAACTCAAACGCAAGCTGTCCAGGGCGGCGTGATGGCCCCGGTTACGCTGGCCTCACTCTGCATAAACCGCCCGCCTGATCAGGCCACAAGTTCACTTTTGAGCCGCACTATTATGTGATCAATATGCGCAGCCGAAAGGTACTGGTGCACCGGCAAAGATACGGCATTGTCTTTCAGGGCCATCGCCTCGGCCTGCCCTGACCAGTCGAGATTGCGGTTGAAGCCCGCCCACCAGGCGGTGGCACCAATCCCGCTTTTTTGCAGCGCCCGTACGACCCGGTCACGCCCCGCGACCATGATCGGCATATTCAGCGGACAGGCATCGACCGGAAGCTCCGGAACAAGCATGCGTATCTCGGGCAACTCGTTGAAAACATCCCGGTACCGCTGCCAGTTCGACCGCCGGATCGCAATAGTTTCTGCTACGGAATAGGCCCGCAATGGACGGGATGTGAAGACGCTCATCTGTGCGCCGCGCAGCGCCGGGTCGAAATAATAGTGCCCCGGAATGTCTTCCGGTTGATCCCCGTCACTGTGGGGCGGCGGTTCTTGTCGGCCGCGTGTCTTCTGAAGCATGGCCTGCATACGAGACGGCCCCAATACGGTTGCCAAACCAGCGCGCAAAAGTGTTTTGACCACGGCCTTGCCCGGAGCAGGCCGCGGAAACAGATGCTTGGCGCTCAGATCCGGCGCATTGATGACCATGGCCCCACCACCCAGAACAGGCACAAACTTGTAGAAGCAGAAAACCGATACGTCTCCGGTGCGGCCTTCTGCCGGTGAAGCACCGCTGAGAAGGCTCAATGCACAATCTTCGATCATCCGCAGCCCATGCTGATCACACAAGGCCCGCAGATCCGCCAGGCCTGGCTGCAGCACACCAAAATAGTGGATCACATATATCGCCTTCGTCCGCCCGGTAATAAGCGCCGCAATCCGTGCAGGATCGGCGCGCAGGTTTTCCGAAACCGGATACAACCGAACCGAAAGACCTGCATCAATCAGCGGATCGACCTCGGAACCGCAATTATAGGCAGGGGCCAGAACTTCATCCCCGGGCTGCAACCCCAAAAGATCACAAGATGCCCGGATCGCCACGCGGGTATTGTAACTCCAGAACACCGACCGATCCTGAAACAGAGCCTTGTACCCGCCAGCCGAATCCCGGCGGAACAGGTCGGACAACCGCATGACAGGATCACCGCAATACAGCGCATTCCCACGGTCAGTCATTCGATGCCAAACCCAGAGAGCAAAATTTGCCCGCACCCGATCTTGATACAGTTTCGTCTTTCAAGGATTCACACCGTCAAAATATTACCTTAATATACTGATCTAAATAATTTGACTTTTATAGCTACTTTTCGACAACAACGGTCCCCGTACGGTCACGTTTAAAGTGTTCACAGAATGTGGCAGTGGTTAAAGATTTGGAATGTAAGTGGTTAACGAGAGCAAAGCATCATGGTTTCATCGCCGTCCGGCACGAGTACCGAATACGCTGTATCTATCATTATCGTGAACTGGAACACCCGGGAGATTCTTCGGGATTGCCTGGCGTCCATTGCGCATGAGACCCGGCTGCCGCACGAAATCATTGTTGTCGACAACGCCTCCAGCGACGGCTCACCTGAAATGGTGGCCAAGGAATTTCCCCAGGTCCGGTTGATCGCAAATACCGAAAATCTGGGCTTTGCCGCCGCCAACAATCAGGGGCTCGAGATTGCCGCAGGCGCCAAGCTGCTGCTGCTCAATCCCGATACGATCATCCTGGATCGCGCGATCGATGTCATGAGCAACTGGCTCGACGCGCACCCGGATGTCGGATGCGTCGGCTGCCAGATCTTTGAGGACCCTGAAACCATCCAGCTAACCTGCTTTGCCGATCCCGGACCCCTTAGCCTGGCGGTGATCGAATTTGGGCTGAAGCGGCTGTTTACCTGGCCCGAATATGGGGGCTGGGACCGGACAACACAGCGCGACGTGGATGTCGTCTCGGGGATGTTCATGCTGGTACCACGCCCGGTCTTCGAAAAAGTGGGCCTGCTGGATGATGCGTTCTTTATTTATTCGGAAGAAGCTGACTGGTGCCGGCGTATCCGCAATATTGGCAAACGCTGTGTCTTCGCTCCCGAGGCGCGGATTTTGCATCTTGACGGCGGCTCGAAAAGCACCGCGCAGATCAAGTCGCGCATGTATGTGCAAAAGCAGAAAAGCAAGACGATCTACGCCAGAAAGCATTATGGCCGCAGTGGTGAGCTGATAACGCGCACAATCTTCCTCAGCAGCGCAATGTTGCGCGGGATTGCCTTTGGCCTGATCGGGCTTTTGCGGGCCACACCTGATCGCAAGGCCCGGCTGCGCCTGTCCGGAGCGGCAATCCGATATCATCTCTTCGGTCAGGAACCAACGGCATGAGAGATGCCATTTCCAGCAATGCGGATGTTGATCTTGAGTGCATCGAAGCGCCTGCACACAAGCTGAGCACACAAGCCAGCTGGGACAGTTTTGTCTCGGCATCCGGTGCCGAGATATATTTCCTGTCTGACTGGCAATCTGCCTGGTGGGATCATTATGGCAAAACGTTTACCGCCAGCCGGCATCCCGTCAGCTGTATTCTGCGGGACGGTTCAGAGATCGTTGGCGTGCTGCCTTTTTGCGTTGAAACCCTGTGGGCCGGTCCCGTTCCGGTGCGCGTCGCCCGGCTGGCGGGCGTGGATCCTAATTTTGCGGTCATGGAACTGCCCATTGCCGCCGGTTACGAAAACACAGCTCTCAGGGCTGTCATCGAACACCTGACCGGCAATTTGAAATGCAGCGTCGTAAGCCTGTCGCCCTTTTCAGAACGTTCGGGGCAATTGGAAAACCTGCGGGCCCTGAAAGGGTATGGCATATCCATTTTGCGTGATATCAGCACCCGCGGACATACGCTTATGACCCTACCTGATAGCTTTGATGCGTTTATGGCCTCGCTTTCGAAAAGCCGTCGCCGCGAGGTCCGGCGGGACATCAAACGCCTGACACCGGCGGATGAGACCTTGCGCACTGTCAGTTCCACGCCCGAAACCGTCGATACAATGATGGATCGGTTCATCGCATTGCATACGCGACAATGGGAAGCCGCCGGGAAGGGAGGGCATTTTTCTGACTGGCCGGTTGCAGCAGCGTTCTATCGCGCCCTGATGCAGCGCCTGAGCCCGAAAGGCCATGCGGCAATCGATGAACAGTGGCTGGATGAAACGCTGCTGTCCAGCCAGTTGCGTTACACCCTGAACGGCAAGGTGCTTTGGTGGCTCAATGCACGGGAAGTCGATCCTGAATTTGCAAAGACTGGACTGGGCCGCGTCGGTCTGGTCACGCGTGTTGAAGAGCTGATCAATCAGGGTGCGCACCTGATTGAGGCTGGTGCCGGAGAATATGAATATAAACTGAGCTACGGTGGAGATCTGGTGCCGCTTTTTAATATCGTTCTGGCACCTGACCGTGCTTCCGCGCGATTACGAGCCCGCGCTCTGCTTTTATGGGCGGATGCACTGCATTTCTTTTACTACCGTGTCTGGTTCCTGAAAGTCCGCCCACGACTGGGAATCCGGCCAAACAGCCTCTGGAGCAGTTGGATACGGATGCAATTATGAACACGACCTTCTCGTTTCAGACAGTCACTGCGGAAGAATGGCCCCGGATCAGTGCCGGTTTTCATGATCTGACATACGAACAGACCCTGACTTATGCGCAGGCAGCGGCACAACGGATCGGTGCAACGGCTGAGTTCATCACCCTGTCGGATCAAGCAGATCAATTGACCGCTGCCGCCTGCCTACGCGTAAAACGCGTGCCTAGCCTGAGGCGCGGCATCGCCTGGATCGCTGCTGGCCCCATGATGTATCACCGCGAACTGCCAGAAATCGACCAGAACCGGCTGGATGCCACATTTGCGTCATTGCGTGCATATGCTCAGGAAACTGGCTATATCCTTCGGTTGCGGTTTCCTGCCTTGCCCTTTTACGACGTACAAACAGTGGATCAATCTGCTGCCGCAGTGGGTTTTCATCCCACCGATCGCTCTCCATCTTATCGGACAGTCATCATCGATTGCGATCAGGACGAAGAAACGTTGCTTAAGGCGCAGCACGGCAAATGGCGCAATCATCTGCGCAAAGCGTTGAAAAGCGATCTGTCACTGGAAAGCGCCCCAATCTCCGAGGCCTCGGGCAGATTTCACAAACTCTACCGTCAGGTGCAGGCAGCCAAAGGGTTTGAGAAACCCAATATCCCCCCGGAATTCTACTACTCGCTTCAGAGCGGTGATTTTTCTCATGAAGCTCTGTTTGCCCAAAAAGATGGTGCCGACATAGCTGGCATGATAATCGGCCGGGCAGGGAATTTCGCGGTCTATCTGTTTGGCGCGACGACAGATGTGGGGCGCCGCTGCAATGCCGGCCATTACCTGATGTGGGAATCCATTTTGAGGCATCGGGGGCGGGGCATAAAATGGTATGATTTGGACGGTATCGACCCTGACATCAACCCAACCGTCACAGAGTTCAAACAACGGACCGGCGGAACGGACTTGCTGGCTGCCGGACCTTACGAATATCGGCCTGCCGGGTTGGGTTCCGCCTTGATAGGCACCGCCGAAACGCTTCATTCCCGTTTGAAAAAAGCACGCCAATGACCACTGGAACGAGCATAATTTTCCACGGCATCGGCACACAGGAGCGTGCCCTGGAGCTGGACGAGGCCCCTTACTGGCTATCCGTCAGTCAATTTGAATATGCGCTTGACCGGATCGCCCAGGCCCCCGATCCAGGCCATTTCACGATCACCTTCGACGATGGCAATCTGTCGGATTACAGCATTGCCCTGCCCGCCCTTGCGGCCCGTAACCTCCGGGCGCGTTTTTTCGTACTCACCGATCGGATCGGACAGGCGGGTTCGCTGGATGTTGAGCATCTTCATACCCTGCGTGACGCTGGCATGACGATTGGCAGTCACGGCCTTGCTCACACGGCGTGGCCCACCCTGGAGGATGCGGCACTTGTTGAAGAGCTGAGCGCCTCACGCGCAGAGCTTGAAAAAATCTGCGGACACCCGGTGACAGAGGCGGGCATCCCCTTCGGGCGCTATGATGTAAGGGTCCTCCGGGCCTTGCGCGATGCGGGGTACACCGCTGCTTGGTCAAGCGATGGTGGCAAATGGCATACAAACAGTTTTCTGCGACCGCGAACCTCGTTGCGTGGTGACATGTCCATACACGAGATAGATGCCACTTTATCCGGTCAAATGTCCCCCCTGAGCCGTTTGCGGCGGGCTCTTGGAATGTCTCGGCGGCGCTGGATGAAGACTGGCTGAACCGGATCTGGCGCTTCGTCTTACTGTTAGCTCACCCGGGGCAATCTGCGGAAACCGCGTATAGCGCATTTTCCTGCCGTCGACTAGTGACTGTACCCTGTCGCCGTCCTGACTTTCCTGATCATCCGTATCAAGAAACCAGATCCCCGCTCCCAAAAGAAACATGAAAAAACAGAAGGTGGAGTCCCACAGATGCACCGTGATGGCGGAAATGCACAAACCCAACAGCGCAATCAGATACCCAAGACGGGCGTCTGCGAGGGCTCCGCTCAGATTCCTGTTGCCGACTTGTAAAAAGATAACCAACACCGCGCCCAGAAGCAGGAACAAGCCGGGAAATCCGTGCCGCAATGCTATCACCAGCCAGAAATTGTCCACCGTGGTCAACATGGCCATCCAGTGGGGTCGCGTATAGTCATTCAACCCGATTCCAAACAGTGGGTTCTGCAGAACATCGTCGGAGGCGAAAGTGAAAATATTGATCCGCGTAAATGCGGTGCCCGGAGTCAAAGTGAAGTGTGTTGCGAAGATCTGAAACATAGTCCGATTGGAACTGACTTCGCCGACGAAGTACAAAAAGGAGAAGATATAGAGAAGAATTTTCCACCTATTCTTCAGGAACCAAAATATCCTGTTCCACGCCATCAGCATCATCTGAAGAATGACATTCATGAAAGCACCCGACGACAGGGAACAGAAGACGGTGCCCCCAACGATGGAAACGAGACCAACCCTTTTGTTAAAGGGTTTATTCCATCCCAACACATACCAGGTAAGTGCAAAAGCCGGTGCACAGAACACTCCGAACAAAATCGGGTGCGGCATCGTTGTCTGAGCGCGCAGCAATCCCAGTCTCGGCGGAAAATACCACTTTTGATAAACACTCATCACCTTCCCAAACAGATTGAGGAGCGGCATCTTACCCGTGACAGCTTCATAAGCGGCGAACGGTAAAAGAACCATAATCAGGATGAAGAGGCATTTCACAAAGAACCGGAACGCATCCAGATTTCGAATATAGGTTCGGGCGATGAAATAGGGGGTCAGGGTTTCAATCATGAACATCCCAATGAACTGCCACAATTCCTGAATGCCGTGATTGACGGCCAAAGTCAGGCTGGCCCAGAAAGCAAAGCCTATTACTAAGAAATCGACCGCCCTTATTTTACCTGCTTTGCCGCTCAGCCATCCAAAAACTGCGGGGAACATATAGAGGAGGAGGATCACGCGATAGCCATTGAGTTTCAGTCCGCCGAGGAAGAAATAAAATGGCATCGCAAAAGATATGACGAGCAGCATCAGGACAAGCGGTTTTGCCATCTGCTCTCTCGTTTTGGCTGATGACACAGCGATCATTCGAATTTCCTGCCCTTAACTCAAGTAACTCTTCAAAAACCAAAAAACCTGGTGACTTTCATGACCACGCCCTTGCCATTAAACACGCCAGCGGAAATCATCCATGTCAGTTTTCATCGAGTGGGATAGTTCTTTGCCAGCGTCGATCCGGCATTCAGGCGATCCATGAGGCTGCCGGGACGCACGCCAAACTCATTGTACCCCCTTTTCCGCCCCAACGCATGGTAGATGAACTGCTGATCATAATACCCTTCCTGAGACGGGTTTTGATCCTGAATCATGGCATTGTTAAGAAGCACCCAATCTCGCTGGTTTTCATACCCCACGATATTTGCCGCTGCGTTCTGTTCGATGACAACGGATGTGGAGTCCGGTGAGATATTGATCACCGGCACAGAATGGCCACCGGGCACATTGATCAGAGAGTTTTTTCTAACCGAAATGTTGTCGGAACCGTAGATAGAAATGCCGTGGACATGGCCGTTATAAATCATGTTGTTTTCAATCAGCACGTTCCGATGCCGCACCTCGGGGTCTCCGATGTCCTTTCCGTCTCCGCCCGCCCAAATCGTCTGTGCAAAGTCGCCCGCACCCACATCGAAAACATTGTCCCGGATCGTGATATTGGCGCTCCCGCTGTTATTGGCCCGTTGAATCTGGATCATGTCGCGGTGATCGCCGACACCGTCGGCCCCGCCGAAGTTATGGATGTGGTTATTCTGAACCAGAATGTCATCGACATTGTCGAACACCAGCCCGTCCGAGCGAATTGAATGCACGTCACTGCCGGTAATCTTTATGCCGTCCGTATTAATGGCGATGACTGCCTTCCACCAAGTAAGGAACTCGGAGTTTGAAATATCGACATTGGCTGCGCGGAATACCAGCAGGCCCGTTCCATATCCGGCTCCATCTTCTGGTGTTCCAGTGCGACTGGCGACATCTCCGCTGAACACTGAGTTGGAGATGGTGATATTCCGGCTATTGCGGACAACAAAGTTAGCGAGGTGATACGGATCTGTGCTTTTGAATGTATAGTCGAACCTGATGCCATCCAGATGGACATTCTCGGCCCCGTCAAGAATGGCGACACTGAAACATGCGAGGTTGGCAGGATCAGCCGATCTGATCACCACCGGCGACGGGTAAGCCTTGCCCAGTTTCAGAGTACCATAGTTTCCGGGTGCAAGCAGATAGACCTCACCGCCACGGGCATTCTGTAAAGCACTTGCCAGCGCGGCTGCGTCGGAAATGGCCTGACCTTGGGCCTGGGCCGTGAATCTGGGTTTGAATTGCTGCCTGTCGCAAGGGCTCTTTGCATGCAAGGCAGGGCTAACGAACAGCAGGATCGTACCTGCCAGCGCAAGAATACGTGAT
The DNA here is from genome assembly GCF_056531345.1 of Ruegeria sp. N7. NCBI lineage: Bacteria > Pseudomonadati > Pseudomonadota > Alphaproteobacteria > Rhodobacterales > Roseobacteraceae > Ruegeria > Ruegeria sp. N7. The sequence continues at coordinate 1,540 of NZ_JBQFLR010000017.1, read as the reverse complement.
CTGGACATGACGTACCTTTCTGATCTGCGACCGCTCGAAAGCTTAGTCGACCCCCCGCATACTGTCTATTGTGGTGCCCCTCGGATCGCATGACATTTCCGAGCCACCCATCGGTGCTTTTCCGGGGTGGTCCCAATTAAATCTGCAAGTTGTCGTAGCGGCACCGGGCAATTCATTGCCGACACCTACCAGAGATACGCAAGGACGCGCCGGAATAGTGGCAATTATGTGTTCATTGTTGATTAAAGGGAATCAATTACTCAAACAGGCGTCAACCGCCAAGGGAAGTGGAACAATTCCCGGTATTGAGTATCGAGTTCACTCGGAAATGAGCGCACGGGGGCAGGATTGTCCCGATACAGGCAACAGTTTCCAAACATAGCCACATTTCGGCCACTCTGCCGCCTTCGGGCGGCTGTTCCATCCGTCCTGGGTGTGCGGGATCTCGTGCGCTGCCACTCACAGCGCCTATGAAACAGAAGGTGAAATATGTCGACGACAATTACGGTAACCTCTGCGGCAGAGCTGAACCAGGCCTTGTCACAGGCGACAGGTGGGGAAACAATATTGCTTGCGGCAGGCGACTACGGCAAGCTCAGCCTGAACGGTACGCAATTTTCTTCAAATGTAACAATCAAATCCGCTGATCCAAATGCGATCGCAAGCTTCTCTGAAGCGCATCTCAATGGAGCATCGAATGTAACATTCGACACGATCAAATTCGATTACACGTACAGTGCTGGGGACTATCACTTCCAGAACAAATTCAGCGTCACTAACAGCTCGAATATCACATTTCAGAACTCAAACTTTGACGGTGATTTTGCCAGCGGAACCGGAACATCTGCGGATGGCACTGGATATGGTACAGGCCTGATGATCTCCGGATCCAGCAATGTCAATGTCGTCAACACAGAGTTCTCAAAATGGTGGAAGGGCGCCATCTCTCTTAACTCTGACGGGGTGAATTTTTCGGGCAATGACATTCATTCGATCCGTTCGGATGGGCTGGTGTTCGACAATGTCGACAACATCCTAGTCGAGAATAACTACATTCACGATTTTGGTGGCGCGGCAGGCGCGGGCGATCACCGTGACATGATCCAGATCCAGCGCGCAAACGGTAGCGGTAGTGACAACATCACCATCCGCAATAACGTTTTTGATATGGGGCAAGGAGACTACACCCAGACCATCTGGTTTGGCGGCGACGGCAAGGATCTCAGCGACCCGAATGTCATTCATCACAACGTCCTAATCGAAGGAAACCTTATTTACAACGGTCACCTGCACGGCATTTCGGTTTACGGCGTCGACGGAATTACCATCACCAAGAACTCGGTTCTGCACGTAGATGAGAAAACACAAACGGGCGGCATCGAGATCCCACTCATCTTTGTCTCGAACGGCTCCAGTAATGTCACGATCACCCAAAACATCACATCGCAGATTCTGGGGCATAATAGCCAGTCGGATTGGACTGTAACTGATAATGTCTTGATCAAGCCCACGGAATACGACCAGCACTTTACCTATCAGG
>NZ_JBQFLR010000016.1:0-97934 GCF_056531345.1 Ruegeria sp. N7 | reverse complement strand
TGCTTCATCTGGCCCTAAATATCCCGGGGGAGGCGCCCGGAACGGGCGGCGGGGGCAGAGCCCCCGTAACTCTGTTTGTCAGCTTTTCATACCGTCCCAGAAGGATTTGACGGATGAGAAGAAGCTTTTTGATTCCGGGTGGTTATCTTCGCCCAGGTCATCAAACTCGCGCAGCAGTTCTTTTTGGCGAGTGGTCAGGTTGACCGGGGTTTCAACCGCCAGTTCGATAAACATGTCGCCAACACCGCCACCGCGCAGCGCGGGCATACCTTTGCCGCGCAGGCGCATTTGCCGGCCCGACTGGCTGCCAGCCGGGATTTGCACCCGCCCACGGCCGCCATCGATTGTCGGAACCTCGATCGATCCACCCAGCGCGGCCTTGGCCATGCTGACCGGTACACGGCAATAGAGGTTCACGCTGTCGCGTTCGAATAATTTGTGATCAGACACTTCCACAAAGATGTAGAGGTCGCCCGGAGGGCCACCGCGCATTCCGGCCTCGCCTTCACCTGCCAGACGAATACGGGTACCGGTTTCGACACCAGCGGGAATGTTGACCGACAAGGCGCGATCTTTTTCGACGCGGCCTGCACCTTTACAGGATTTGCAGGGGTTCTTGATGATCTGACCCAGACCCGAGCAGGTGGGGCAGGTTCGTTCGACCGTAAAGAAACCCTGTTGCGCCCGTACCTTGCCCATGCCGGAACAGGTGGGGCAGGTTGTCGGCTCGACCCCGCCTTCTGCACCGGTTCCTTCGCAGGAGGAACAGGCCACGGCTGTCGGTACATTGATGGTTTTCTGCTGACCCGAATACGCCTCTTCCAGCGATACGCGCAGGTTATAGCGCAGGTCCGAGCCGCGCGCGGCGCGTCGACCGCCACCGCCACGTTGCCCACCCATGAAATCGCCGAACAGGTCGTCGAACACATCCGAGAACGCGCTGGAGAAATCGCCCTGCCCAAAGCCGCCGCCAGGTCGGCCACCACCGCCCATGCCGTTTTCGAACGCCGCATGGCCAAAGCGGTCATAGGCCGCCTTTTTGTCGGCATCGCGCAGCACGTCATAAGCCTCGTTGGCTTCCTTGAACTGCGCCTCGGCATCCGGGTTGTCCTTGTTGCGGTCCGGATGCAGCTCTTTGGCTTTCGTGCGAAAGCCTTTCTTGATCTCATCCGCCGAAGCGCCCTTGGACACGCCGAGCACTTCGTAATAGTCGCGTTTTGACATCAGTATTTCCTTCTGCCTCAACGTAAATAGGCCGGCCCGGCATCCGGACCGGCCTACATTGGCCCGGTTACCCGTTAGTTACGCTTGTCGTCGTCCAGATCTTCGAACTCGGCATCGACGATATCGTCATCACCATGTGCGGCATCTGCTGCGGCAGGCTCGTCCTCGGCCTCTTCGGACTGCGCCTTGTAGATGGCCTCACCCAGCTTCATCGCTGCTTCGGTGACGTTCTGGATGCCAGACTTGATCTTGTCGGCATTGTCGGTTTCCAGCTCGTCCTTGAGTGCGGCGATCGCCAGTTCGATAGCTTCGATCGTGGTCGGGTCGACCTTGTCGGCATGCTCTTCCATCGACTTTTCGGTCGAGTGGATGAGGCTTTCCGCCTGGTTCTTGGCGTCGACCAGCTCGCGGCGTTCCTTGTCGGCTTCCGCGTTCTCTTCGGCGTCCTTGACCATCTTTTCGATGTCTTCGTCGGACAGACCGCCCGATGCCTGGATAGTGATCTTCTGTTCCTTGCCGGTGCCTTTGTCTTTGGCCGAAACCGAGACAATGCCGTTGGCGTCGATGTCGAAGGTCACCTCGATCTGGGGCATGCCACGCGGTGCGGGCGGGATGTCTTCGAGGTTGAACTGACCGAGGATTTTGTTGTCCGCAGCCATTTCACGCTCGCCCTGGAACACGCGGATGGTCACGGCGTTCTGGTTGTCCTCGGCGGTCGAGAAGACCTGAGACTTTTTCGTCGGGATCGTGGTGTTGCGGTCGATCAGGCGGGTGAACACGCCACCCAGCGTCTCGATGCCCAGCGACAGCGGGGTTACGTCCAGCAGAACCACGTCCTTGACGTCGCCCTGAAGAACACCGGCCTGAATGGCGGCACCCATGGCAACCACTTCGTCCGGGTTCACGCCTTTGTGCGGCTCTTTGCCGAAGAACTTCGTGACCTCTTCGATCACTTTCGGCATCCGGGTCATACCACCGACCAGAACAACCTCGTCCACGTCAGCGGCCGACAGACCGGCATCTTTCAGAGCAGCCTGGCACGGCTTCATCGACTTCTTGATCAGGTCACCGACCAGGGATTCCAGCTTGGCACGGGTCAGTTTCATGACCATGTGCAGCGGCTGACCGTTCGAACCCATCGAGATGAACGGCTGGTTGATCTCGGTCTGCGAGGTCGAGCTGAGTTCGATCTTGGCTTTTTCGGCGGCTTCTTTCAGACGCTGCAAGGCCATCTTGTCAGCAGACAGATCGACACCGTGTTCCTTTTTGAACTCATCCGCCAGGTAGTTGACGATGCGCATGTCAAAGTCTTCACCGCCCAGGAAGGTGTCGCCGTTGGTCGATTTGACCTCGAACAGACCGTCGTCAATTTCCAGAATGGTCACGTCGAAGGTACCACCACCAAGGTCATAGACTGCGATGGTTTGGGTTTCCTGCTTGTCCAGACCATAGGCCAGAGCGGCAGCTGTCGGTTCGTTAATGATCCGCAGCACTTCCAGACCGGCGATTTTACCGGCGTCTTTGGTGGCCTGACGCTGTGCGTCGTTGAAGTATGCGGGAACGGTGATGACCGCCTGCGTGACTTCCTCACCCAGATAGCTTTCCGCGGTTTCCTTCATCTTACCCAGAGTGAAGGCCGAAATCTGGCTTGGGGAGTATTTTTCACCGCGGGCCCGAACCCATGCGTCGCCATTGCCACCATCAACGATGGTATAGGGCACCATTTTCTTGTCTTTTTCGACTTCGGCATCATCCACACGACGACCGATCAGGCGCTTGACGCCAAAGATCGTGTTGTCGGGGTTGGTGACCGCCTGACGCTTTGCAGGCTGACCGACCAGTCGCTCATCTTCAGTGAAGGCGACGATCGAGGGCGTGGTCCGCGCCCCTTCGGCGTTTTCGATAACCTTCGGCTGCGAACCGTCCATGATGGCCACGCACGAGTTTGTGGTCCCGAGGTCAATCCCGATTACTTTTCCCATTTTTGCAATCCCTTTCTCTTCAAGGCGATGTCTCGACGACAGGACCCGTTTCGGCATCCCGCCCCCGATCTGATGTGCGCGACAGCACTACCATCGCGCGTCCCGGCGTATATAAGGGCGAGACCAGAGGCCTGCAAGCACCGTAGAACGCAGGTTTTAGGGATTCTGATGCCTTTTTTGGCAAGGAATTGGAAAGGATTGGGGTTTCCGGAATGGCGCGATTGGTTTTGCGGGGGTTCGATATCAGGAAAGGTTATCTTGATCCTGCGGCCCAGTCGCGGGTGATCGCGGATTTGCGCCCGATTCTGAAAGCCGCGCCCCTGTTCCGACCTGTTACCACCTCGGGCAAGGAGATGTCGGTTCGGATGACCTCGGCAGGCGATCTGGGTTGGGTGACCGACAAGGCGGGGTACCGGTATCAGGATCAGCACCCCAAAGGTGGTGACTGGCCGGAAATCCCCGCCGCCATTCTGGATATCTGGCGCGATCTGGTCAGCACCGAGCGAGCGCCCGATTGCTGTTTGATCAACTACTACGGGGAAGGCGCAAAAATGGGCCTGCACCAGGACAAGGACGAGGCAGATTTTTCATGGCCCGTCCTGTCGGTTTCGCTGGGCGACGATGCCTTGTTTCGGATTGGCAGCACGACGCGCGGCGGCAAGACCGAGTCGATCTGGCTGAGCTCGGGGGATGTTGTTGTCATGGGCGGTCCGGCGCGGCTTGCCTATCATGGTGTGGATCGGATCAGGTTCGGATCCTCGCGCCTGTTGCCCAAAGGCGGGCGCATAAACCTTACGCTGCGGGTCGCGCGCTAGCGGCGCGCATTCCAGCTTTTCGAGACGTGCTGACGGGTAAAGAATTCACCCATAAGACCGATCATCAACAGGGCGATTCCAACCCAGGCCGCGTATTCCCAGCTGGTGTTTCTTGGATAATAGTTGCGGAACACGAACCCGCGGGTCTGGTCGATGATGTGAAACAGCGGGTTCCAGGCAAACATCATCAACAGCCCGCCACCCAATGCGTTCGCAATGAACATCTTGCCGGAAAACACCATGTTCAGACGGCGATATATATTGGTTAGCATCGAAACGGTCGCCGGGGCCCACGGTTTCAACGCCATGAACACAAGCCCCACCGCGCAGCCGGTAAACCAGGCCAACACCAGCATTGCGAAGGCGCCGCCGGGGTTCTGCACCTCAAGCGGAGCAACCGCGACGCTGTAGACGAACAGGATGATGAACATGGCCAGCAGGAACTTATAGAAAGTGCTGAAGGCCGCCGCGAGAATCGTGACCATCACGTTCATCGGCGAATGCAGCATCATTGGGTTATTGGAGGATCCAACCCCGGAAATCGCGCCGATCGATTGTATGTGCAACATGAACGGGAACACGCCCGACAGGACATACAGCAGAAATTCGCCCCTGATCCTGGCGACCCCGCCCCGGCCCATCAGCGACATCAGCAGATAGAACGTGACCATCATCACCAGCAATTGCACAACGTTGAGCAGGATCGCGATCACCGCATTCGGATGCTGCGCGCGCACGTTCCGCACCACCGCATGAAACACCAGTTCCGCAGTCGTCAGTGCACCGCCCAGCAGCGTTTGATTGCGCTTGTAATAGAACACTTAAAGGGTCTTTCCTGCCTCGTCGTCCCTAACCTGGCATGAATATCTTGCCGTTCGGTAACCGTCGCATCATAAGTCGGTCACGAGTTTGGATCAACAAACCACAGGAACGGAGCATTTTTGTGACCTACGACGCGCTTATTCCCGTCATCCGGCGTCTGGCCCTTGAGGCAGGCGACAGGATCATGGAAATCTATGAGGCAGACGATTTCGACGTCAAAGTCAAATCAGACTCCAGCCCTGTGACCGAAGCGGATGAGGCAGCCGATGCGCTGATTTCAGCCGGGTTGCGTCAGGCCTTCCCCGACATCCTGCTGATCACCGAAGAACAGGCCGCCTCGCATTCCGAAAAGGGGGACACCTTTTTGATTGTCGATCCGCTGGATGGCACCAAGGAATTCATCAACCGCCGTGGCGATTTCACCGTCAACATCGCACTTGTCGAGAACGGAACGCCGACACGGGGCGTGGTCTATGCCCCGGCGCGGGGTCGCATATTCTATACGCAGCCCGATGGTCAGGCGGTCGAGGAAACGGGCGCGTTTGACAAGGATGCACCCGGCACCCTGACCCCAATATCAGTCTCTAACCCAGACAATTCCGCGCTTTTGGTCGTGGCGTCAAAGTCGCACCGGGATCAGGCCACCGAGGATTACATCAACAAATATCAGGTCAGGGACAGCAAAAGCGCGGGATCGTCTCTCAAGTTCTGTCTGGTTGCGACGGGCGAGGCGGATCTTTATCCGCGGGTCGGGCGCACGATGGAGTGGGACACGGCGGCAGGGCACGCGGTACTGGCCGGGGCCGGAGGCCGGGTTGTGCGGTTTGACGATCACGCGCCGCTTCTCTATGGCAAAGAGGGCTATGCGAACCCGTTTTTTATCGCGTACGCTCCGGGTGTTAAGCTGAAGGAGGCCTGATGTCAGTTCTGATCGCCATCCCCGCCCGCTATGCCTCGACCCGCTATCCGGGCAAGCCATTGGTGCCGCTGACCGGCGCGACCGGCGTTTCGATGACACTGATCGAACGGTCCTGGCGGGCGGCCACTTCTGTCGCGGGCGTGGACAGGGTTGTGGTCGCAACCGATGACGACCGCATCCGCGAGCTGTCCGAAGGCTTTGGCGCCGAGGTGGTGATGACCTCGGAAAATTGCCAGAACGGCACCGAACGCTGCGCCGAGACGCACAAGGTTCTGGGCAGCGGATATGACATCGTGGTCAACCTTCAGGGCGATGCACCCCTGACACCGCATTGGTTTGTCGAGGACCTGATCACGGGGCTGCGCGCGGCACCCGATGCTGGCGTGGCCACACCGGTCCTGCGTTGCGACGGGGATGCTTTGAACAGCCTGCTGAACGACCGCAAACATGGCCGCGTTGGCGGAACAACCGCCGTGTTCGGGCGCGACAACAGCGCGATGTATTTCTCGAAAGAGGTCGTGCCTTTCACCTCAGAAACCTATGGCGGGGATGAACCCACGCCGGTGTTTCACCATGTCGGCGTCTATGCCTATCGGCCCGATGCGTTGGCGGCCTATCCGGGCTGGCCAACAGGCCCTCTGGAAAAGCTGGAAGGTCTTGAACAACTCAGGTTCATGGAAAATGGCCGCAAGGTTCTGTGCGTCGAGGTTGACGCCAAGAGCCGTCAGTTCTGGGAGCTGAACAACCCGCAGGACGTGCCCAAGATCGAAGAGATGATGGCTGCGATGGGGCTGGAGTAGCCGGTTTTGCCCATGACGCCCCGCGGTTCCCATATCTCGATGACAGGCAATCTGGTTCCAAAGGACGCTTCATGAAACCAATCCTCGTGACCGGTGGTGCCGGATATATCGGGTCGCATGCCTGCAAGGCGCTTGCGCAGGCGGGCTATGTTCCCGTGACCTATGACAATCTGGTCACCGGCTGGCAGGATGCGGTGAAATACGGGCCGTTTGAACAGGGCGACCTGTTGGACCGGGCACGCCTGGACGAGGTATTTGCCAAACACAAGCCGGTTGCGGTGATGCATTTTGCGGCGCTCAGCCAAGTGGGCGACGCGATGCAGCAGCCCGGTTTGTACTGGTCGAACAATGTGACCGGATCGCTGACGCTGGTCGAGGCTGCGGTTGCGGCGGGCTGTCTGGATTTCGTGTTCTCGTCCACATGCGCCACCTATGGCGAACATGACAATGTGGTGCTGGACGAGGCCACCGCCCAACACCCGCTGAATGCCTATGGTGCATCGAAGCGCGCGATCGAGGACATCCTGAGGGATTTCGAAGCGGCCCATGGGCTGCGCCATGTCATTTTCCGGTATTTCAACGTTGCTGGTGCCGATCCCGAAGGCGAAGTGGGCGAATTTCACCGGCCTGAAACTCACCTGATCCCCCTGATGCTGGATGCGATTGATGGCAAGCGCGAGGGTTTGACCGTTTTTGGCACCGATTACGATACGCCGGACGGCACATGTATCCGCGATTATGTCCATGTCTGTGATCTGGTCGACGCACATGTTCTGGGGCTGGGCTGGCTGGAACAGGGAAAAGAAAGCCGTGTTTTCAATCTGGGCACCGGCTCGGGGTTTTCCGTGCTTGAGGTGATCGAGCATTCCAAATCCGTTACCAACCGTCCGGTACCGTATTCGGTCGGTACCCGACGGGCGGGCGATTGCACCAAGCTGGTGTCCGGCTCTGTCCGCGCCCAAACCGAACTGGGATGGAAGCCGAAGAGGTCAACGTTAGAGACGATGATTGCGGATGCCTGGCGCTGGCATCAGAACGGCCACTACGAGAAATGAGGCCCCGGTGACGTCCAATACGGTTCAGACACTTCCTGATATCGGTTGGCAACAGGAATACCGGTTGCGCTGGAAACGGCGACGCCTTCTTTGGCGCTCGATGCGCAGCCGACATCAACTGACCTGCCTAAATGATCAGACAAGCAGGATACGGGGCGGCGACGTGCTGGCCTTTACCACCTTGCGCAATGAGATTACCCGCCTACCCTGGTTCTTCCGTCACTACCGCCAGCTGGGCGTGAACCATTTTCTGATCGTCGACAACGGCAGCGATGACGGCTCGGCTGACTACCTGCAAGGGCAACCGGATGTGTCCCTTTGGCAGACCCGGTCCAGCTATCGCGGATCACGCTTTGGGCTGGACTGGCTCAGCTGGCTACAGATGCGTTACGGCCATGGCCACTGGTGCCTGATGGTCGATGCGGATGAGTTGCTGGTTTATGCCCGGCACGACCGCCATTCCCTGCATGAGCTCACAGAATGGCTGGACCGGCAGGGGCGGGTCGGGTTTGGCGCTTTGATGCTGGATCTGTATCCAAAAGGGCCGTTGGGCGGACAAACCTATGACCCGGAAACGGACCCGATCGAGGTGCTGAACTGGTTTGACGCAGGACCGTATCGCGCGCAGCGGCAAAGCCCGATGGGAAACCTGTGGGTTCAGGGCGGCGCACGCGAGCGGGTGTTTTTTGCCCAGACACAGCAGCGATCCCCGACGCTGAACAAGATCCCGCTGATGCGCTGGTCGCGGCGATATGCCTATGTAAACTCGTGCCATTCCGCCCTGCCCCGCCGCCTGAACGCAGTGTATGACGGGCCAGCCGGCGACACCCCGTCCGGCGTTCTGCTGCACACGAAATTTCTGCCGGACATTATTGAAAAATCCAAAACTGAAAAGCTGCGCCGCCAGCATTTTCATGACCCGAACCAGTTCGGCGCGTATTACGATCAGATACTCAATCAACCAGACATGTGGACCCCGCAATCGGTGCGCTATGCCGGCTGGTCGCAGTTGCTGGAGCTGGGGCTGATGCGTGACGGCGGCTGGTGTTGAAAACAAATCCAAAGGGATCAACGGCACCTTTACCACTTCCGGGGTTTAAAAAAGTTGCCTCAGAAGAGGTAGAAGTGGCATAAACCGACAATGTCCTGTCGCACCAGCGGTCGCGGCGGGTTCGGGGAAAGCTCGCGTCATAATAAAGGTTGGGCAGTCGCGTGAGCCTGTTTGATTCATACAAGATGAGATTGCGGCGCAAGCGCCGTATTCTGCGCTGCCTCAGACGTCGGCGCGAACTTAAGCCCGCCAGCAACAACACGTCTGCCATCCGCCGCGACGATATCCTGTTGATGAGCGTTGTGCGAAACGAGAAAATTCGGCTGCCCTATTTTCTGGAATATTACCGCAAACTGGGTATCGACCATTTTCTGTTCATCGACAATGACAGCGATGACGGCAGTTTTGAATTCCTGAAACAGCAGTCCGATGTATCGGTCTGGCGGACGACTACCAGCTACAAACGTGCCAGCTATGGTCTGGACTGGTCAAATTACATTCTGCGCAAATACGCGCATGGACATTGGGTTCTGAGCGTCGACCCGGATGAGTTTTTCATCTACCCCTTCTGCGACACCCGCCCGATCCGCGCCTTGACAGACTGGCTGGACGGAAGTGCCGTACGCAGCTTCGGCACCATGCTGATCGACATGTACCCCGAAGGACCCGTGGATGCCGAAACCTATCGCGAGGGGCAGGATCCCTTTGAGATTGCGCGGTGGTTCGATCCGGGGAATTACACGATCACCAAGAACCCGGATTACAAGAACCTGTGGATTCAGGGGGGTGCGCGGGCGCGTGTGTTCTTTCGCGACAAGCCATCCAAAGCCCCGGCACTGAACAAGATCCCGCTGGTCAAATGGGATCGGCGGTATGTCTATGTCAGCTCGACCCACTCGCTTTTGCCGCGCGGGCTGAATCAGGTGTACGACGAATGGGGTGGGGAAAAGGCCAGCGGCTCGTTGCTTCATGCCAAGCTGATCGACACCCTTGGCGACAAGGCGCGCGAAGAATTAAAACGCGGCCAGCACTATGGCGGTTCGGGTGAATACGAGGTCTATGCCAAACAGCTTGAAGACAAACCCATATTCTGGTGCGAGTGGTCCGAGGCCTATATCAACTGGCGGCAGCTTGAGATTCTGGGCCTGATGTCAAAAGGAAACTGGGCATGAGCGGTCTGGGCATCGTCATGCTGGTTCATACCTCGCTGGACCGGGCCGAACAGGTCGCGCGTCATTGGACCGCTGCCGGATGCCCGGTTGTGATCCATGTGGATCGCAAGGTGCCCGGTGAAGAATTTGCGCGATGCGTCGCGTCCTGTTCCGACAACCCCCGGATCGCATTTTCTGACCGGCATCAATGCGACTGGGGCGGGTGGGGCATCGTTGCCGCCTCACAAAGCGCGTCCGAACTGATGCTGGAGCAATTTCCGGAAACGCGCCACGTCTTCCTGTCGTCGGGGGCCTGCCTGCCGCTGCGCCCGGTTCAGGAGTTGATCGATTATCTGGCCGACCGGCCCCGTGTCGATTTCATCGAAAGCGCGACAACGTCTGATGTCAGCTGGACAATCGGCGGGTTGGATCATGAACGGTTTACGCTGCGGTTCCCGTTTTCCTGGCGAAAACAGCGCGGATTGTTCGACGCATATGTAAAGCTTCAGCGCGCGGTCGGGTTTCGTCGGAAAATCCCCGACGGTTTGGTTCCGCATATGGGCAGCCAGTGGTGGTGCCTGACCCGTCAAACACTGTCTGCCATTTTGCAGGATCCCAAACGCAAACAATATGACAGCTACTTCCGCCATGTGTGGATTCCGGATGAAAGCTATTTCCAGACATTGGCGCGGCTGTATTCCACACATATCGAGAGCCGATCCCTGACCCTGTCCAAGTTCGACTATCAGGGCCGCCCGCACATCTTCTACGACGATCATCTGCAATTGCTGCGGCGGTCAGACTGTTTTGTTGCCCGCAAGATCTGGCCCCGTGCGGAACGGCTGTATCAGGCGTTTCTGACCGATCAGGCAAGTGCGATGAAACCGGCCGAACCCAATCCCGGCAAGATTGACCGGGTGTTTTCCAAGGCGGTCGAGCGGCGGACGCGGGGGCGTGACGGGCTGTACATGCAAAGCCGGTTTCCCCGGCACGGCAGTGAAAACGGCCTTACCTCGTCACCCTATTCCGTATTTCAGGGCTTTTCCGAACTGTTTGAAGACTTCGAAGATTGGCTGGCCGCGGCCACTGGCACACGCGTGCACGGGCACCTGTTCGGACCCGAGCGTGCGGAATTTGCAAAGGGTGAAACCATCACAAACGGTGCGCTCAGCGATTGTGCTTTGCTGCGGGACTACAATCCAACGGCCTTTCTGTCGAACCTGATCTGGAACACACGCGGCGAACGCCAGTGTTTCCAGTTCAGCCCCCGCGACACGCAGGACATCAACTGGTTTCTAGCGCGGGACAAGAATGCGCAAATCTCGGTCATCACAGGGGCCTGGGCAATTCCGCTGTTCCGGTCGAACCTGAACTTCTCGGACATCCGGAGCGAGGCCGCGCGTCTGCAACAGATCGAAACCAAACAGCTTGAGGTTTTGACCTCGGTCTGGACCAAGGCGCGGATGCGCAGCTGGTCGCTGGCCGATTTCCTTGAAGCACCGATGGAGCCCCTGCAGACAATCCTGGACGAGATTGGCGCGCATCAGTCCAGCCACCTGACAGAAGCGCCCACAATGGTCGATCTGTCCGGCTTCGGGAAGTTCCTGCAAAACCTCAAGAACCAGGGTATGCACCCTTACCTGATGGGCGATTTTCCTTCGGACGATGTGTTCGGCCGTCAGACGAAACCCTATCGCAAACCCTATCTGGTGCAGTAATTACCCATGCCAGCCAATTTTGATTACTTCGTTGTTCTGGCTGCCATGCGCACAGGGTCGAACCTTCTTGAGGCCAATCTGAACGCGCTGGACGGGGTTTCCTGTCATGGCGAAGCCTTTAACCCGCATTTTGCCGGCAACCTGAAGTCCGATACCCTTCTGGGTCTGTCGCTGGAAGACCGCGATGCAGATCCGATGCGACTGTTGAAGGCAATCCGGTCGGCACCGGGCGACTTGAACGGTTTTCGGTATTTCCAGGACCATGACCCACGCATTCTGAAGCCAGTGCTGAACGATCCACGCTGTGCCAAGATCATTCTCACACGCAATCCGCTGGACAGTTTTCTGTCCCTGAAAATCGCACGCGCCACGCAGCAATGGCTGCTGAAGAACGTGAAGCGCCGCGTCGATGCCCAGGTTGCGTTCGACGGGCTTGAGTTTTCTGAGTATCTCGATCAGGTCCACGGCCACCAACACATGTTGCAGCGGCATTTACAGAAAACCGGTCAGACTGCCTTTTTCATCACCTATGACGACCTGGCCGAGTTGGACGTTCTGAACGGTCTGGCCGCATGGCTGGGGGTTGAGGCGCGGCTGAGCAAGCTGGACGACACTCTGAAACCGCAAAACCCGGCACCTGCCGTATCGAAGGTCACCAACCCCGATGAGATGCAAGACGCCCTGTCCAGGTTGGACAGGTTCGGATTGCACCAGCCCACCCGTTTCGAGCCAAACCGAGGGGCGGCGGTACCGCAATATATCGCCGCAGCCAGATCAAATTTGATGTATTTGCCCATTCGCGGCGGAATAGAGCCTGTTATCGCGCAATGGATGGCCGAGCTGGATGGCTGTTCTGCGGACGATCTGGTCACAAACCGGAACCGCAAGGAAATCCGCGCCTGGATGCAAGACCACCCCGGACACCGAAAGTTCACCGTGTTGCGCCACCCACTGGCACGGGCGCATTCGGCGTTTTGCCAGTACATTCTGGATACCGGGCCGGGCAGTTACAAGATGGTTCGCAATTACCTGCGCAACCGCCTTGACCTGCCGATCCCCGGGCAGGTGCGCGACACCAATTACTCGGTCGAACAGCATCGGGATGCGTTTCTGGCGTTCCTCGGGTTCCTGCGCATGAACCTCAACGGTCAGACGCCGATCCGCGTTGACGGGACGTGGTGCAGCCAGTCCCGCACGCTGGATGGTATTGCCAGCTTTTTGATGCCGGACCTGATTCTGCGGGAAGAAGAGCTGACCACGGCTCTGCCGGATCTGGCCCGCTCAACAGGCCACCCCAATCCGCCGGTTCCCGGCCCGTGCGCGCAAGATGTTCCGTTTACGCTGGATCAGATCTATGACGAACAGCTTGAAGCGCTGGCATCCGAGGTCTACCAGCACGACTATGAAACATTCGGGATTGCAGCGTGGGCGCCTGTGCCCCCTAAGGGCGCAGGGTGATCAGCGTCCCTCGGTTGACCATCGCATAGATTTCTTCGATCTCGTCATTCTTGACCGCGATGCATCCCGCGGTCCAATCCGGAGTTTTCTTGGCGCGTTTGAACTCGGATCGTAGATTTGGCTGCCCGTGAATGAAGATGTCCCCACCGGGATCAACTCCCGCAGCCTTAGCCTTGGCGATGTCCTGAGAGTTGGGATACGAAATGCCCAGCGACAGGTGATACCGGCTGTTGGGGTTGTGCCGATCGATCAGGTAACTTCCTTCGGGCGTGCGGCCGTCTCCGCGTTTGGTTTTTGTGCCCTGCGGCGCAAATCCCAGATCCACATCATATTCCTTGAGGACTTTTTCGTGGTGCAACAAATAAAGTTTGCGCGCGCCCTTGTTGACCACCAGCGAGGTGACCTCGGGCCCATCATAAGTCAGAAAATTTGGTCGGGCTGATGCACAAGCCGATAGGCCCAGCGTTGCTACCGCCCCCAATCCGAATGCTCGACGATCCATGTTTCACTGCCTGCTTTGTTTTTTTGGGGCTTATTATGCCAAAAAACGCGAAAACTGAAATCACTTTTTGATGTTCAAGTTTTCGGTCAGATGCCGCTCGATGCTCTCCAAGCGTTCCAGAACCTCATCACGATACGCATCAGTTTTGACCTCATCCTCTGCATGGTGCGCGTCCTGCATGGAATTTACGATCAGACCCACCAATAGGTTCACCACCGCAAAGGTTGTGACCATAATGAAGGGGACGAAGAACAGCCAGGCATAGGGATAAACCTCCATCACCGGGCGGACGATCCCCATCGACCAGCTTTCAAGCGTCATGATCTGAAACAGTGTATAGGCCGACAGGCCAAGATCGCCGAACCAATCCGGGAAGGTTGCCGAGAACAGCTTGGTCGAGATCACGGCACCGATATAGAACAGAATTGCCATCAGCAGGAAAACACTGGCCATTCCCGGTAGGGCCGAGATGAACCCTTCAACCACCCGGCGCAGTCTTGGCGCAACGGAAATCACGCGCAATACCCGCAGGATTCGCAGGGCTCGCAGAACGGAAAGACCTCCGGCGCTGGGAACAAGCGCAATGCCGACGATCAGGAAATCGAAATTGTTCCAGCCGTTTGTGAAAAACCTGCGTCCGGTCGCGGTCAGCTTCATGGCGATTTCCGCCACAAAGATCGCAAGGCACAGCTTGTCCAGCATCACGATCAGCGGCCCGGCGGCTTCCATCAGGGTCGGCGACGTCTCCATCCCCAAAAGCACTGCGTTAAAGATGATGACAGCCGTTATGAATTGCCCGAATGCAGGCGCTTCGATGATGTTCAGCAGACGCTGTCTGAAACCCATGGGTCGCTTTCTCCTGTCTGATCAAGATGCGGCGTTCAGGGTAAACCGCGCAGCAAGTTCCGTATGTGACGACCATCGAAACTGGTCAACGACCTGCACCCATTCAAGGGTATAGCCAGCGTTAACCAATATTTTTGCATCGCGCGCGAAGGTGACGGGGTTGCACGAGACATAGGCAATCACCGGGCGTCTGGCCTGTACCAGCTCGGCCACCTGTGCCTCGGCACCAGCGCGGGGCGGGTCCAGAACGACTGCGTCAAACGATTTCAGTTCATCCGGCATCAATGGACGACGGAACAGGTCGCGGGCCTCGGTCGTCACGCGTTTCAGACCTTGCGCCCTGCGCCAGCCCTGATCCAGCGCCTGCACCATGTCCGCGGCACCTTCGACCGCGTGAACCTCGGCTTTTTCTGCCAGAGGCAATGAGAATGTGCCGCTGCCCGCAAACAGGTCAACAATTCGTTTCGCACCCCGTGTTGCCTCGGAAACGGCCTGTAATAGAGCCTGTTCTCCGTCCTTGGTCGCCTGAAGGAAGGCACCGGGTGGTGGCGTGACGGCGGCGGCCCCAAAGCGCTGAACCGGAGCGTGGCGCATGGCGATCACTTCACCATCCCAGCTGAGCCGCGCCAGACCATGTTTTTCGGTTTCCTGCGCGAGTGCCAGTTCCAGCGGCCCATCCAGGGGCTTGCCGCCCTTGACGGCCACATCCAGCCCGCCTTCGGACAGGGTGAGCGTGACGGCCAAGACGCCCTTGCGGCTGCCGCCCAGAACCGCCAGCGCCTCGGCCACGGGAATTGCGGCGATCAGGGCCGGGTCAAGCAATAGGCAATCCGGGATTTCGGTGATCGTATCCGATGCACGTCCATGGAACCCGGCCAATGTACCTTTCTTGGTCCGCCTGACGGCAATCGTGGCGCGTCGGCGTGAGTGTTCGGGAGATGTGTGTGTCGGACGCATCGGCGCCTCAACCCCCTGCGCGAACAGGGCGTTGCGGACAATGCTCAGCTTCCAGTCGGCGACAAACGCGTCGGAGGCGTGTTGCAGCTGACAGCCGCCGCAGGCTTTGTAATGGCGGCACGGGGCTTTCACCCGGACATCAGACGGTACTTCGACGCGGATATCGGTCAGCACCTGATCAACAAGGGTGCCGCTGACAACCTCACCCGGAAGGGTGCGCGGAGCGTAAATGGGCCCATCAGCGATGCCGTCGCCCTGATGGCCGAGCCGGGTGATTGTGTATTTCTGCGTCATGAGGGGCCTGATAGCCGGGCTTTGGGTTCAACAAAACCCTTATTCGGCAGCTTCCGCCTGAATGAAACCACCAGATTGCCGATGCCAGAACCGGGCATAAAGCCCGCCCTGATCCAAAAGATCCTCGTGCGTTCCGGTTTCCACGATTTGCCCCTGATCCAGAACGATGATCCGGTCCATCTCGCTGAGCGTCGACAATCTGTGGGCGATGGCCAGAACGGTTTTGCCCTGCATCACCCGATGAAGCGCCGATTGAATCGACGCCTCGACCTCGGAATCAAGGGCTGAGGTTGCTTCGTCCAGAACCAAAATTGGCGCATCCTTGAGAATGGCGCGTGCAAGGGCGATCCGTTGCCTTTGGCCACCGCTGAGCTTTACGCCACGCTCGCCCAGATGAGCGTCATAGCCGGTGCGGCCATGGCCATCCTTGAGGCTCAGGATGAAGTCATGCGCTTCGGCCTTGATTGCTGCTTCGATCAACTCGGCCTCGGACGCGTCCGGGCGACCATAGAGGATGTTTTCGCGGGCAGACCGGTTGAACATCGCCGTTTCCTGCGTGACCATGCCGATCTGGCGGCGCAAACTGTCCTGCGTGACCTGCGACACGTCCTGCCCGTCGATGCAAATAGCACCGTTTTCCCTGTCATAGAGCCGAAGAAGCAGCGAAACGAGCGTTGATTTGCCCGCCCCTGAGGCACCGACAATTCCCAGCTTCTCGCCCGGTTGCACGGTAAGCGTCAGGTCCGTAACACCGCCCACATCCCGGCCGTATGCAAAACTGACATCTTCGAACGTGATGGACCCTTCGGTCACATCAAGATCCTTCGCGCTGCGCGCATCTTCGACCCTGTCCCGTTTGGCCAGCGTCTTCATCCCGTTTTCAATCTCGCCCACATTGGCATAGAGGCCCATCAACGTGAAGCTGACCCATCCGGTCATCTGCGAAATGCGAACCGACACCGCGCCAGCGGCAACGATGTCACCTGCGGTTGCCATTCCGAACTGCCATAACCACAGCGTCGCCCCCAGCAGGAGAACAGGCAGAATGCCGGCAAGCGCCATCAGGACGAACCGGAAACTGGCCGACAGCTTGCCGAACGCCAGTGATTTTTTCCGCAGCTCGACCATTGAATGCCGCGCGGCCTGATCTTCGAAATCCGAGTGTGCAAAAAGCTTGACGGTTTTGATGTTGGTGATCGTGTCAACCACCTGCCCCGAAACCATCGCCCGCGCCCCGGCGCGTGCGGCCGAGCGCATGCGAATACGCGGAAGGTACCAGCGCACAAGCAGGAAATAGACCACTAACCAGGCCGCAAAAGGCAGCATCACCAAAGGATGAATAGACCCTAACAAAAGCAAAGAGCCCACCAGCGACGCCAAGGCAAACACTATCGCACTGATCGTTTCGGACACGACCGAGGCCATGGCGTTCGACGTTTGCATCTGTTTCTGGGCGATGCGCCCGGCGAAATCATCGTCGAAATAGGTGACAGACTGGCCCAGCGTCCAGCGGTTCAGCTTGGCCAGCACCAAAGGCGTGATGTTGGGCATCACGATATAGTTGTTGGAAATCGAAGACAGCCCAAACAGGATCGGGCGCAGCAACATGAAAAACACCACCGCCCCAAAGATCATCCACATATTCCCGGCGGTCATGAAATGCTCGGGCCCGCTGGATGTTGCAACATCAATCACTCGCCCCAGAATCCACGCTGTTCCAGCCTCCATCGCGCCTGCCAGGGCCGAAAAGAACGCGGCGACAAACAGCATGGGCCAAGCGCCCGAAATGCTCCAGCGAATAAACGCCCCCAATGTCTGTGGCGGGGGCGTTTCAGTGGTCCTGAACGGATAGATGAGATCGGCGATCTTCATTCAGCGGCCTCCGGGTTCATGAAGCCGCCAGATTGCCGCGCCCAGAACTGCGCGTAAAGGCCGCCTTGTGCCAACAGATCAGAATGCGCGCCCTCTTCGACAATGCGGCCACCATCCATCACCAGAATGCGGTCCATTTGCGCAATGGTGCTGAGCCGGTGCGCGATGGCAATCACGGTCTTGCCCAGCATCATTCCGTAGAGCGTTTCCTGAATTGACGCTTCGACCTCGGAATCCAGCGCCGATGTCGCCTCGTCCAGCAAAAGGATTGGTGCGTCCTTCAGGATTACGCGGGCCAGCGTTACCCGCTGCCGCTGACCACCGGACAACTTTACGCCCCGCTCACCCACATGCGCGTCATACCCGGTGCGCCCCTGCGGGTCTTGCAGGTCAAGGATGAACGCATGCGCTTCGGCCTGTTTGGCTGCGGCAATCATCTGCGCCTCGGTCGCGTCCGGGCGGCCGTAAAGGATGTTGTCGCGCACAGACCGGTGCAGCAGCGCACTGTCTTGCTGGACCATGCCGATATGGCTGCGAAGGCTGTCCTGTGTGACACCCGCAATGTTCTGATCATCGATCAGAATGGCACCGCGTTCGATGTCATAGAACCGCAAAAGCAGCTTTACCAGGGTCGATTTCCCGGCACCCGACCGCCCAATGAGACCGACCTTTTCGCCGGGCTGAATGGTCAGGTTGATGTGGTCAAGCCCACCGGCCTCGCGCCCGTAATGGTGCGAGAGATCGCGAATCCGGATCTCACCCCTGGTCAACCGCAGGGGTTTGGCTTCGCGCGCGTCAAGCAGGTCGATGGGTTGCGCGATGGTCTCCATCCCCTCGGCCACGATACCAAGTTGGCGGAAGAAGCTGGTCAGCGCCCACATGATCCATCCGGTCATGGCGTTCAGGCGCAGGGTCAGTGCGGTTGCTGCCGCGACGACACCAACCGAAGCGGAACCCTGCATCCACAAGGCAATTGCCCAGCCCACGACACCCACGATCAGCACCCCGTTCAGGGTGACCAGAACCGCATCCATGATGGTGAAAATCCGCATCTCGATCTGGAATGTCCGGCGGGTTTCCTCGATCGCTTCGCGGGCATAGTCCAGCTCTTGCGGGCCGTGCGCGAACATCTTGACGGAATGAATGTTTGTATAGCTGTCCACGACGCGGCCCGTAACGGTTGACCGCGCATCGGATGCCGCCTTGGACGCCGGCCCGACACGGTGAACCGTCCAGCGCACCAGCATCGCGTAGAACGCAAACCAGATCAGCAGCGGGATCAGCAGACGCGCATCCGCCGCATAAAGCAGGATTGCCGCCCCGATCAGGTAAGCCAGTGAAAAGGAAATCGCGTCAAAGACCTGAAAGATCACCTCACCCGCTGCGGGCGGTGTCTGCATGATCCGGTTGGCAATCCGCCCGGCAAAATCATTCTCGAACCAGCCAACCGACTGACGCAGAACGTGCTTATGGGCGCGCCAGCGGATCAGAGTGCCAAAGTTCGGCAGAATCGTGTTGTTCAGGATCAGTACGTCGACCAGATGCAACAAAGGGCGCAGAAACAGGACAAAGGCCGCGATCAACAGCAGCTCGGTCCCGTGGTTCTGCCACACCTCGGTTGGTGTGCCGCCCAACAGGTCAACGACACGACCCATATAATAGATCAACCCAATCTCGACACCGGCGACGATAATGGAAATCAGCGCAGCCCAGACAAACACCCGATAGAACGGGCGCGAATAGTCCAGCAGAAACGGCCACAGCCGGGTCGGCGGCGCGTCAGCCTCATGATAGGCGACAAAAGGGTCAACAAGGTTTTCGAAATAGCGAAACATGGAGTGTGCTCCGATTGAGCAGAGATAAAGACGTGCGAAGACAGATGGCGCCTGAACACCACCCTTTACGGGGCAAGTGTCCCGGCTTTAGCCGAACCAGATCCCGTAATACATTCGCATTCCTCCATCCATGTGACGGGCGCACCTAACCACAATGGACCAAAGTTGTCATCCCCTTTTGAGACTAAACATTAACTTGCAAGCAAGTCCTCGCGCGACAGCGCAAAACCCGACGCGATCCACCGGCTTTCAAGCTCGGCCAGCTTTTGGCCCAGCGCCGGGCCGGTAAACCCGGGGATCAGGTCTTTGGCTTGTATTGGGAAACGCGCGGCTGCGCCTGCGTGCAGGTCCTGTCTGAAGCTTTCGGACCAGGGCTGTTCGAAAAACGCGCACCGCAAAAGGGTTTTGTTCAACCCGCCTTCGTCACCATACCGATAGCCCAGTTCAGCCACGCTGGTGGTTGACTGCGCTTCGGTCCGCATTCCGGTCAGGCGTTGCAGTTGCGAACGGCTCAGGCGCAGGGTTGCGGCGTCATCGGGCGTCGCGATGGCCGCCAGACGGCGCAGGGGGTTCGACTCGGCACCTGCCGCATGTTCCAAAGCGACCAGAGGTGCCAGTGACCGGTCATCCGCGCCTGGCAGCAATTGCGCCAATACGCCTGTGCTGCGCATCGTCGCAATGGCCGGGGCCGGATCAGGCGCGCCCAGCAGTTTCAGCAGTTCCGCCCCGACGCGTTCCCGCGACAACGAGGTCAGCCCGTCAAGATTGGCACCAATGGCAGCCAGCGCGTCCGGGTCGAAACCGGCATCCGGGTCGCCATACCATGCGTGAAACCGGAAATAGCGCAGTGACCGCAGATAGTCTTCGCGAATGCGGTCCTCTGCTTCACCGATGAACCGCACCCGCCGGGCCCGAAGGTCGGGAAGCCCGCCAAGCGGGTCTAACACAGTGCCATCGGGCCTTGCATAAAGTGCATTCATGGTAAAATCGCGCCGCGCAGCATCTTCTTCGACGTGATCGGAAAAGGCGATGACAGCGCGGCGACCATCGGTTTCGACGTCACGCCGGAAAGTGGTGATCTCGTGCGGGATACCGGCGCTGACCACTGTAATCGTGCCATGGTCGATACCGGTGGGGATGGCCTTGAGGCCGGCAGCCTGCGCCATCTCGACAACCTGTTCAGGCCGGGCATCAGTGGCAATGTCGATATCCGACACCGGCGCGCCCAGCAGCGCATTGCGCACGCACCCACCCACAAAAAGCGCCTGCGCCCCGGATGAGGTCAGGGCGGCGCATACCTTTTGGGTCGCCGGTTCGCTGACCCAAAGCTCCTCAATCTGCATCATTCATTCACCCGCGCTGCAAGCCCGCGCAATATGCGGGCCGTCGCACCCCATATGTAATAAGGGCCGTACGGAACTGTGTAATATCTGCGTTTTTGTCCGCGCCAACGGCGCGATTCCACCAGATAATTCTTGGGATTCAAGAGATGCGCAAGGGGGGTCGAAAAAACTTCGTCGACTTCGCCGGGTTCCGGAACAGGTTGAAATCCCTTTCGAAGAACGGCCACCACGGGTGTGACCGTGAATGAAGTGACAGTTTCATGCGTCGGCAGGTAACCCAGAATTTCGGGAAGGTCCGCGGGAAGGCCGATCTCTTCCTGTGCTTCGCGCAGGGCCGTTGCCGTGACATCCGCATCCCCTTCGTCCTGTTTGCCACCGGGAAACGCGATCTGACCCGGATGATGCTTGAGGGCCGAGGACCGTTTCGTCAGGATCACCCGAGGGGTGTCATCCGCAAGCGAGATTGCAACCAGAACCCCCGCCGGGCGCAGGCGGCGGCCGGGTGGCAGGACGGTATCCGGGTTCAGGTCAAAATCGCTGGACCCGTGACCGGGACGGCGCAGCGCCGTCCGGATCTGTTCAATCGGGTCAAGCACCCTTTCGGTCTTCGGCTTCAAAGCCAACCGTTGACGGGTCAAGCACATAGTGTGCGCCGCAGAACTGGCAATCGGCGGTGACCTGACCTTCGGGCGTCGTCATCTTTTCGAGGTCCTTTGCCGAATAGATCGACAGGCTCTGCCGTACCCGGTCTTCGGAACAGGTGCAGCCAAACTGCACGGACTGCGCATCAAAGACCCGTGGCTGTTCTTCGTGGAACAACCGGACCAACAAATCAGTCGGCGCAATCGAAGGACCGATCAGCTCAAGATCCTCGACTGTGTCCAGCAGGATATTGACCCGGCCCCAGTTCTCGCCCTCTTCACCGTCGACCAGATCGCTGGCGGTCAGGATCTCGCCATTGCCCTCACCCGAGGCGGCAAATGGCGAAGCTTTGGGCATATGCTGCAACATGATGCCGCCGGCACGCCAATGTTCATCCACGCCGGGCTCGGTCGATTTGCCAAAGCTCAGCGAGAACCGGGTTGGCAGCTGCTCGGACTGTGCAAAATAGGCCTCAGCGCAGGCGCTGAGAGAGGCCCCGGTCAGCGGCGTGATACCCTGATAGGGCTGCGTGCCTTCGCCCTGGTCTATCATGATGGCAAAATACCCTTCGCCCACCTGATCGAAGGGGGCCGTATCGGTGAGCCGGTCACGGTCAAAGCTGGCATAGGCCCGGATCTGCGCAGGCTGACCTTCGGCCTTGGGTGCGTAATAGTCGGTCGCAATCATGCGCACCGGCCCCTTGGACTGCACCTGCAACGACAGCTTCCAGCGCAGCGCAACCGTCTGCCCGATCAATGCGGTCAGCAGGGCCATCTCGGCCACCAACGCCTCGACCTGTTCGGGGTAGTCATGCTGCTTCAGGATACCATCCAGCACACCATCCAGACGGGCCACTCGGCCACGCATATCCGATACATCGAGTTGAAAGGGCAGGACGGTATCGTCCCACGCGATTTTCGTTCCAAGAGACATGGGGTTTCCTTACGCGCCACAGGTTGGCATACCGGCACCATATAGGTCGAACAGATTAGGTTGTAAGGGGCCATACATGATCAGGCGGTTCGGTGAAACCCCAGAGCCGGGGCGGAAATACACGCGACGGGTCGGTGTTTATGCACTTTTGCCCCGCAGAAGTCACCTTTTGCTGACCTGCCAGACAGAACCCGGACCCGACCTGCAATTGCCCGGCGGAGGTATTGATCCGGGCGAATCACCCGTTACCGCCCTGCATCGCGAAGTCTTTGAAGAAACCGGGTGGCTTATTGCGGCGCCCCGGCGGATTGGTGCCTTTCGGCGCTTCACCTATATGCCGGAATATGACCTGTGGGCCGAGAAGGTCTGCCTGATCTATCGCGCCCGCCCCGTGCGACGCATAGGCCCGCCGACCGAGGCGTTTCACGAAGCGCTGTGGATGGAAACTGCTGACGCCGTCGGTTTACTGGGAAATGACGGTGACCGGCACTTTGCTGAATTGCATCTCGGGTCGCTTTAAGGTCCGTTATATTCAAAAAAGACGGCCGAGACATCATCGCCGATGCTGTCTTTGGGTGACATCACTTGCGTCAAACGCCAGAACATGTCGTCCAGAAACTCTGACCCGCCCCTTTCCGACATGCTCTGTTGGGCCATCTGACGCAAACCGTCTTCTTCCAGCAAGCCACCACCAGCCAGTTGGCATTCGGTAAACCCGTCCGAGTACAACAGCAGCTTGTCGCCGGGCTGCATCTGCGTCTCGACTTGTTGAAAGCGCGCATCTTCGATCAATCCTATGGGCAAGCCTCCGTCACCAAGAAACTCGGCGCGGCCACCCTGCCGCAGCAGCAGGGGGTGCGGATGCCCGGCCTGTACCATTTTCAGATGCCCATTGCGCAGGTCGACGATGGCGTAAACCATCGTAAAATACTCTTCGATACCTTCATCGGCCATCAGGCGGGAATTGAGCGTTTCAGCCACGTATTTCGGCGGAAGAAGTGCATAAAACTTGTCGAACCTCCGCTCCATTGCGACGTTCTGATCGAAATGCTTGCTGGACAGATACCCCCCCAATCGCGCCGTCATCATGGCCGAGGTGATGCCATGCCCGGATACGTCGATGCTGTAGAACCCAAGCCGGTTCACCCCGGGCGAGAACATCCCCACCAGATCACCGCCGATATGACCACAAGGTTTCAGCAACAGACTGACCCGCGATTTGCCGAATGTCCGGGTCAGTTCGGGAACCAGCGATTCCTGAATTTTCCGCGCCTGCATCAGGTCCTTGTCGATCGCGTCATGCGCCAGCCTGAGTTCCTCGAGCGCGGATTCGATCAGGCGGTTTTTCTGTGAGAGCTCGCGCTGCATGTCCAGAATGCGCGCACCAGCTGAAATCCGGGCGCGCAGTTCGTCCGCCTCAAGCGGCTTGATCAGAAAATCGTCGGCCCCGGCATCCAGACCGCGCGCGACCTCCTGCTTTTCGCTTTTGGATGTCAGAAGGATGAAATAGCTGTATTGATCCGTTTCCAAAGCCCGAAAGGCACAGCAGAATTCAAGCCCGCTCATCCCCGGCATGACCCAATCGCTCAGCACAAGATCGGGCGGATTATCGACGCAAAGCGCCAAAGCGGCATGGCCTGTCTCGGCCTCGATCACCTCGAACCCCCATTTCCTGAGCGAGGCCACCAGAATGCGCCGTTGCAGGCGGCTGTCATCCACGACCAGCACCGTGCGGATCGCGCCGAAATCCAGATCAGGTCTGGTTTCCTCAAGACTCGCCCCCGGCACCATTTACCCTTTGCTCTGATGAGTTTCGTCACATTTGACGACCCTATCGCCGACAGATTTAACATCCGGTGAAGAGTGGCCCCGTTAACCTGCTTTTTACCGGGCGCGTCTATTCAGAACCATGACCATTCATTAGCTGGTGTACATCATGATCCACTGGGCCAGAGTCAGGCAGTTGCGGGATGAAGTCGGCCCCGAGGAATTCGATGAGGTGGTCGAGATATTTCTGGAAGAAGTGCAGGACGTGATCACCCGCCTGCGCCGCGACACCAACCGGGCCGAACTGGAGCAGAACCTGCATTTCCTGAAAGGCAGCGCATTGAGCCTAGGGTTCGATCAATTCTCGAAACTCTGCCAGGATGGGGAACGGCAGGCCGCAGCAGGGCAAGGGGCCGAGGTTGATCTGCCAGCGCTTTTGGCTGCTTTCGACAGCTCGAAAACCATGTTTGAAGCCGAGCTGAATGAGAACCTGAACTAGATCACGAACTGTGCCAGCGTCTCGTCCTCGGTGATGTCGGTATAGGTGAACCCGGCATCGTCCAGATGGGCAAACAGGCGCATGAAGTTTTCGGGCTTGCGGGTTTCGATCCCGATCAGAACCGAACCGAAATTGCGCGCCGATTTCTTCATGTATTCGAACCGCGCGATATCATCCTCGGGGCCGAGAATATTCAGGAATTCCTTCAGGGCGCCGGGTCGCTGCGGCAGGCGCAGGATGAAGTACTTTTTCACACCGGAATACCGCTGCGCACGTTCCTTGACCTCGGGAAGGCGTTCGAAATCGAAATTGCCGCCGGATGTCAGGCAGACCACGGTCTTTCCGCGCACAAAGCTTTGGATATCACCTACTGCCTCGATCGCCAGCGCCCCCGCAGGTTCCAGCACGATGCCTTCGACATTCAGCATCTCGATCATGGTGGCGCAGATACGATCCTCGGACAGGACCAGAACGTCCGACAGGTGGCGTGATTTCAACAACTCGAACGGCTTTTCACCGATCCGCCCGACCGCCGCGCCATCGACAAAGGTATCCACATAATCCAGCGAAACAGGATGCCCCGCCGCCAGGGCTGCGCGCAGACAGGCCCCTCCGGCCGGTTCGACGAACAGGCAATGGGTGCGGTCCCCGAACCATGTGGCGACACCGGCGGACATGCCGCCTCCACCCACGGGAAGCACAACGTGATCGGGCGCACCGCCCATCTGCCTTTCGATTTCAACCGCCAGCGAGGCTTGCCCTTCGATCACATCGGCATCGTCAAAAGGTGACAGGAAATATCCGCCCTGCTGCGTGCACCATGCCTGAGCGGCAGCAAGTGTGTCATCGAAATAGTCACCGATCAGATGAATCTCGACGTTATCCCCGCCAAAGATACGCGTTTTCTGGATCTTCTGCTGAGGCGTCGTGACCGGCATGAAGATCACGCCCCGGACCCCCATATGCTGGCACATATAGGCCACGCCCTGCGCGTGATTGCCCGCGCTGGCACAGACGAACAGGTTCTGTCCCTGTTGCTTGCGCATGGCGTTAAAGGCACCGCGAATCTTGTAGGAGCGCACCGGGCTCAGGTCTTCGCGCTTGAGCCAGATATCCGCCCCATAACGGTCGGACAGGTGGGCATTGCGCTGCAACGGCGTTGCCGGGAAGACAGAGCGCATCGCCTCTTCGGCGGCGCGGGCGCGGGTCATGAAGTCGGTCATGCCCGCCTCCCTGCCCCATCAGCGTGATAAGGGCAAGGAATACATATGTGTACGGGCGTCAGCGTAGTTCGCGCTTCTCGACGACAAAACCGTAAAGGGCCGTCATGATGCTGACGCCCAGCATGAGCAGAAACCATTGCGCAACTAGGAAATAGACAAAGCTGCCTATGATTGGGGCCAGAGGTGTATGTAGCAACAAATTCGGTATTGCTGTAAGAACTCCAACACAAAGTGCGGCAACAAAAATCGGCTTAGAGAACTCTTTGGTTTTGCGCCACGAATCTGGAACTTTCATAAATTCCCCAACTGCCGCAGCCGGTAACACGAGCGAAAGCCTAAACGAAATGTACGAAATGACGACACCAAGCAAAAAACCAAGAAAGGTGCCGTCATCAGTTGACACCCCGCCATCATAAAAAACGGCTGCAGGCACCAGAAAAATAAAAACAGCGACAAGACTCAGTAGAATGCTCAATGGGATAATCCGAAGAAATGCGCCGCCATAGGCCCACATACGGTCTCCGTCCCATACTGGCCACGCGAGATGTGGTTCAACGTTCTGAAGTACGTAACGATGCCAGCCTACGGCCACCCAAACCAGTACGATCAAATAGAGGACTGCGAGTACAAAGCCAGCTAGAGACACGCCCAACATCGGAGAGAGTTTATCGGTCTCCGGCAAACTTTCCGTCTGAAAAATAGTCAAAAAATAGAATGCGGTGCCTAAAACAAGAAACGGAAAAAAGCTTAATCTCAACGCGACTGATATGTTGTCCAAAAGCATTAAAACCGCATGCCTAAAAATCTTGTAGCCCAGCATCCTAAAACTGCCCTCTCAACCAATCCTTGTTCTCTTTCCCTCCGTTTCACCTCATTTCCCGGCCTTCGTCAACGCGCACCAACTTGCCCCCGCGTCCAAAACCCGCTAGGGGCCAATCGTTCTACGCATAAAGGGAAGTCAGATGTCCGCGCCCAAGAAAGTTGTTCTGGCCTATTCCGGTGGCCTTGATACCTCGATCATTCTGAAATGGCTGCAGACCGAGTATGGCTGTGAGGTCGTGACCTTCACCGCCGATCTGGGTCAGGGCGAGGAGCTGGAGCCCGCGCGCCAAAAGGCCGAACTGCTGGGGATCAAGCCCGAGAACATCTATATCGAGGATATCCGCGAGGAATTCGTCCGCGATTTCGTCTTCCCGATGTTCCGTGCCAATGCGCAATATGAAGGTCTGTACCTGCTGGGCACTTCGATCGCGCGGCCGCTGATCTCGAAACGCCTGATTGAGATCGCTGCCGAAACCGGTGCTGATGCTGTCGCCCATGGTGCAACCGGCAAAGGCAACGATCAGGTGCGGTTCGAACTGGCGGCATATGCGCTGAACCCAGACATCAAGGTGATCGCCCCCTGGCGCGAGTGGGATCTGACCAGCCGTACCAAGCTGCTTGAATTCGCCGAGCAGAACCAGATTCCGATTGCCAAGGACAAGCGTGGTGAGGCGCCGTTCTCGGTCGATGCGAACCTGCTGCATACCTCATCCGAGGGCAAGGTTCTGGAAGACCCCGCCGATATGGCCCCCGACTATGTCTACCAGCGCACCGTCCACCCCGAGGACGCCCCGAATGAGCCTGAATTTATCGAGATCGGCTTTGAAAAAGGCGACGCCGTCAGCATCAACGGTGAGGCGATGAGCCCGGCCACGATCCTGACCAAGCTGAACGAATATGGCGGCAAGCACGGTATTGGCCGTCTGGACCTGGTCGAAGGCCGGTTCGTGGGCATGAAGTCGCGCGGTATCTACGAGACACCCGGCGGCACCATCCTGCTGGAAGCGCACCGTGGCATTGAATCCATCACCATGGACCGTGGCGCGATGCATCTGAAAGACCAGCTGATGCCGCAATATGCGGAACTCATCTATAACGGTTTCTGGTACAGCCCCGAGCGCGAGATGCTCCAAGCCGCCATCGACAGGTCGCAAGAGCATGTCACCGGCACCGTCCGCGTGAAACTGTACAAAGGTCTGGCCTCGACCGTGGGCCGCTGGTCGGATCATTCGCTGTACTCTGAGGCACATGTGACCTTCGAAGAGGATGCAGGTGCGTACGATCAGAAAGATGCGGCAGGCTTTATCCAGCTGAATGCGCTGCGTCTGAAACTGCTGGCTGCTCGGAACAAGCGCCTGTCCAAGTGATCGACGAAGACGATACCGACGACGAACTCGACATGTTCATCGAGGCGCAGGACACGGTTTGGACCGATGTCCTGCGCGAACTTGAACAGGGGCAGAAAACCAGCCACTGGATGTGGTTCGTGTTTCCGCAACTGGCCGAGCTGGGCCAGTCCCATATGGCGCAGCTTTACGGCATTGAAGATCTGGACGAGGCGACACGCTATCTGAACCACCCGGAACTGCGCGACCGGCTTAGGCAGACGGCCTCGCTGATGCTGCTGCACACGGGGCGCGATGCCCGCGACATTCTGGGCGGAATTGACGCGAAAAAGCTGCGGTCTTCGATGACATTGTTTTCATCTGTGGCAGATGCTCCGCCCGAGTTTCGTGCTGTTCTGGACGCCTTCTATGGCGGTAAGCCTTGTGACCGGACGGTTCAGATCCTCGGCGCATCGTGATCAGAAGTTCCAGTTGGGTCAGCCTTGCCTGTTCGGCACCTGACGCATTACGCATTCGGAAACCGTGAAAGGACCCCGAATGCTTCAGGACATCGCCGATGGAATTCAAAAAGGGCTGAGCGGCAAAAGCTTTGACGGTTCACTGAAGTTCGATTGTGGCGCGGACGGTGTGATTGTTCTGGCGGACAATCAGGCATCGACGCAGGACCGGGACACGGATTGCACAATCCGCATCTCGCAGGAGAACCTGACCAAGCTGTTGACCGGAAAGCTGAACCCGATGACCGGCGTTGCTTTGGGCAAGCTCAAGATCTCGGGCAATATGAGTGTTGCGATGAAGCTGGGGCAATTGCTGGGCTGATTTCGGCGCAATGCTGGCCTTTGGTCCAAGTCCAGCCAGACTGGCGGTCTCACCCGCGGTGTGCTGCGGTTCCGCTTCGAGATACCAGTCGCGCAGGATCCGTCGCAAATGAACGGTGGTTTCGCCCGCCTTTCAAGTGGGCCGTTTACGCGTGATCGCAGACGATAAACTCGTCTCACCAGCGCGTGACATTGCATGACAGGCAATTGCAAGGGGGTCGAACCCGCGTCAATCTCACCTAAAAAGGAGACCTGTCATGATGCGGACTGCTTATTTCGAAACCGTCAGACCAGCCCTTCTGTTTACACTGATTGCATTGGCCGCACTGTTGCGCGCGCTGCCTGCCCCGGCTGCGGGAACCGAAACGCTAACGGTGGCTGGCGGGTGTTTCTGGTGCGTGGAATCCGATTTCGAATCCGTGCCCGGCGTAATCGGGGCGGTGTCAGGGTACACCGGCGGCACATCTGCGGACCCGACATATGATCAGGTTTCAAAAGGGGGAACCGGACACTACGAGGCGGTTCAGATCACGTTCGATCCGGCGCGGGTCTCTCGCGCGTCACTTCTGAACATGTTTTTCCGCTCGGTTGATCCGACAGACGCAGGTGGCCAGTTCTGCGATCGGGGCGACAGCTATCGAACTGCGATATTCGTCTCTAACACAGGCGAAAAGGCGTTGGCAGAACAAGCCATAGCAGACGCACAGCAAGCGCTGGGCCAGACCATTGTCACCCCGGTTCTGAGCGCAGGACCCTTTTACCCCGCCGAGGCGTATCATCAGGATTATTACAAAGGCAACAAACTGGTCCTTACCCGCTTTGGGCCAAAGCGCCAGCACAACGCCTACAAAGCGTATCGCAAAGCCTGTGGTCGTGACGCGCGCGTCAAGCAGCTTTGGGGCGGGGATGCCCCATTTGCAGGGTCCTAGTCAAAGGATGCGTCACGCACTTCTTTCAGATCGGGAATGACATCCGCAGTTCCGTGCCGCATGACCATCAGGGCTGCGGCGCGGTTTGCCTGCAAAATGGCCTGCTCCATTGGCATTCCGCGATCCATGCCCGCCAGCACATAGCCGGTGAAGGTGTCGCCTGCCCCTGTGGTATCCACCGCCCGCACCTTATGCGCGGGAAACTCGACCGGATCGTTGCCCTGCTGCAAATACCTTGCGCCTTTTGAGCCGAGGGTAACAATGACATGCCGAACAGGCAGATCAGCAATGCTCTGACCGGTTTCCTGGCGCAGCTGTTCAGCCTCCACCTCATTTAGGATCAAGAAATCCAGATAAGGCAGAACGCCCTGAACGGCCGGTGCCTGAAACGGGGCCGCGGCATAACAGACGGTCAGGCCAAGCTTGCGCCCCAGCTGCGCCGCCTCGACCTGGGCATTGGTTTCATTCTGCAAGATCAGCAGGTCACCGGTGTTTGCCGAGGCCAGCGCCTGCCCCAGATGGGCGGGTTCCAATGCGTGATTGGCCCCGGGATACAGGATAATCAGGTTCTCACCCTCGGCATCCACCGCAATGATGGCGTGGCCTGTGGGAACACCCACCTCAGAGATATGGCGCGTATCCACACCATATTCTGTCAGTCGATCCTTGGCCCAGCGCCCATCGGGCCCCACGGCACCTATATGGCTGACGCGTGATCCCGCACGCGCCGCGGCCACCGACATGTTGGCCCCCTTGCCGCCCAGGAACCGATCCAGCCTACGGGCAGCCAGAGTTTCCCCCGGTGCAGGCAGATGCGGCAGGTCATAGACCATATCCGCGTTAATCGAGCCGAGATTCCAGATCGTCATGATTTATCCGATGTCGCAAGAGGCCAGAATGGCCATGTTCAGAATATCGTTCGCGGTCGATACGGTCGAACAGATCTGGATCGGCTTGTCGATGCCTGACAGGATCGGGCCAATCACGGTCGCACCACCCATTTCCTGCATCAGCTTGGTCGAGATTGATGCCGAATGCCGGGCCGGAACGATCAGGATATTCGCCGGACCGGTCAGGCGCGAGAACGGATAGGCCGCTTGCTGTTCGATGTTCAGGGCGACGTCCACCGTCATTTCACCCTCGTATTCAAAGTCGACGCCGCGCCGATCCAGAACAGCCGGGGCACGGTGCATCTTTTCAGCACGTTCTGACACCGGATAGCCAAAGGTCGAGAAGCTGACAAAAGCCACGCGCGGCTCCAACCCCATATGCCGGGCAACTGCGGCCGAACGCTCGGCAATATTCGCCAGATCGTTTTCGTCGGGCCATTCATGTACCAACGTGTCGCCAATCAGAACAATCCGGCCTTTATGCAGCAAAGCTGTCACACCCGCGGCACCGTTGGCGGCATCGGCATCAAACACATGGTTGATCCGGTCGAGCACATGTGCGGACTTGCGGGTTGCGCCAGTGACAAGACCATCACCATGCCCATGGGCCAGCATCAGCGAGGAAAACACGTGCCTGTCCCGTGCGGCCAGACGGTGAATATCTTTGCGGTCAAAGCCCTTACGCTGCAGGCGCTGATACAGGAAGTTCGAATAGGTTTCGAGATGCGTGGTATTGGCCGCATTCACGACCTCGATTTCACGCACAGCGTCGCCCAGGCCCGTTGCTTCCAGTTTGGTCTTCACATCGTCCGGCCGGCCCACCACAAGCGCCTTGCCGAAACCAGACCGCTGATACATGACCGCTGCGCGCAATACCCGGGGATCGTCGCCCTCGGCGAAAATCATGCGGCTTTGCGCCTGACGCGCTCGGGCGTTCAGACCGCGCAGGATGCTGGCGGTCGGGTCCATCCGGGATTTCAGACTCAGCTCATACGCGTCCATGTCGATGATCGGACGGCGCGCGGCACCGGTGTCCATCCCCGCCCTGGCAACAGCCGGCGGAATGCGGTGGATCAAACGCGGGTCGAACGGGGTGGGGATGATATAGTCACGCCCAAAGGTCAGCGACTTGCCATAGGCCATGGCGACCTCATCCGGCACATCCTCGCGTGCCAGATTTGCAAGTGCGTGGGCACAGGCGATCTTCATCTCATCATTGATGGCGCGGGCATGAATGTCCAACGCACCGCGGAACAGGTAGGGGAAGCCCAGAACGTTATTCACCTGGTTTGGATAATCGCTGCGCCCGGTGGCAACGATCGCATCCACGCGAACCTCGTGCGCTTCTTCCGGAGTGATCTCGGGGTCGGGGTTGGCCATCGCAAAGATGACAGGATTGTCGGCCATGCTGGCGACCATATCCTGCGTGACCGCGCCTTTCACCGACACACCCAGGAACACATCCGCCCCTTTCATCGCGTCTTCCAATGTGCGCAAGTCGGTTGTGATCGCGTGGGCCGATTTCCACTGGTTCATACCCTCGGTCCGGCCTTGATAGATCACGCCCTTGGTATCGCAGACAATGCAGTTTTCATGCCGCGCGCCCATTGCCTTGAGCAGTTCGATACAGGCAATCCCAGCCGCACCTGCGCCATTCAGAACGATTTTCACGTCCTCGATCTTCTTGCCCGAGATATGCAGCGCGTTCAGCAGGCCCGCAGCACAGATCACGGCTGTGCCGTGCTGGTCATCGTGAAAGACGGGGATGTCCATCTCTTCTTTCAGGCGCTGTTCGATGATGAAACACTCGGGCGCCTTGATGTCTTCCAGATTGATGCCGCCAAAGGTCGGCCCCATCAGGCGCACCGCACGGCAGAATTCATCCGGGTCTTCGGTGTCCAGCTCGATATCGATCGAGTTCACGTCGGCGAACCGTTTGAACAGGACCGATTTGCCTTCCATGACCGGTTTCGAGCCCAGCGCGCCAAGGTTACCAAGGCCCAGCACCGCCGTCCCGTTCGAGATTACGGCCACCAGGTTGCCCTTGTTGGTATAGTCATAGGCCGTTTCCGGGTTTTCCGCGATGGCCTCGCAGGGAACGGCCACGCCCGGGCTGTAGGCCAGCGACAGGTCACGCTGCGTTGTCATGGGGACGGTGGCCTGCACCTCCCACTTGCCGGGGGTGGGGTCCAGGTGAAAGGCCAATGCCTCTTCTTTGGTGATCTTCGCTTTGGGCATCTTAAATGTCGTTTCCATGACTTCAGGGCTGACGCCTCATAGCGCAGGAGAACGCCCGCCTCAACGAGAATGAGTTTTCGGCTTTTACAGAAGATGCGGGATTTGTAAGGTCGCGCCCGGAATACGCCAAAAGGGGGCCGATTTGTCCACAGTCACGCCAATGATGGCGCAATACCTCGAAATCAAACAAGCCCACGCGGATGCCCTGCTGTTTTATCGCATGGGTGATTTCTACGAGATGTTTTTCGAGGATGCCGTCAACGCTGCCGAAGCGCTGGATATCGCGTTGACCAAGCGTGGCAAGCACAATGACGAAGACATCCCGATGTGTGGCGTGCCGGTGCATTCGGCCGAAGGATACCTTCTGACACTGATCCGCAAGGGCTTTCGCGTTGCGGTCTGCGAACAGATGGAAAGCCCGGCTGAAGCGAAGAAAAGAGGCTCTAAATCGGTCGTAAAGCGTGATGTCGTGCGACTGGTCACACCCGGAACACTGACCGAAGATGCGCTGCTTGAGGCGCGCCGGCACAACTTTCTGGCTGCCTATGCCGAGGTCCGGGACGAGGCCGCGCTTGCCTGGGCTGATATTTCAACGGGCGCGTTTCACGTGATGCCCCTGACCTCGGTCCGGCTCAGCCCCGAACTTGCCCGGCTTGCGCCCTCTGAACTGATCGTGGCCGATGGGGCGCAGGAAAAGCTGAACGAAACGCTGCTTGATCTGGGGATTTCACTGACCCCGGTCGGGCGCGCCAGTTTCGACAGCACGGCGGCGGAAAAGCGCATCTGCGGGCTGTTTCACGTGGGCGCCTTGGACGCGTTCGGCAATTTCGGCCGCGCCGAAGTGTCCGCGATGGGCGCGCTGATCGACTATCTGGAGACTACGCAAAAGGGCAAGCTGCCCCTGCTGCAAACACCGCTGAAAGAATCTGAGGATCGGGTCGTTCAGATCGACGCTGCAACGCGCCGCAATCTGGAACTGACCCGCTCGCTGTCCGGCGGGCGCGCAGGATCGCTTCTTTCTGTCGTTGACCGGACCGTTACCCCCGGTGGCGCGCGATTGCTGGAACAGCGGCTTTCAAGCCCTTCTCGAAATCTGGATGTGATCCATGCCCGGCTTGACGCAGTCAGTTTCGCCGCTGGTGACAGCCTGATCGCGTCTGATCTGCGCGAAGCCTTGCGCAAAACCCCGGATCTGGACCGCGCTCTGTCGCGTTTGTCATTAGAACGTGGCGGGCCTCGTGACCTGACAGCCATTCGCAATGGCCTGACCCAGGCGGTCACGATTGCCGAAATCTGCACCGGTCAGGATTTACCGGTGTTGCTGGCAACCGCGCTTCAGAACCTTGTTGGTTTCGATGACTTGCTGACCTTGCTGGACGAGGCGTTGGTGGCCGAGCCCCCGCTTCTGACCCGCGACGGAGGCTTTATCGCGCCAGGTTTTGACGCTGAACTGGACGAGGCCCGCACCTTGCGCGACGAAGGCCGGTCCGTCATCGCCGGGTTTCAACGAAATTACGTCGAACACACCGGCATCACCTCGCTGAAAATCAAGCACAACAACGTGCTGGGCTACTTCATCGAAACCACGGCCACCCATGCCGAAAAGATGCTGAACACACCCTTTAGCGAAACCTATATCCATCGCCAGACGACAGCCAATCAGGTGCGGTTTACAACCGTCGAACTGTCCGAGATCGAAACGCGTATCCTGAACGCCGGAAATCTGGCGCTGGAGATTGAAAAGCGGCTCTATCAAAGGCTTTCTGGCGCTATCTTGGACCTCGCTTCCCGATTGAATCAAGCCGCCCGCGGGCTTGCCGAACTGGACGTGACGACCGCCTTGGCTGATCTTGCGCGGGGTGAAAACTGGTGCCGTCCAAGGGTTGATGCCTCTCGCGCATTCAATGTGCAGGGCGGTCGACACCCGGTTGTGGAACACGCCCTCCGGCGGCAAAGCGGCGATGCATTCATTTCCAATGATTGCGATCTGACCGTCGAAAACGGCGCGGCGATATGGTTACTGACGGGTCCGAACATGGCCGGTAAGTCAACCTTTCTGCGCCAGAACGCCCTGATTGCACTGCTTGCCCAAATGGGCAGCTATGTTCCGGCCGAAGAGGCGCATATTGGCGTCGTCAGTCAGCTGTTCAGCCGCGTCGGAGCCTCGGACGATCTGGCGCGGGGGCGGTCGACCTTTATGGTCGAGATGGTCGAAACCGCCGCCATTCTGAATCAGGCCGATGACCGTGCATTGGTGATCCTGGACGAAATCGGTCGCGGTACCGCCACCTATGACGGCCTGTCCATCGCTTGGGCCACATTGGAACACCTGCACGCGGCCAACAAATGTCGCGCATTGTTTGCCACGCATTATCATGAGCTTACTGCTTTGGCCGGTAAACTCGAAGGTGTCGATAACGCCACCGTAGCGGTCAAAGAGTGGGATGGCGAAGTCATCTTCCTGCACGAGGTTCACAAGGGCGCGGCTGATCGGTCTTATGGGGTGCAGGTTGCGCAGCTGGCCGGTTTACCTGCTTCTGTCGTCGAACGTGCCCGGGTGGTTCTGGACCAGCTTGAAAAAACCGAACGCGAAGGCGGCAAGCAAAAGGCGCTGATTGACGACCTGCCGCTGTTCTCGGCAGCCGCGCCGCCACCCCCGCCCGCACCGAAAACCTCGCCGGTGACCGAGATGCTGGAGGGTGTCCTGCCCGACGAACTGACCCCGCGCGAGGCGCTGGATCTGATCTACAAATTGAAAGAGGCGGCCAGATCCTGACCGCCCTTCATCTTTTCAAAAATACTCTCGCCGAAGGCTTGGCTTTGAAAAGCCAATCAGCTTGCTGGCGTTGAAGAGACCCCGACCTGAGCCGGACGCAACAGTCGGTCGTGCAGCATGAAACCTTCGGCGGACACCTGGATGATGTCCCCTGCCCGCGTGCCCGGGACCGGGGCCTCGAACATTGCTTCGTGCACATTCGGATCAAACCGGTCACCAACCTGGGGTGTAATCACTTCGATCCCGTGTTTCTGGAACACATCCTTCAGGGCACGCATGGTCAGTTCGACGCCTTCCAGCAGTCCGGCGGCAACCTCTTTCTGCTCGTCGGTCGCGGCCTCAAGCGCGCGCTTCATGTTGTCGTAAACAGGCAGCATATCGCGGGCCAGCTTGGAACCGCCATACTGCTCGGCATCGCGGCGCGCCTTGTCACCGCGTTTGCGCGCGTTCTCGGCGTCGGCAAGCGCGCGCATGAATTTGTCTTTATACTCATCCCGCTCAGCGCGCAGCTCGTCCAGCTCCAACGCCTCGTCACTGATCTCAGTAAACTCCTCGGCCAGCTCTTCCGCTTCTGCCGCCATGATATCGTCCAGAAAATCTTCGTTCTTGGGCTCTGCCATCTCTTACCCTCTAGCTCCGGTCGGATATCAGCTTGCCGACCAGTTGCGCCGTATAATCCACGATCGGCACGATCCGTCCATAATTCAGACGCGTGGGTCCGATGACCCCGACCGCACCGATTATCTTTCGATCAGCGTTCATATATGGAGACACCACCAAAGAGGAACCCGAAAGTGAGAAAAGTTTGTTCTCAGACCCAATAAAAATGCGCACACCCTCGCCGCCTTCCGTCAATTCGAGGAAATCCGCGATGTCGCGCTTGCGCTCCAAATCATCAAACAGGCTGCGAATACGCTCCAATTCTCCGGCCTGACCGGGTTCGTTCAACAGATTCGCCCGCCCCCGCACGATCAAACGGGCCGAGTCGGCTCCGTCTCCGTCCCAGGCCGCCAGCCCACTTTCCACCAGCTCGCGCGCCAGCGCATCTATTTCCTGCTTGCGCGCCTGAATCTGTTTCTGCATCTGACGGCGCACTTCACTGAGTGTGCGCCCCTCGATCAGCGCATTCAGAAAATTCGCAGCCTCGCGCATCGAACTGGGCGTCTGGCCGGGCGGCGGTGTGAACAGGCGATTTTCGACATGGCCGTCAGAAAAGACCAGCACCACCAAAGCCTTGTCATGCCCTAACGAGACAAACTCGATATGTTTGATTTCGGCTTCATGCTTTGGCGTCAGAACCAGCGACGCACCTTGTGTCACGTGTGACAGAGCTGACCCGACCCGATCCAGCATTCCGCCAACATCACCCGTGTTAGAGCCTAAAGTCTCTTCCAGTTTTTGCTTGTCGTCAACGCCCAGATCGCCAACTTCAAGCAAACCGTCCACGAACATACGCAGTCCTTGCTGCGTCGGTACCCGACCCGCGCTGATATGCGGGCTGTCCAAAAGACCCAGAAATTCCAGGTCCTGCATCACGTTGCGCACGGTTGCGGCGCTGACTTTTTCAGACAGGGTACGCGTCAGGGTGCGGCTTCCAACCGGCTCTCCGCTTTCCAGATAACTTTCAACGATCAGCCGGAACACCTCGCGCGACCGGTCGTTCATCTCGTCCAGAATTTTGCTCGCTTCACTCATGCGTTTTCCCCTGCTGGTTCATCATTAAATAGCAGGCAAATGAAAGGTCAATCGGGGTTGCATCGTAACGCTGCGGGGCGGTATCCCCAACCCAGCAAACAAAGGATTTCCCATGCGACCCTCTGGAAGAGACTTAAGTGAAATGCGCGCCGTTTCAATTGAAACGGGGTTCACCAAACATGCCGAAGGTTCCTGCCTGATCAAAATGGGCGATACACATGTTCTGTGTACCGCTACGATCGAAGATCGCGTACCCCCTTTCATCAAGGGTTCGGGGCTAGGCTGGGTCACCGCCGAATACGGTATGCTGCCCCGCGCCACCAATACTCGGATGCGGCGTGAAGCGGCCTCGGGCAAGCAAGGCGGGCGTACGGTGGAAATCCAGCGCCTGATTGGTCGCGCCCTGCGCGCCGGCGTCGACCGGGTTGCACTGGGCGAACGTCAGATCACCGTTGATTGCGATGTGATCCAGGCCGATGGCGGCACCCGCTGTGCCTCGATCACCGGCGGCTGGGTTGCGCTGCGACTGGCCGTCAACAAACTGATGAAAGCAGGTGACGTGATTTCAGATCCGCTGGTTGATCCGGTCGCCGCCGTGTCCTGCGGGATCTATGCGGGCCAGCCTGTGCTGGACCTTGACTATCCGGAAGACAGCGAGGCCGGTGTCGACGGCAACTTTATCATGACCGGATCAGGCAAACTGATCGAGGTCCAGATGAGCGCCGAAGGTTCTGTTTTCAGCCGCGCCCAGATGGATCAGCTGGTGGATCTGGCGGAAAAAGGCGTTGCCGAGCTGGCCGCAGCCCAGAAAGCCGCCACCGCATGACCCGTAAGTTTGACAGCGACAGGCTTCTGGTCGCGACCCACAACAAAGGCAAGCTTGAGGAGATGGCGCATCTCCTCGAACCTTTTGGCGTGACGGTTGTGGGTGCGGCGGACATGGACCTGCCCGAACCGGAAGAGACCGAGGACACCTTTGTCGGCAACGCCCGGATCAAGGCCCACGCCGCCGCAAAGGCCACCGGACTGCCTGCCCTGTCAGACGATTCCGGAATCACCATCGACGCGCTGGACGGCGCGCCGGGTGTTTATACCGCGGATTGGGCCGAAACCGCCAATGGGCGCGACTTCCTGATGGCGATGACCCGCGCCCATACTGAGCTAGAGGCAAAGAACGCCCCCCATCCCCGCACAGCGCAATTCCGCAGCACGCTGGTGCTGGCCTGGCCTGATGGGCATGATGAAGTGTTTGAAGGCATTGCCCCCGGTCATTTGGTCTGGCCCATCCGCGGCGAAGGTGGATTCGGCTATGACCCGATGTTTGTTCCCGAAGGATACGACATTACCTTTGCCGAGATGGATCGCTGGGAAAAGAACAAGATCAGCCATCGCGGACGCGCGGTTGAGAAGTTCGTGAAAGGCTGCTTTGGCGGATGATTGGCGCAACGGGGGCTTTGGCCTGTACGTGCATTGGCCCTTTTGCGAGGCCAAATGCCCCTATTGCGACTTCAACAGCCATGTTTCCAAAACTATCGATCAAAAACAATGGCTTAACTCCTATCTGAGCGAATTGCGGCGCTCGGCCGTCGAAACCCCGGATCGGGTGCTGAACACGATCTTTTTCGGCGGTGGAACCCCGTCGCTGATGGACCCGGAAACCGTTGCCGCCGTGATCGGTGAGGCCCGTGCGCTCTGGCGCCCTTCCAACACCATGGAAATCACGCTGGAGGCTAATCCCGGATCGGTCGAGGCCGGTCGGTTCGCGGCCTATCGTGACGCAGGCGTCAACCGGATCTCGATGGGCGTGCAGGCGCTCAACGACGAAGACCTGCGCCGCTTGGGGCGGATTCACACTGTGGCCGAGGCCCGCGCTGCCTTTGACATCGCCCGTGATTGTTTTGAACGGGTCAGCTTTGACCTGATCTATGCCAGACAGCACCAAACGCTGGATGCCTGGCGGTCCGAGTTGAACGAAGCTCTGTCCATGGCTGTGGATCACCTGTCGCTGTATCAACTGACAATCGAAGATGGCACCGCTTTTGGCGATCGTTATGCTGTCGGAAAACTGCGCGGCTTGCCCGAAGATGACAGTGCGGCCGACATGTACCTTGCAACACAAGAGATTTGCGAGAAACACGGCCTGCCCGCCTATGAGGTGTCCAACCACGCCCGCCCCGGTGCAGAGTCGCAGCACAATCTGGTCTATTGGCGTTACGGGGATTATGTCGGCATTGGTCCCGGCGCTCATGGGCGGATTACTGTGGATGGTCAAAAACACGCGACCGAGACCCATCTGAACCCGCAACGTTGGCTTGACGCCGCCACGAAGGGTTGCGGAGAAAAGAAACGCTATGTCCTTTCGCTTGAAGATCAGGCGAGCGAATACCTTATGATGGGCATGAGGATTTCAGAAGGACTAGATGTAGATAGGTGGGAGGCCCTGTCGGGCCCTCCACTTCCAGACGAAACCGTGGACCATCTGGTCGGCATTAATATGATTGAACGTGAGAACAACAGACTCAGAGCAACACCAGCGGGGCGCGCCGTGCTGAATGCTGTAATCCGGGAATTGATGGGCTAGATATGCAGTATCTTTGGGCGGGGCTGGGATTGCTTTGCGTTGCGATGGCCGCGATTGGGGTTGTTCTGCCTCTTCTTCCAACGGTTCCATTTTTGTTGCTGGCAGCGTTTTTCTTTGCGCGATCCTCTTCACGGTTGCACAACTGGCTTCTGTCGCACCGGATTTTCGGGCCAATGATACTGGATTGGCAGAGTTCGGGCGCAATACGTCCGGCCGCAAAAAAGGCAGCAACCTTATCGGTCGCCGCCGTTTTAGGGGTGTCTTTGCTCCTATCCGTTCCGCCCTTCGTGCTGATCCTTCAGGTCATTGTTCTGGGCGGCGTCCTGATATTTATCTGGACGCGCCCTAACGGCTGAGCTTTGCACAAAGATCGTCAAGCTGATCCAGGTTTTCATATGTCAGAACAACCTGACCGGATTCCGTTCCCGCCTTGTGGTTGATTGAGACTTTCATGGCCAAAATAGCGGACAGGTCTTTTTCCAGCGCGCGCGTATCAGCATCTTTACCGGCATCCAGATTCCTGGATCTGGGAGCAGGTCGTGCAGTGTCGCCCTGCTGCTGTTTCTTGACCAACGCCTCGGTCGCGCGCACAGACAGGCCATCCTTGACGATCTGCTTTGCCAATTCCGAGGGATTTTCCGCCGTAATCAGTGCGCGCGCATGACCAGCCGACAATTTCCCTTCAATAACAAGAGTTTGCACGTCAATTGGCAGAGACAAAAGCCGCAACAGGTTCGCAATATGGCTGCGGCTTTTCCCCAAAGCCTCAGCAAGCTTTTCCTGCGTGTGGCCAAAGCGATCCATCAACTGCCTGTATCCGGCGGCCTCTTCCACTGCGTTCAGATCAGCGCGCTGGATGTTTTCGATGATCGCAACTTCCAGTACCTCGGTATCATCGAATTCGCGCACAATCACCGGGATCTCGTGCAGCTGCGCCATCTGAGCAGCCCGCCACCGGCGTTCACCAGCGACGATTTCGTATTCTCCAACCCCTGTTGGACGTACGATCAAGGGTTGGATGATACCTTTTTCCCGAACCGACGCGGCAAGCTCATCCAATTGTTCGGGCTGAAATGTGCGTCGCGGCTGATTTGGGTTTGCCTTCAGCTTTTCAATCGGAACCTTCAGATCAGGTCTGCGCACGTCAGATGGTACTCGGTTGCCCGCCTCTGGATTAACGTCCGCCATGAGTGCGGATAATCCGCGGCCCAACCCTCTGGATTTCGCTTTCCTGGTGCTCATGTCGGCCTCCTCTCCACCGCTCATGCTGCGGTCTTGTTGTTCTTATGCATGATCTCACGGGCCAGATGCCGATACGCCATCGCACCAAGTGATCCCGAGTCATACTGCAATACCGGCAGCGCATAGGATGGCGCCTCGCTGACCCGCACATTCCTGGGTATCTTTGTTTTAAAAACCATCTCGCCCAAATTGTCACGCGCATCCTTTTCGACCTGGCGGGACAAGTTGTTGCGGTTGTCATACATAGTTAACACAACACCTTCGATTCTCAGGTCTGGATTCGCGGTTTGCCGGACCTCCCGAATTGTCAGCATCAATTGCGAAAGACCCTCCAGCGCAAAGAACTCACTTTGCAGCGGTACTAGGACAGAATGGGCGGCAACCATCGCGTTTACCGTCAAGAGGTTCAGTGACGGCGGGCAATCTATCAGGATGAAATCCAGCTCAAACGCGTCCACCGCCGTCTGACGCAGCGCATCATGCAAAAGATAACTGCGTTTTTCGTTGGAAATCAGCTCGATATCCGCCGAGCTCAGGTCAACCGTTGCAGGGACAACCAAAAGGTTCTCGATCTCCGTCTCTTGAACCACTGCCTCCAAAGGCGCGTCGTCCAGAATGAGGTCATAAGTGGTCCAATCCCGATCTTCGACCCCTAATCCGGTGGATGCGTTCCCTTGTGGATCGAGGTCAACCACCAATACCCTGCAACCAGCTTCGGCCAGTCCGGCCGCCAGGTTGATCGCTGTGGTTGTTTTCCCTACTCCGCCCTTCTGATTGGCAACCGCTATTATCCGGGGTCCGGACGGTCGAGACAGATCAACCACGTGATACTCCTTTGATCTTAAGGATAACGGCCTGAGGTTCAGTTAAACTTGTAATGGCCTCAGCATCGAAATTCCATTCCTCACGCGCCTCATCCAGCTCTTTTTTCCAGTTTGCACCTTTGGGCAACAGCGCGGTCCCGTTTTCACCTAAATGTCTGTCACAAAATGATAACAATGTACGCAAATCCGCCAGCGCGCGCGCCGAAACGATGTTTGCGCCGAGGGGTTCAACCACCTCAATCCGCTTGGAAATCACTTTACACGACACGCCACATTCACGGGCAACGTTACGCAGAAATGCCGATTTTCGCTGGTCGCTTTCCACAAGAGAGAAACTGGCGGCCGGAACTTCCTCGGCCGCAATAATGGCGCACACCATCCCGGGGAACCCGCCGCCACTGCCAAGGTCCACCCAGGTGTCAAACGTTTCAGCGCATCGAAAAACCTGGACAGAATCCAGAATATGCCGATCCCAAATGAATTCCAGGCTATTGCGCGAAACAAGATTTATCCTGGGGTTCCAGTGGTTCACCAGATCAACATAGATTTTCAGACGCTCAAATGTTTCACGTGAAACATTCAAGCCATCAAACTTGGAATAATCGACCGTCATGCCTGACGTGCTCGTTGATCCCGGCGCAATTTCGCCAGAACAAGGGTCAGGGCAGCCGGAGTAACACCTTCGACACGGCTTGCTTGCGCTATGTTCGACGGCTTGGCCTGCGACAGTTTTTGCTTCATCTCAGAAGACAGCCCGTCCAAGCCAAAATAGTCAAACTCACGTGGGATAACATAGGATTCATCCCGCTTCATGGCCTCAACATCGCGCTTTTGCCGATCGATATAGTTTGCGTAAAGCGCGTCGCGTTCGATTTGAAGCCGGATCGCCACGTCTACATCTTGTAGATCAGGTATCAGAGGGAACAAGTCCTCGAAGGATGTATCCGGAAATGCCAGAATTTCCATTCCATCTCGGCGGTTTCCATCCTGGTTGACGTTGATCCCAGCCGAAAGAACTTCCTTGGGTGTGTATGTGCGTGCGGTCAGCTTGGATTTCGCCGCATCAAGCTGGTTCATTTTCTTTTTAAAATGTGCCTGTCGCTTCTCTCCGACACAACCAAGTTCCAAACCAATCGGTGTCAACCGTTGATCGGCATTGTCTGCCCGCAAAGACAGTCGGAATTCAGCCCTGGAGGTAAACATTCGATAGGGCTCAGCCACACCACGGGTCGTCAGGTCGTC
The DNA here is from genome assembly GCF_056531345.1 of Ruegeria sp. N7. Taxonomy (NCBI): domain Bacteria; kingdom Pseudomonadati; phylum Pseudomonadota; class Alphaproteobacteria; order Rhodobacterales; family Roseobacteraceae; genus Ruegeria; species Ruegeria sp. N7. Next base: position 54,823 of record NZ_JBQFLR010000016.1, on the reverse strand, counting down.
TATCATCACGCCGATATAGCTGTCTGATCTTGTGAAAAAGACCGGTTCGCGGCCCTGTACGTCCAGCGCCGCGTTGAGACCAGCAACCATCCCTTGTGCCGCTGCCTCCTCATATCCTGTGGTCCCGTTGATCTGCCCTGCCAGATATAGTCCCGGAACGTCGGGTAGCGACAAGGACGCAGTTAAGATACGAGGGTCCACATAATCATATTCAATCGCATAGCCGGGTTGCAGAATATCCGCCTTTTCAAGCCCTTTGATCGACCGAACATATTCCAACTGCACGTCCTGAGGCAGTGACGTTGAAATACCGTTGGGATAAATCGTGTGGTCATTAACGCCTTCGGGTTCAAGAAAAACCTGATGCGAATCCTTATCTGCAAAGCGCACAATCTTGTCTTCGATCGAAGGGCAATATCTTGGACCTATGCCGTCGATATGGCCACCATACATCGCCGATTTTGAGAGGTTTGCTTCGATGATCTCATGCGTCTTTGCATTGGTGTGTGTAATACCGCAGGAAATCTGAGGCGCGACAACCGATGTTGACAGGAAAGAAAACAAGGTCGGGTCCTCATCCCCGTCTTGTTTTTCCAAACCCGACCAGTTGATCGTACGCCCATCCAGACGCGGCGGTGTGCCGGTTTTCAAGCGCCCCAGCGGAAGGTTATAGCTATCCAACCTCTCGGCCAGTTTTATTGACGGGCGATCTCCCATTCGCCCACCAGCCCGTGACACGTCGCCGATATGGATGACGCCGCGCAGGAAGGTTCCGGAGGTCAGAACAACGGCTTTGGCGTAAATTTCCGACCCATCTCCGAGCACGACACCGGCGACACGGTGTCCATCCATCAGAAAATCTACAACCTCACCAACGATAACGGACAGGTTTTCCTGATTGCCGATTTCGTTTTGCATCGCCGCCCGGTACAAGGCGCGATCAGCCTGCGTTCTGGGACCCTGAACAGCCGGACCTTTTCGCCGGTTTAACAGTCGAAACTGAATACCAGCTTGGTCAGCGACACGGCCCATTACACCATCTAGCGCGTCAATCTCTCGTACCAGATGTCCCTTCCCCAACCCGCCGATGGCCGGGTTGCAGGACATGACCCCGATATCGGTCGCGGATAATGTCACCAAAGCGGTTTTCGCACCCATCCTGGCAGCGGCGTGCGCAGCCTCCGTACCGGCATGACCAGCCCCAACCACGATGACATCAATGTTTGAATGTTTCACGTGAAACAATCCTTATTTTCCCAAACAAAAGCTGGAGAAGATTTCATCCAACAGTGTTTCGACATCTATTCTGCCAACCAGAGATTCAAGTCCCCGTATGGCGGTTCTTAACTCCTCCGCAGCGATATCATACAGGTCCGGGCCTGATTCCAGAACCGTGATCGCAGCAGCAAGTGAATCCGATGCCTTATTCATCGCAGCGCGGTGGCGCTCACGCGTGGCAATACCATGTGTTGTGGTTCTATCACTCAAGACCCACGAAATCTGGTCTACAAGCGCGTCAATCCCCTGTCCTGTCTTTCCTGAAACACCTTCAGCAGCGCCCTCTCGCAAGTCCGCTTTGGGTAGAACGTGGATATCGCCATCCTGCATGGCCACACCCAGATCTTCCGGTGCTTCAGCCAGGAAAACGCGCAGGTCCGCCGCATCTGCCCGTTTTCGAGCCAGCTCGATCCCAAGATTTTCGACATGATCTTCGGTATCCCGCAACCCGGCCGTATCCAGCAATGTCACCGGCAAACCAGCCAGATCCATTCGAACCTCGATCACGTCCCGGGTCGTGCCTGCGTATTCCGAAGTAATCGCAGCCTCGCGCCCCGCAAGCGCGTTCAGCAGGGTTGATTTTCCTGCATTGGGAAGACCGACAATAGCCACTTCAAATCCGGTACGAATACGCTCGGCGATCTTTACCCCATCAGCTTCTCGACGAAGATCTGCCAGAACTCCGCTTGTCAAACTACGGACTTCCGGCGTGACGTCAGTGGGGACGTCTTCATCAGCGAAATCTATGACCGCTTCCAGCAACGATGCCGCGCGGATCAAATCGCGCCGCCAGCGCTCGGCCAGCGTGCCAAGCTCACCGGCCAGAATGGTTTGGGCCTGCTTACGCTGTGCCTCGGTTTCCGCGTCAATCAGATCTGCCAGGCCTTCGACCTGTGTCAGATCCATCTTGCCATTTTCAAGGGCCCGGCGTGTAAACTCACCCGGGTCCGCCAGTCGCAGCCCATCGGTGTTCGACAAACAACGCAGAACCGCATTGACCGAGGCCGTGCTGCCGTGGATCTGAAGTTCTGCCACGTCTTCACCGGTGAAACTTGCCGGTGCCTGAAATGTCAGAACCAGACCATCATCTAGATGTGATCCATCCTGATCCCGCAGGGTGCGCAAGACCATTCCCCGCTTGGGCAGTTCCGCGCCGCACAGATATGCGGCTGCGGAATGCGCTTCGGGGCCAGAGAGGCGAATGACCGCCACCCCTGCTTTGCCTTGCGCGCTGGCCAAGGCGAATATCGTATCCATTCGAAGGCCTCGCTGGGGTCTAAGACCTGTGTCAGGTGTTCATCGAATCGAAGAACTCGCCGTTTGTCTTCGTCTGTTTCAACTTCGACAACAAGAACTCGATTGCGTCGGTGGTGCCCATCGGATTGAGGATACGGCGCAGAACGAAGGTCTTGGCCAGATCGCCCTTGTCGACCAGCAGGTCCTCTTTCCGAGTACCGGATTTAAGGATGTCGATCGCCGGGAACACGCGTTTGTCTGCAATCTTGCGGTCCAGAACGATTTCCGAGTTACCAGTACCTTTGAATTCTTCAAAGATCACCTCGTCCATCCGGCTGCCGGTATCGATCAGCGCGGTGGCGATAATGGTCAGCGATCCGCCCTCTTCAATATTCCGGGCCGCACCGAAGAAACGCTTGGGCCGCTGCAACGCATTCGCATCCACACCACCGGTCAGAACTTTACCCGAGGACGGAACAACGGTGTTAAACGCCCTACCAAGTCTTGTGATCGAGTCGAGAAGAATAACAACATCTCGTTTATGTTCGACCAAACGCTTGGCCTTTTCAATGACCATCTCCGACACGGCCACGTGACGCGTTGCGGGCTCATCGAAGGTTGACGACACAACCTCACCCTTAACCGAGCGCTGCATGTCGGTCACTTCTTCCGGGCGTTCGTCGATCAGCAGGACGATCAGATAACACTCCGGGTGGTTCTGTTCGATCGAATGCGCGATGTTCTGCAGGATCACGGTTTTACCGGTCCGCGGCGGTGCCACGATCAATGAACGCTGACCTTTACCGATCGGCGCAACCAGATCGATCACGCGCGCTGACTTATCCTTGATGGTGGGGTCTTCGATTTCCATCTTCAGACGCTCATCCGGGTACAGAGGCGTCAGGTTGTCGAACAGGATCTTGTGCTTGGCCTTTTCGGGATCTTCAAAGTTGATCATGGTGACTTTGGTTAGCGCGAAATAACGCTCATTCTCATCCGGCGCCTTGATCTCGCCTTCGACCGTGTCCCCGGTCCGCAATGAGTGCAGACGGATCATATCGGGCGAGACATAGATATCATCAGGGCCCGGCAGATAGTTCGCCTCGGGCGAGCGCAGAAAGCCGAACCCGTCCTGTAGCACTTCCAGTACGCCATCACCGCCGACGGTCCAGCCATCATCGGCACGTTCGCGCAGAATCTGGAACATCATTTCGCCCTTACGCATAGTCGAGGCGTTTTCGATCTCCAGCTCTTCGGCCATGGCCAGAAGGTCTTTGGGGCTTTTGGCTTTCAGGTCGGCCAGATTCAGGGATTCATTGGACATGATACATACCTTCACCGCTGAGAACGCGGCTTGAAGTGGAATTTCAGTACGGAAAATACGCCGCCCGGACGGGCGTGTTGTGATCTACATAAGCGCAGCGACGTTCGGAGTCAAACAGGCGTTCAGAACTTCAGAATGACCGCCAGAACGATGGCAACCATCAGAATGGTCGGAACCTCGTTCATCATGCGATACTGCCGCCCAGTGAGCTTATTCTGGCCTGCCAGGAAATCCTTCCTTCGGGCCATAAGCCAATGGTGGAACCAGGTCATCGCGATCACGCCCGCACCTTTGACCCAGGGCCATGCAAAATCCCATCCGACGATCCCCGGTGTGAACACCATGATCAGCCCGCATACCCAGGTTACAACCATCGCGGGGCGCATGATCACCCGCAGCAGCTTGTCTTCCATTTCAAAGAAGATGTCTTGCGCGCCCTCTACGGCCTGCGCTTTTTCGACGTGATAAACAAACAGCCGTGGTAAATAGAACAAGCCCGCCATCCATGAGATTACGGCCATGATATGTAATGACTTCACCCACGGGTAAATCGTGAAAAGAAGGTCTGTCATGCCGACTCCGAACGTTGTTCGGTACCCTCCCTAATAAAAAAATAAGAAAAGAAAAAGGATGATGGTTTTGTAGGGTGCCAGAAATCCGTGGATTACTTTTTTACCCTAGCGTTTTCCCCAGGGGGACAGAATATCTGAGATCGCCGGTGATTCTGTTGATAGTACGAATTATTGATATAAATCAATGAGGTAAGTTGGATCAGGTAAATCTGATCTGTGGATAAACCGATGGGTATCATTGGATACATCTGTTATCCCAAGAGTTGGAGTTATCCTTGTCCCGACGGGATGAGATTTGAGCGACTCGGGGATCTTTGCCGCAAAATTCCCAGGGTTGCGTGTCAACCGGAAAACCATACAAAACACCCCAGAACTCTTATCGATTTGCACACGGGGTTTTCCACATGTCTGTCCCCATTCTTCTGGCTTCGGGATCTGTTATTCGCGCGCAATTGCTCAAGAACGCAGGTGTGCTGTTTGCGGTTCAAACGGCGCGCGTGGATGAAGAGGCGGTCAAAAGGGCGTTGCTGGCAGAAAATTCTTCGCCACGCGATATTGCTGATACGCTGGCTGAGATCAAAGCGCGTAAGGTCAGTGACAAGAACCCCGGTGCTATGGTGATCGGGTGTGATCAGGTGCTGGATTTCGAAGGGCTGCTGCTGTCAAAGCCCGAAACCCCGGAACAGGCGCTGGCCCAACTGAAAGCCATGCGCGGCAAGCGGCACATGCTTTTGTCCGCAGCTGTGATCTATCAGGACGGTGAGCCGATCTGGAGGCATGTAGGGCAAGTGCGTCTGCGGATGCGGGCCAGTTCCGATGCCTATCTGAAAGACTATGTTGCGCGGAACTGGGACAGCATTCGCCATGCCGTCGGAGCCTACAAGCTGGAAGAAGAAGGTGTCCGCCTGTTCGCCACCATTGACGGCGACTATTTTAACGTTTTGGGTATGCCCCTGTTAGAGCTTCTCAATTTTCTGGCTGTCAAAGGGATGATCGAGCAATGACGGACAATCGGGTTCCTTTGGCCGGAGTGATTGGGCATCCCATCGGGCATTCGCGCTCTCCTAAGCTGCACGGGCATTGGTTAAAGACCTATGGGCTTGCCGGGCATTATATCCCGATGGACGTCGCCTCTGCTGATCTGGAGACTGTGCTGCGAACCCTGCCCAAAGCGGGCTTTGTCGGGGCCAACGTGACCGTTCCGCACAAAGAAGCGGCGTTGAAGATCGCAGATCATGTTTCTGACCGTGCAACCGTGATTGGTGCTGCAAATACACTGGTGTTCCGAACTGATGGTTCGATACATGCAGATAACACCGACGGGTACGGGTTTATGGAAAACCTGCGCAGTGGCGCACCTGACTGGAATGCGAAAGATGGCCCGGCGGTTGTGTTTGGTGCCGGGGGTGCTGCCCGTGCCGTTTTGCAGGCCTTGTCTGATGCCGGGGTGCCGGAAATCCTGCTGACCAACCGAACCCGCGCCCGCGCGGATCATCTGAAGGAAGAGTTCGGCCAACGCATTCGCGTGGTAGATTGGGTTCAGGCGGGGAATGTCATCGAAAATGCCGAACTGGTGGTCAATACGACCTCACTGGGGATGCAGGGCCAGCCAGAGCTGCGCGTGCCGTTGGATGGGTTGCAGCCTGGTGCCGTGGTAACGGACCTGGTCTATGCCCCGTTGAAAACCCGCCTGCTGCAAACTGCCGAGGAGGCCGGATGCACCACAGTCGATGGTCTTGGGATGTTGCTGCATCAGGCCGTTCCCGGGTTTGAACGATGGTTTGGGGTCCGCCCCGAAGTAGACGCGGATACGCGCGCGGCGGCCCTGGCATGAGTTTTGCGCTTGGCCTGACAGGCTCAATCGGTATGGGGAAAAGCACCACAGCGCAGATGTTCGTTGAAGAAGGGTGCGCATTGTGGGATGCGGATGCGGCGGTGCATCGGCTGTATGCTATTGATGGAGCAGCGGTTGAACCAATGCGGGCAGCCTTTCCTGATGCGATACTTGATGGGGTGGTTAGCAGAAACGCGTTGAAACGGATTATCGCGGATGACCCGACCACGTTGAAAACGATTGAGGCGATTGTGCATCCACTGGTCGCTGCTGACCGCGCAGAATTTCGCGAAAGCGCTACAAGCGACATCCTGGTGTTCGATATCCCGCTTTTGTTTGAAACGGGCGGTGATGCAGCAATGGATGCGGTGGCCTGCGTTTCGGTCCCGGCCGAAGACCAAAAGCGGCGCGTTATGGAACGGGGCACGATGACCGAGGCGCAGTTCGAGCAAATCCGCGCCAAACAGATGCCGAACGATGAAAAATGCGCACGGTCGGATTTTGTGATCGTGACCGATACTCTGGACCACACCCGCGCGCAGGTGCAGGATGTGGTCAGGCAGATACGGGCGGGGATGGCACATGCGTGAGATTGTACTGGATACCGAAACCACCGGTTTTGACCCCGAAAGCGGGGATCGGATCGTGGAAATCGGCGCCGTTGAGCTGTGGAACCACGTTGCCACCGGTGAAACCTATCACGTCTATATCAACCCCGAACGCTCGATGCCGGAAGAGGCGTTTGGCGTGCACGGTATTGGTCCCGATCTGCTGGATACCCCGCGCCCGCCGGAAAAGGGCGAAGTGACGCTGAAAGACAAGCCGGTCTTTGCAAAGGTTGGCCATGGGTTTCGCGAATTTGTTGGCGATGCGCGGTTGGTGATCCACAACGCCTCATTCGACATGAAGTTCCTGAATGCCGAGCTGAAATGGATGGGTGCCCCGCTTATCCCGATGGAGCAGGCGTTGGATACACTGGCAATTGCCCGTAAACGATTCCCCGGCTCTCCGGCGTCACTGGATGCGCTGTGCCGTCGCTTCAATATCGACAACTCGAACCGTGTGCTGCACGGCGCGTTGCTCGACTCGGAAATTCTGGCCGAGGTTTATCTGGAATTGATCGGTGGAAGGCAGCCTGATTTTGGACTGTCGACATCCGCGTCTTCTGCGGACGGTGGCAGCGATGATTGGCGAGCTGCACCGCGCAGCACACCATTGCCATCCCGGATCACCGAGGATGAACGCGCAGCACATGAAGCTTTCGTTGAAAAACTTGGCGAGAATGCCTTGTGGACCCGCGCCTGATCCAGTCAGGCACGGGTCAAAACCTTACGCGTCGGCTTTTTGGGCCTGTTCGGCCTGACGGCGCATCAACTCGTTGCGATAGAGCGCGACGAAATCGATATTGTCCAGGTTGACCGGCGGGAAGCCGCCATCGCGGGTGATATCGCTGACGATGCGGCGCAGGAACGGGAACAACATGCGCGGGCATTCGATCATCAGGAATGGGTGCAGCTGATCTTCCGGCACACCTTCCACGTGGAACATGCCGCAATAGTCCAGTTCGCACAGGAACAGAATGTCATCCATGCCTTTGGCTTTGGATGTCAGGTTCAGCTTGATCGAAACTTCGAACTGATGGTCCGCCGCGCGTTTTTTGGCGTCCAGATTCACCTGAACGGCGATTTCGGGTTGTACGTCTCCGGAAACGCCCTTTTGCGCCATCACGTTTTCAAAGGACATATCGCGGATGAACTGCCCCAGAACACGCATCTGAACCTGCGGGGCGGCTTGGGCCGCAGTGTTTTCTGCAGCGTTTTCTTCGGCCATGGATCTACTCCAAAAATGAAATTCGCCACTGCTTAGCAAGTTGGGCGCGGCACCTCAATGCTGGTGGGGGCCTTCCACCCATTTCGAAGGCTTCGAGGGGTCTTTTTTTGGCCGAACTTCGGTGAATTCCCCATCGATGATATCGCCCTGATCGAACGGGTTCCCCCGCGTTTGATATCCGGGGCCCGGCCCCATCTGGAACTGGGTCACGGTAACCTTGGATTTCAGATACCGGAACACGGCGATGCGGACACCGGGAACTAACAACGCAAAACCAACGGCATCAGTGAAAAAGCCTGGTGTCAGCAACAAAGCGCCCGACAACAGGATCATTGCCCCATGGGCCAGCGGTTCGGTTGGATCGTCCAATTCGGCAAAGGACCGTTGCAGCTGTCCAAGCGCCATGCGACCTTGTGTCCGCACCAAAACCGTGCCCAGAACCGCGGTCAGCACTACGATGGCAAGTGTCGGCCACAACCCAATCAAACCACCAACCTGAATAAACAGCGCGATTTCGATTATGGGCACCAACAAAAATGCCAAGAACAGATACATTTGCGTTATCCTTTCCCTTAGGCCGGGCTGTGGACTTGCCACTCACTGTCACCTACATAGTGGCATGAGGCCGTGTATACAAAGTCGCGGCGTTGAAAAGAGAATGAAATGAGCGACAACCCTATGATCCAGCTCCTGGTCCTGGCCGGAATTGCCATTTTCCTGATCCTACGCCTCAAAAGCGTATTGGGCACGCGTGAAGGATTTGAAAAACCGCCTGTGCAGCAACAGCCTGAAGCCCATAAATCGCGCCGCGGTTTCGAGGTGATCGATGGCGGCCCGGATCATGACATTACCGACCATGTCGCCGAAGACAGCGAACAGGCGCAAACACTGGCTGCGATGAAACGGGTCGAGCCCGGTTTTTCGGTCAGTGAGTTCGTTCAGGGTGCGCGCGGTGCGTATGAGATGATTGTGATGGGGTTTGAAAGGGGTAATCTGGATGAAATCCAGCCTTTCCTGTCGGAAGAAGTGTTCGAGACTTTCGTTTCGGTCGTGGCAGCGCGTGAAGATCAGGGCCTGACCATCGAGGCTGAATTCATTGGCGTACGGGAAACCACCCTGACGGATGTGAAATTCGACAAGGATACGAACCAGGCCGAAATCACAATGAAGTTCGTGGGGGAGCTGACCTCGGTCGTTCGGGATCGCGGAGGCGATATCGTGGAAGGCAACCCGAATTCCGTGAAGCGCCAGAAAGACAGCTGGACCTTTGCTCGCGTCATGGGCAAGGACGATCCGAACTGGCTGCTTGTCGCCACGGACGCATGATTGCAACGCTTCGGTCGCTTTTTCTGGTGGGTGCAATGACCATCGCCAGCGCTGCCGAAGCCGAGGCAACGCGATCCATACTGTCGTTTGACGATCTGCAGGGCTGGGCCGAAGATGATCACGGCGCGGCCCTTTCCGTTTTTCTGAACACGTGCGGTGATCTGGATGATCCGGATTGGCGCGCCTTGTGTGGTGTGGCCAGAACATATGAACCGGATGCCGCCCGCGCCTTTTTCGAGTTATTCTTCCGCCCTGTTCTGGTCGAAGATGACAAAGAAGGCCTGTTTACCGGCTATTTTGAACCCGAGCTTGACGGCGCGCGCACCCGGACAGATCGTTTCAAATACCCGATCTACAAGATGCCGCCCGAAGCCCGTGCCGAAGGACCATGGCTGAGCCGTCGTGACATCCTGACCGGTGATGTGATGCAGGGCCGCGGGCTAGAGATCGCCTGGGTCGACGACCCTGTCGAGCTGTTCTTTCTGCAAATTCAGGGCTCGGGCCGTATTCGATTGTCGGATGGCGGTGCGCTGCGGGTTGGATATGGTGGCGCGAATGGTCACCCCTATCGGTCGATCGGTGTTGAACTGGTGCGACGTGGGGTTCTGGGTGCGCATGAGGTCAGCGCCCAGATGATCCGCGCCTGGGTGCGCAAAAACCCCGAGGCCGGTGCCGAGTTGCTGCTTCACAACCCGTCATACGTTTTCTTTCGCGAAGTCTCACGCGTTGCCCCCGAATTTGGACCTTTGGGGGCGATGAACCGGTCGATCACGACAATGCGCTCGATTGCGGCAGACCCCGCCTATACGCCGTTGGGCGCACCTGTTTGGGTGGAAAAGGACGGTGAAAACCCGTTGCGACGGCTTATGATCGCGCAGGACACGGGCGCGGCCATCAAAGGCGCGCAGCGCGCCGACATCTTTTTCGGAACCGGTGAAGAGGCCGGGCAGGCTGCGGGCAAACTGAAAGATCCGGGTCGGATGGTTCTGTTGCTGCCTATTCAGCGCGCCTATGCCCTGTTGCCGGATGAATTCTGATGACCCGGCGCAAACTGACAACCGACGAGATCGAGCTATGGCGCAAGGTCACCAAACAGGCCGAGCGACTGCATCCGGACAGTCCGCAGAGTGTCCATCCGACCACCCTGCCGAAGCCCAGACCCAGAAAAACACCAAAACCCCGGTTTGAGGTGTTTGAGCTTGGTCAGAACCTTCAGCCGAAACCTAATCCAAACGATCTGAAGCCATCGGTGACGGATGCGCTGCGTGCCGCGCCTGTTCAGATGGATATCAAAGCTTTTGGCCGGATGAAACGCGGTAAGCTAAAGCCCGAAGGCAAGCTGGATCTTCACGGTATGCGGGTCGATACGGCCCATCCTGCGTTGATCCGTTTTATCCTGAACGCACAGGCACAAGGTAAGCGACTGGTTCTGGTGGTAACCGGCAAAGGCAAGGACCGCGACGAACCCGGCCCGATCCCTACCCCGCGCGGCGTTCTGCGCAATCAGGTGCCGCACTGGCTGTCCATACCGCCGTTGGCGCAGGCGGTGATGCAGATCACGCCCGCGCATATCAGCCATGGCGGCGACGGCGCCTATTACGTCTATCTCAGGCGAATGCGCTAAAGATCCCGACGGGCGCGGGAAATGCCGGTTCGGACCAGAACGCATACCAGCACGAAGAATACGCCAATCCAGATGAACTGCGTATTCAGCGAAATGCCAAGGTCAATCAGGACGCCAGTCAGGCCGGGGCCTATGGCTGATCCAAGAACCATGACAGCCGCGGCCATCGCCTTGATCGCACCGATATGTCGGCTTCCGTAGAATTCGGCCCAGAATGCGCTGGGCAATGTGCTGTTTGCCCCAACGGTCAAAGCCAGGAAGACCAGCCCTAGGGTTGCGCCGCTGATCGAGTTTGTCATGCCCAGAATGACGAACCCAAGTGCGATCGGAAGCTGGTAGTAAGGCATGATCCGGGCGGTTCCCCATTTATCCAGCGCCCATCCTGCGACAAACATGGAAAACAGAGATACTCCGGTAAAGATCGGGAACAGAGCCACCAGTTGGATATGCTGCCACCCCTTCACATCAGCCAGATAAACCTGATGGAAGAAAAATGCGGTGATGAATGCGGATGGCCCAAGCACTGATGGCACCATGAACCAGAAAAGAGGATGGAACAGAGCGTCCCGGCGGGTCCAGTGTTTTCCCTGCATTCCCGATGCTGAAAACGCGTTGGCAAGGCTTTGCGGGGTTCTCTCCTCGCGCAGCAGCCGCATCAGGATCGGAATACCCAGCGCCGTGATGCCCGCCGCGGCAACCCACAGCCAACGCCAGTCCAGATAGACCATGGCACCAACAAAGATCAGCGGCAGCAACGCCTCGCCAAGCGCATAGCCGGTGGACGCGATGGAAAGCGCTTTGCCCCGCGTAACCGTGAACCAGCGCGCCATTGCGACCACGGCAAGATGCGTGCTCATCCCCTGCCCAAATAACCGCAGCAGAAAGATCACCAATGGCAACAGCAGCAGCCAGGTGTTCAGCGCCATTGCAATGGCGGCCAATGCAAGCCCCGCCAGCACCATTGGGCCCAAAACCCGTACGCGGAAGATATCCGTCAACCCTCCGGCCCAGATCATCACGATTGCAGACAGGGTCGTGCCCAACGTGTACAGCCCGCCCCATGCGCCGTGGCTGAGGCCAAATTCAGAGCGGATTTCACCAGCAAAGACCGAGATGAAAAAAGTTTGCCCGAAACTGGACAAAAATGTCAGCAAAACGCCGGTCGCAAGCCAAGTCGCGTTGTCCACAAGAAACCGGTGCAGGGAAACCCGCGTCACGGATTGCTTACCTGGGCCTGACCGGTTTCAGTCAGCACGATTTCTGTGGCGCCAACCGGATTGCGCTGGTTCGGTGGTACGAGGATGTCAATCCCGCGCCGGTCTTCGCGCCCAAAGGTTTCGCTGACCCGGCGCACGGAGCGAAGGATTGTCAACAGCGCTGGCGACGTGGCGGCCACAAAATGGGAAGATTCCGCATCGCTGTTGAAGGCAGTCGTATCCAGGATTTCAATCGGATATTCAGACAGCTTCTCGGCCGATCCGATATTGCCAAGCCTTTCACCATCGGCGGTTCCCCTCAACCGGCCGGAGACGTTCAGGACCTTGTCTTTCTTGGACACCATCAGGACAAAAGGATCAGGAGGATTTTTGATACTGTTCATCTGCGACCGAAAAACATCCACATCCAGATCGGGCGATATCAGAATAAGGCCTTCCAGATTTCGCTTTGCCCAGCCCGGCTGTTTCAGTTCGGTTTGCCGTATCATCTCCATTGCCAGCGCGCCGCCCATTGAATGCGCCACAAGGGCTACTCGCTTGACCCCCATGGACTTGAGTAGACGAATGGTTTCTTCCAGCCCATCACGGGCAAACAACATACTGTCCAGATCATAGGCATAACCATAGCCTGTCGCGCGGCTGGGCCATGAATAGACAAGGATTTGACCGGGAATGCCGATATCATGCGACAGCTGAGCGGCCCGGAACAATGTCTCTGTCTGAGTGGAGTTATAGCCGTGCACAAAAATCGTAACTTCCTCGGCCCCACTCAGCCTGTCTTTCAGCTGTTGCGGCCCGCTTAGCTGATCTACCTCTGCCAGCACGAACTGTTTTCTCGGGTCAGGGTTTGCGTATGAAAATTTAAGGCTTCCCGGTGAACGGCCCGGTGGTATCGACACGGTCGTTTCCAGAAATTGCAGGCGTTCTGCGCGGCGGAATCCATACGCGCCATCGGGCTCGCGCGCACGCGTCGTGGCCGCAAAAACCGTTTCGGGAGTTCCGATTTCCAATGCTGATGGAAGCGTTTCGGATACAGTCCGGTCAACACATGCCGCCAGCACGACCGGACACAGAATGAAGATTAAGAAACGCAGCACGGACAGCCCCCGGAACCAATTGCCGACACGCTATCTTATTCTAATCCCGCGTCCAGCACGACGACGCGAAAAAGCGGCAGAAACTGGCCCGAGCGGTTACAATCTGTAACAGACCGCATCCGTACGAAACCGATCTCTACCGGTGCTGTTGGACCTAGACCTCCGTATCCTCGTCCTGTTCCTTGTGCGGCATTTCTTCGATCAGGCGGGTTTCCAGCAATTGCCCGTTCCGATACAGGATCGGATAGGCCACCGCAGCGATATGGCTGTTAAATTCACGGAACGCGCGCAGGGTTTCCAAGTGTATATCGCTGGTTTCAAAGCTTTCCGTACTGCCATGCTGCAAACGTCTGAGGTGGCGTTTGCGGCTGTCACGCTCGGCCCGTTTGATTTCGGTTTTCTCAAGGCTCAGCAGGCGGGCGCTTTCCAGATCATCCGAGATCAGAACGTTTGAGGCCAGTTTGAGGTTGGCCAGGATGCCTTCGTGCATCTCAACCAGTTCCGACCAGCCCTCTTTTGAAAATGAAGCGCCCTTTTTCCGCATGTCGCCCGCCAGAACAGTCAACCGCTTGGCAACAACGTCGCCCGCAGTTTCCAGGCGGATTGCGTATTCCATCAGGTCGCGCGCCACTTTTGCGTTCTGCTTTCCGAATGTCTCCTCGGGAATGGCGGCCACGAATTTTCGAATACCCGACAGGCAGTCGTTCACATTTTCGTCCATGTCCCTTACGGCGCGTATCTGGTCCTTGTCGCCGCTGCGGTACAATTCCAGTGACGGGCGGAACATCGACTCGACCAGATCGCTCATCCGCAGCAGTTCACGCTTGAGGCTGGACAGCGCCTGGGAGGGGCTGCCGGCGGTGCGCACATCCAGCGCGCTGGCCGGGCGACCTGCCTGGGCCAGCGCGTTCGCAGATTTCGGGTCCGGAAAAAACTGCTCGAACGGCGCGCGCAATCGCCCGCAGAACGGCAGCGCCAGCAACAGCAACGAGGCATTGAATGCCAGATGCGCATTGACCAGCATCTGACCGCCCTGCAAATCCCCCAGAACACCAGCACGCAGTGCCGCAGTCGCTGCGAAAAGGGTGACTATCGCCCAGCTGCCGCGCAAGGCCAGGTTGGCAAAGGGTATGCGCCTGGCAGGCATTTCCATCCCCCTGCTCAGCCAAACAGGTATGAAAGCTGAACCGAAATTGGCCCCCAATACCAGCGACAGCCCGGCAGCAAATGGGATTGCGCCGATCTGGACCAGCGTCACACACATCAGGATCGCCGCGACCGAGGAATGCATAACAAAGGCCAGCGCGCCGCCGACCAGAAACGCTGTAATATAGTCGCGCGCCAGATACTCGGCGACGGCAGGCAAAAAAGCACTGTCCCGGATCGGGTCCATGGCTTCGCGCAAAAAGCGCAATGAGATCAGGATGAACGCAATCCCCATCAGGATGCGCCCCAATTGCCGGGGCTTCTTGGCCTCGGTCTTGACAAACAGATACCCACCAACCGCCAGAAGCAACGGTATCAGCCAACCCAGCTGGAACGACAAAACCTGAATGATCAGCGCCGAACCGAGATCAGCGCCCAGCACGATTGCAAGGCCGGTGGGAAAGGTCAGGAACCCCCCAGCAGCAAAACCCGATGTCAAAAGGGCAACCGCTGCCGAGCTTTGCAGAACCACCGCCATTACAATGCCGACCATTGACGCCTGCGCGTAATGGCTTTGGCCCGTCATGAGGCGCTGGAACGAAGCCCCATAGCTGCGCTCGATCCCTGTGCGGACCATCCGCACTGCGTAAAGCAGCAGCATCGTGGCTCCGGCCAGGCTGATGAGAAAGCTTACTATCGCCATGATCCTACCCGTTCACCAAGTCCAGCATTTCCCCGTGCAGCTCGGGTGTTGCCGCGGAAATCACCCGGCCGTCGGAGTTCAGGTCAAGCGGCCGACCCTGCCAATCTGTCATCACCCCACCCGCAGCTTCTACCACGGCCATCACTGGCAGGTAGTCATAGGGCTGAAGGTCATAGTCGATCACAGCATCCACATGGCCCGCCGCCAGCAGGGCATGGGGGTAGCAATCATAGGCGAACCGTCTGGTCTGTCCAGACTGCATCAGCCTGTCGAACAACGCCGGATGATCGCGATAGATCTTGTCCCCTTCGTTTACAAAAAGAATGGACTGATCCAGCCGCGTTTGGGCCGAAGTCGTGATCTCACGGCCATTCAACGTGGCGCCCCGGCCAACAACGCCGGTGAAAATTTCATTTATCGCCGGCATTCCGATCACGCCGATATCCGGTTTACCGTCAACCAGATGCCCCAACAGAAATCCAAACAGCGGATGGCCGGACAGGAATGACCGGGTTCCATCGATCGGGTCGATGATCCAAACCTCGCGACAATCCTGACCCTCGAACCCATGTTCTTCGCCAAAGACGCCGTGATCGGGAAAATGCTGTCCAAGATAGGCGCGAACCTGCGCTTCAACACCCTTGTCGGCCTGTGTCACCGGGCTTTCATCCGATTTGAACTCAACCCCCAGCGCGCCACGAAAATACCCCCGCGCTGCTTCGCTGGCCAAGTCGGCTATCTTTACCGCATGAGACAGCAGGTCGGTGCTTTCATCGGTCTGTGACGTCTTTGGATTCAGCATTTGTTTCTATCCTGTTTAACGATGATTGCGATCCCGGAGCGGTTACAAATCAGGAACGACCATTTGGCGGTCTCGCCTCGATCTCATCTCAACACATCCCACAATAATCCTACAAATCAACAAATACTCAAATAAAAAAACCCAAATATCCACGCTTTCACAAAAGTATGTGGATTTTGAAACATGATTCGATTCTCAGAACATGCAGGCAAAGGCTGGCTACACGCAAACAGGCGCACCCAAAGGCCAGAGGGTTGTGACGAAAACAAGAGTGAGCTCCTGTGGACGTCCCGGCCCCTACACACTTGAAGACAAAGATTTAACTTATCCAGTAAACAAGTTTCCGGGCATCGTGCCGCCTTTAGCAGCATTTCGGAGCTGAGCAAAACCGCGACCGCCGAAAGCCGTGATTCCGAAGACCGACTCCAAACAGTAAATACACTGAAATCTACCTAATGAATTGTTATGGAATACACTTTTAGGTAACGCGATCCAGCTATCTGAATTAAGGTCAGCGGTTCCAGGGTTGGCTAAGGTCTCTACATTTCGCTTATCCAGTGATCACTGTAAAGCGGGCCCAGGTCTCGGAGGGTCAGCGTCTTGCCCGACGACAGATCGATAACAGGCTTATCCAAAATAAGTTCTGCACGATCGAGCCCGCGAAAAAAGGACATTGCCATATTCTCATCCCGCGAGTCCCGGTGCCGGGATGGCCATGCGCGAAATGTATCAAGTTTTGATGTGATATGTGAGGCGAGGTCATCACGTACGAAAAATGCGTTCACGCCGGCCGAGTTTGTTCCGACAAATTGATACCCTTTCGCAGCGGCCAGCATTTTGAACGCACCCAGAGATGCACCATAATACTGGCCTGAATAATGTGCCGAGAAACGTTCGAAGCCCGGATCGTAAGGGACAGTCAGGTTATGCAAATCACCAAAGATCGCGTTGTATTCAACAATCAGTATCGCCGGAGATACGGAGCTAATCGCATCCAGCACCCAATAGTCGTTGCCGTCAATATCGACACTAAGAATGCCAATTTCGCCCGACAGATCGTGTTCGATCAGCAGAGTGTCAATATTTTCCGCAGTAATAAAGGCTTCAACGGGCGTTATGTCATTAAAGACGTGGATTGGATCTGCCCGAACATACGCAATATTCGCGGCTGACCCATCCATGATCAGACCGCGCCACCCCCTGTGGCGCACCAAAAAGCGCGTATTCGCTTCGGTATAGTTTTCAACTCCAAACTCAACAAAAACGCGTGGTATGCTTGGCAGTTGCGAGACCAACCATTCGATAATGCCATCTTCCCCGAATTGAGAATGGATGCGGAATTCTGCGTCGGCGATACATTCAAGCCTTACCATTGCCTGAACCTGCCGGGCAGCAACCTGCCCAGTGGCCAGCAGTAACCGTTCCTGGCGCCCCGCAATTTCAGCGAGATGAGCTGCAGTCATCTGCGGGGCCGGCGCAGACAAAGGCAGCGTTTCGGAAGAATGCAAGAAGCGCGATAAGACCCGACGCAGTTTCACGATAGGTTTCCGTAGTTGAATTGTAGCAATGGTATCAAGAGTCTGTAAGATTTGGCATCAGCAAAAGATCAGTATGCGGAGAACCGGCCTTGGACTCGCCTTGTCGCAATGCCTCGTACATCTGATCAAGCGCATCAAGTGATAGCTGGTTTAGGCTATTCGGGTTAGATGTGCCAAGATCAATGACCTGGATATCGTCGCGTGATGCGATTGCGTCGCGTAACATTTTGTAACCCCCGGAACGCTCAAGACCATAGGGCCAAAACTCAAGCACAACCGGGCAACGCATTGTGGCCATTCTTTTTGCACAGGCCAGCACGTGACCTTCATGCCCTTGCGTATCGATCCAAATCAAATCGGGCACGTCTTCAGGCAGCAGGCCATCCTCGACTAAACTGTCAAAGGTCCGAACCGGCACATCCTGAAGGATCCAATCGCCCTCATCATGTAGATTATTCGCGATGTCGCCTGAGACGCGAAGGCGATGGTCTCCGAAATTGGAAGGCGAGAGCTCCATCTGCATCGTGCCGTTTCTGTCCGATACTGCCATTTGGTGGCAGGACACCTTGTGATCTACGTCATGCAGGAAAGTGTTAGCGCGCAAAAGTCGAAAGTTTTGCGGGTCTGGTTCAAAAGCGATAACGCGGTCAAAACCACGCCGTGCCGCATGGATCGAATGGGAGCCGATATTCGCTCCGATATCCACGAAACATGACGTCGCGATTTCATGCCCATTTTGGGCAAGAATCTGCATTACATCATCAATGGCGCGCTCCTGGAACTGGCCAGTCTGACGAAGAGACCCGCCAATCACGGAATCATTTCGGTGGGTTATCCAGTGCCCTCCTTCGGCACCGCGCGACATGACGAGTTCCGAGTTTTGCACGAAGGGTTCGGGTGAAGCCCATTTTGTTGTCGAGATTTCAGCCTCCCCTGAAAGGAAAGTTGCCCCGTTGCCATCGTCTTCTGAGGATTTAGGTGCTGCGTTCAAGCGTTGGCTCGTCGGCCAGTGTAGCGCCAGATATTCCGGGCTTGCCATCCATTGCTGGAATTGGCGCCGAGGAGATCCGTCGTGATTCAATACCCACCTACGAAATATCCCGCGCGGCTTACCGCTCGCGTGGAAGAGCAGCCTCCGCAATGTCCGGACTGGACGCCCGTTCGTTGTGCGGAACAGCTTTTTTTCAAGCGCTCCGCGCTTGGGTTGAACTTGGGTCATTGTGTGCGTTCTTTGCAGTTGCATGATATCATCGCGAAGGCTCGACACTTCCGTGGCGAGAGGTGGAACGTTGCCCAGCGCCCGGTGAATCTCTGATAATGCTCTGTCAAACCGGTAGACACCTTGGATCAGGTCCATCCCAATTCGAAGCGAAAACGCCTCATCCAGAGCACCGATCTCTGGTCCATCAACCTGTGCTACCACTGCATAATCAAGCGAAACATCTGTGAAAAGACTGATCAAATGAGCAGCTGTTTCCTCTCTTGGCTCACTGCCCTGCAAACGAAGAATCACGTTGCGCTCGAACCCGACATGCTCGGTGAGAAAACTGGTTAACCCCGGAGGCAGCGGTCGCAAGTGCGTAGGGTCAAGATGAAAATTGACCAAGCTAACAAGTGGATTTTCCGGATTGGGTGTTTCCAAAATCAAAAGCCCACCAGGGCGCAAAACACGGTGCGCCTCTGTTACCAGTTCGCGAATATCGTCAAAAGGCAGATGCTCGATCAAATGAAATGCGGACACTAGGGCAAGCGCGTTGTCTGGCAGCGCTTTCAACGCCGGCAGAGCCTCCATCTGTTCAACCGCCAGACCTTTTTGGTGAGCGATATCAAGCATCCCCTTGTCGATATCGACGCCGCGTGCACTCAGGCCAGCCTCTTCAAGAATTTCCAACCATTCACCTCGACCGCATCCCAGATCAAGCGCCTGTGCGTCCCCTTTCTGAGCGGCGAGTGGCGACAGGAAGGGCTGGTATACTCGCAAACGCTCCCGAATAAGAGAAGGATCGCCACGAAATCGTGCCTCGAAATCGCGATAGAAGGTGTCAGTCATACTCCGTACTTTCACATTTGCATGGTTTTGTCCGAGATGATCGCGCTTTTCTCGGATATTTACCTGATTGTTAGTACAAGTCAGGACGGAGGTCATCCCGTTTCTGGCTCGGAAATCACGCGTTCCTTCGCGTTACGTATTAGGTCAGAGGATCTGCCAGCTTAGGTGTGATCGGCGAAGGATCAAAACACCCTTAATCTGATATCACTCTGACCCCAAGCCGTTCTGGATCAGAAAATAGACGGCCATAAACGGTGATGTGAATCAGAGATCCAAGCACCTTTTCCTGCAGTTCATATACGATCCCGTTGGCGATGGTATCCGGATGCTACGGCCGATTGTTCTGCCAAGAACCTCTGGCGGCGGCAATCGAGATGCTTCAGGTCACTCCTTCAGCATCCATTTCAGCGTCTCTTCCAGAGTGTGACGGATGCCGATCGGGATCAGGTTTTCCAGAAGTGTGGGATCGCCCATCAGAACCTTGATTTCTTGTGCGCGCATAAAGGCAGGATTAGACACCACCTCGATCTCATGGCCGGTTATGGTTCGACACATGTCCAGAATCTCTGCCAGCGCGGTTGCTTTACCGGAGCAGATATTCACGGTTTCACCTTCGGGCGCGTTTTCCAGAAGCAACCTGTACACTCGCGCAACATCGCGTACATCGGAAAAGTCCCGCGCGACATCCAGGTTTCCCAATTCTATCTGTGGCTGCTTACGCCGGAAATGAGAAACGATCTTGGGAACAAGAAACTTGGGGTCCTGGCCAAGACCGGTATAATTGAATGGTCGGGCAATAACGACAGGAAGACGGTCGTTATACAGCCGGGCCATGTGCTCCATTGCAAGTTTTGAAA
Source organism: Ruegeria sp. N7 (assembly GCF_056531345.1). NCBI lineage: Bacteria > Pseudomonadati > Pseudomonadota > Alphaproteobacteria > Rhodobacterales > Roseobacteraceae > Ruegeria > Ruegeria sp. N7. The sequence continues at coordinate 34,389 of NZ_JBQFLR010000016.1, read as the reverse complement.
CCGCGTAATCGTTAACAGGTGCCGGGGGGGTAGATTCCCCTATGGATGGCACGGCGGCGTTACCATAGATATTCGCGCTACTGGCCAGAACGACGGCTTTGCGGCCATGTCCGGTGTTGGCAAGCGCTTCTAGTAAGCACCGCGTCCCCATTAGATTGACCTGATAAAAGCTCTCGGCGGTTCCGTGTGCCACAAATGCGACCCCTGCCAAATGCAGCACCGCGTCCGGAGCGACATGGGTAATGACCTGCTCTAGACCCGATGAATCTGTCAAATCTGCTTCCAGATATTGGGAATCAGGCTTGGGGGCCGGATTTGTTCCGATGCCCCAAACGTCCCACCCTGCTTCTGCAAGCTCTATTGCGGCATAGTGTCCGGTAAAGCCATAGCGTCCGGTAATCAGAACTCGGGGTGCCGGCATCAAAAGGACACACCCTTTTCGTTACGTGCAAGATCCGCCTCAACCATCATCTGGCAGAGTTCCTCCAAAGATGTTGTCGCCTCCCAACCAAGCTCTTGTTTTGCCTTGCTCGCGTCGCCAATCAGCAAATCCACTTCAGCAGGGCGATAGAATTTGGGGCTAATCCTCACAAGAACACGGCTGCCTTCGGCGTCCACCGCCACTTCTTTCTCACCTTCACCTTCAAAACGCAGCTCGATACCCGCGCTCTTGAAAGCCATGGAGACAAAATCCCGCACTGTCTCGGTGCGACCGGTCGCCAGTACAAATGTATCGGGTTCATCAGCTTGCAGCATACGCCACATGCCATCCACGTAATCCCGGGCAAACCCCCAATCGCGCTTTGCGTCAAGATTGCCCAGCTCAAGGCAATCAAGTTGACCCAGTTTGATTTTGGCAACCGCGTCAGTGATTTTGCGTGTTACGAACTCCAACCCTCGCAAAGGGCTTTCGTGGTTGAACAGAATACCTGAGCTGCCGAATATATCGTAGCTTTCTCGATAATTGATGGTCATCCAATGCGCGTATAGTTTGGCAACACCGTAGGGGCTGCGCGGCCAGAACGGAGTCGTCTCGCGCTGCGGTACTTCCTGAACCTTGCCGAACATTTCGGAAGTGGAAGCCTGGTAGAACCGGATTTTGGGGTTCACTATTCTGATAGCTTCCAGCAAATAAAGTGCGCCAACGCCGGTGATCTGTGCGGTTGTGTGCGGTTGTTCAAACGAGACGCCCACAAAGCTTTGAGCCGCCAAGTTATAGATCTCATCCGGTTCCACCTTCTGAATAAGCCGGATCATTGTCCCCATGTCAGTCAGGTCGAGTTCCGACAGATCCAGATTGGGATGGTTACGAATACCAAGCTCTTCAATGCGCCAGAAATTCGTGGAAACAACCCGACGGAAGGTCCCCACGACGTTATAACCCTTGTTCAGCAACAGCTGAGCGAGATAGGCACCATCCTGTCCTGTGATACCTGTGACGATAGCAGTTTTTGTCACTCTTAATCCCTTTCTGTTTTGTCTTTTGCCTGTCGGAAAATCCTGGCCGACATGAGCAGTGCTTTTTTGTCAACTTAGTAGTGTGTGCAAGACCGCTTTAGTATTATTTCACGCGCAAGGGCTACAAAACTGGCCAATTCAAAGCTCTGTATTGGAATTGAAACCTGCGAACCCAAGCTTAGAACCAAGAGCGCGGACTTTCTGATGAAAGATTGGGCCTGCGATAAGTCGTGAAAGACGTCAATATGCATCGGTTTTTTTGGGTGCGTACATTGCCCGCCCCATATCCCGAGCCACATCTGACCAACTGCGCAGTGGCGCGGTTTTGATTTTTTCTTCCAGTTCTGAACGGTGGGCAGCGTTATTGAGCCTTAAGACGGCCTCGCCGATGCTTTGGACGCTCATTGCATCACAATATTCAACAAGATCCATTCCTACTTCGACGAGCGAGCTATTCTGGGCGACTACGGCCGTTTTTCCGTAGGCCAACGCCTCGCCCACGGGCAGGCCCCATCCCTCGTAAACACTCGGCATCAGCACGAACTGGCAGTTCTTGTAAAGGACGCCAAGCTCCTCATCTGTTGGTCCGTCAACCATGCTTACATAGCCGTATATATCGCCTGTCCCCTCTAATAGGTTATCGAACTCGTCTGTAAGCCAGCCTTTGCGGCCGGCAAACACAAGCTTAGGCAGATCAACATGGCCCTGATCAACAAGGTACTTCCACGCCATCGCGGTGCGCCAGATATTCTTGCGTGGTTCGACCGTACCAACACAAAGCGCATAAGGCTCACCAATAATTTTCCGCAGGTGGACACTTAGCTGGCTGGCGTCTTCAAGATGGGGGAAAGCGTCGAACGAAATCCGCGAAGACACGGGCCCTTGTTTCTGGGCATTCTCGTCTTCGAGCCCAATCTTGGACAACCCCGCCTGCGCCAAGGGAACAGCGGTCGCATTTCTCTGGATATCGTGTGCTTGAAAAAAGCGTAAAAGATCCTGCCGGGTCGCCTCAGAGATTGTCATGTAGCGGCTTGTGTACTCCCGACTGTCTAAAAGCCAGTCATAAAATACATAAGGCATGCTTCCAGCTGTAAACTGTGGTGCCACGATAGGGATCAGATCGTACACCAGCGAATGTACTTCCATCCCATTCGCTTTCGCCTTTTTGAACGCCTGAGTGTGGCGCGCCAGCCAACTGCTGTCCAGAAGCACAAGATGGTCACCTTCTATTGCCACATCGAACAAAGGTTGCTCGGTTCGGCGAGACCCCGAGGTTTCGACTGGTGCTTTCTTCCGCCGGGCCGCGCGCCACATCTCTGATGACATGTCCTTTTTTCGAAATACGGACTCTCTTCTGAGAAAGCTCATCACATCCAATTTGGTGCGGTGGAAGAAATACTTTGCAGGGCGGTTCCGGTACCCGTCCAACATTGGAAGATTTGAGCGCGCGGATTTCCAAGGATAGAAAATCTGCCGCAGCTTAGCTGGCGACGTAAGGGTTTCTCGACCCATTTCCTCCAGAAGCAAACAGCGCTGAACACCGGAGTTTGCATCGCACCAACAAAGGTAAACAAGCTTTGGATCGCTTAGTTTAGAAAACTCTGAGATCAACTCAACAACAACACGCTGAATGCCCGAGTAGCGATCAACTTTTTTGATATAGTCGATTAGTCCTGAGATATCGAAGAATACTTTTTTGCCATCTTGGTTAAACGTAGGGGCGTTCATAGCTTACTCTCCATGCAGTCTGCCAGATGAAGTGGTCTCATCTTCTTGGATTGTTTCGCAGTAATACCGAAGTGTACTGATTTTAAGGGCTTTTGCGACTAACTCGACTTCATGAGCAAGTAATCGCGCTTTTCTGGAAAATTGAGGTTCACACAACAGAAGGGCTGACTCTTGACGGCGAGTGTGGCGTCTGCCTGACAGAATGCCGAGTAATGCTGAGACCTGCGCGCAGCGCCGAGGTCGATTGGACCAAAACCACGTGACATTTTAGAGGGGAATTGCCAGGCATGACAGTCCTTTCAAAGTTTATGGGCTCTATTGCCGGGATGGGTAACGGTCCCGTTAGTCCAGTCTTTGCAATACCGCTCGCACGTCCGCTGCAACGTTCGACCAAGTGCGAAGCTGCGGTTTATGCGCAGCAATGCGTGCGCGAAGGTTCTGAGCGAACTCCGGATCTGTCAGCAGCCTTGTGATATGGTTTGCAAGTTGATCAGGCCGATCTGGATCGAAATAGACACCAAGATCTCCGCACACTTCTTTCAGAACCGCCGCAGTAGAGCAAAGCGCTGGTGTACCGAACCACAAGGCTTCACCGGCGGGTAAACCCCAGCCCTCCATTCGGCTAGGCATGACAAGTGCCAAAGCATTCTTGTACAGGTTTACAAGGTCTGTCTGATTGGGGTTCTCGCGGAAGACCACGTGCTCACGGATCGTTGTGCATTCGTCTGATTGCAGATAGGTGCTTGTTTTGTGACGCAACGCCCCTGCCAGAACCAAAGTGGGTACGTCTTTCCCGTCACGCTTCAGAATGCGCAATGCTTCGAATACGACATCCAGGTTCTTGCGGCCCAGCATCGATCCAACTGTCATGATATATGGATTATCCGGAATATCTTGCTCGGATTGCTCGGTTCCCTCGGGGCATTCATGAACCAAGGGGACTGCGTAGACCTCTGGCGCTTCCGGCAGAACACCTTTTTCGGAGAAGTCCAGAACTTCCTGTCGCGTAAATTCGGAGTTTGTTAACAGCGCCTTGGCGCGGGAAACCAGCAGTTGGTTATCCCCTATGAAGTTGCGCGGGAAACTTGCCAGCTGGTGTTCAAAATCGTGCATGGGGATCATGTCATGCAGCAATGGAATGATATCGCAAGACACCCCTTTACGATCCAGAGTGCACAGGATTTCAACGATCAACTTGGGCCGCCCACAACTCACCAACGTCTTTCCAGACATGTCGATGGGCGTCATGTCTGGGGCTATCGCCTCCCAGGCTTTGCGGTTTCTGCGCCCGACCAGCGGTCTGACGGCCGCCAGCACCAGATCCCTCATAATTGACTTGGTGTAGTGGTGACTGCGCACGCGCATTTGCCGGATACCGATTGGAACGTTCAGGTCAACGCCACCATCTGCTCGTATGGTTGGGAATACTTCTAGAAGTTCATTATGACCCTGCGAGAAAACGGCGAATCTGACGGACGCGTCCTGTTTTCTGAGCTCAGCGCCAATCTCGGCAACGACCCTGGCGATCCCGTAATAACGCAGCTTACCGGTCGAGGCTAAAAGCACCTCGGTCAGGTCATAGACAACCTGCCGCTTCTTGGCTGCATTGAGATCGTTTTCCATTTCCGTTTTCCTTCGGCCACCCGGTCAGTCTAAAGCGGTTATCCAACCGTGTCCTAGACCCTGGAATAGACGTCCTCATAGCGGATGATGTCATCTTCGCCCAGATAGCTTCCGGTCTGCACTTCGATCAGCACCATTGGAACCTTGCCTGGGTTTTCCATGCGATGCACAGCGCCAAGCGGAATGTATACGGACTGGTTTTCAGTGACCAGCTTGACGTCGTCATCGACGGTCACCTTCGCGGTTCCCTCAACAACAATCCAGTGTTCGGACCGGTGGTGATGGCTTTGTAGCGATAGTGCTGCGCCGGGGTGTACATGAATACGCTTGACCTGAAAACGTCCGCCAACCACCAGGCTTTCAAACCAACCCCACGGGCGGAAATCCTTGGGAAAAATGGTGGCCTGGCTTGCGCCTTTTACTTTGAGCGCCTCGACAGCCTTCTTCACGTCTTGCGCACGGGATTTGTCCGCCACCAAAACCGCGTCGGATGTAGCCACAGCGATTATGTCCTTCAGGCCGATGCCGACCACTTCCAAATTACCCGCCTCAGAACGCAAAAGCGTGTCATTACAGTCTATTGAGGTCGCATTACCTGTGGCCACAACTCCGTTGTCATCCGGTCCCGCCTCACGCCAAACCGAACCCCAGTCACCCAGGTCAGACCAGCCAGCAGAAAATGGAACAACGCTCAGGTTGTCGGCCTTTTCCATCACCGCATAGTCGATCGAGATATCTTCGGCCTGCTTCCAGGCCTCTGGGTCCAGCCGTAGAAAACCCAAATCCGTTTTGGCAGCTTCGCAAGCGGCCCGGACCGGAGCCATCAGTGTCGGGGCGTGGGTTTCAAAAGCGGCGATGACGTCACAGGCCCTGAAAAGGAAAATGCCACCATTCCACAGATGCTTGCCGTCGGCCAGCATCGCAGAGGCGGTTTCAACATCTGGTTTCTCGACAAAGCTGTCGAGTTTGACAGGAGCGGTGCCCTCCGGTGCTCCAGCCAGTTTAAGATAGCCATAGCCGGTCTCGGGCCGATCCGGTGTTATCCCAAAGGTTACCAACTGCCCGGCTTGGGCTGCTGGCACACCTGCAGCCACGGCTGCACGAAAGGCGTCAGCATCAGGTACAACATGGTCGGAGGGCTGAACCAGCAATAGGGCTTCGGGGTCGGACTTTGCCACATGGAGGGCTGCCGCCAGAACCGCCGGCGCGGTGTTGCGCCCCTCAGGTTCAATCAGAATCGTGCCTGGATCAATGCCAGCCGCCTGCAATTGTTCAGTCACGATAAACCGGAAATCAGATCCGGTCACCACTACTGGTGCATCATAGTCCGACCCTGACACGCGCCGGGCCGAGGATTGAAACAGGGTCTCGTCCCCGGTGATCGCTGTAAACTGCTTGGGATAGGATTTCCGGGACAGCGGCCAAAGACGGGTGCCAGAACCACCGCAAAGAAGAACAGGAGTGATGGACACGATCAGATAACCTTTGCCAATAAATGCAAGTGCCTAGTGTCAACTTAAGGGCGCAATTTCAAGGTTGTTCCACTACCACTGGGTACGTTTTGGCGAAAAAACGCTAAACACCTGCCTCCTGAGACCGCATTGTCCAGGCATTTCGGCCTCAATTTCCCAGTTGAGGTTCGATCGCCACGTTCCTCCAACGTGGCATGCCTCAGACAAACCGCCACGCTTCCAGTTGGCAAAAGGGAAAAGCGGCAGTATCGGATCCGAGCTGCTACAAAACGTAGCGGCTCAAATCCGCCGACTTGGTCAATTCACCCAGATTGTCGTTCACGAATTCTGCATCGACCGTTATTTCTGTTCCGGCCCGGTCTGGTGCGGTGAATGACAGCTCTTCAAAGACCCGTTCCATGACTGTGTAAAGTCGCCGCGCACCAATGTTTTCAATGCTCTGGTTCACATCGGCTGCGATCCGCGCCAAGGCAGCAATACCATCCTCGGTAAACCCAACCGTGACCTCTTCGGTGGCCATGAGGGCTGTATACTGCCGGGTCAGTGCGTTGTCTGTTTCAGTCAGGATGCGCACGAAGTCTTCCTCGGTCAGCGCGCGCAGCTCTACCCGAATGGGCAGACGGCCTTGCAGCTCGGGCAAAAGGTCTGACGGTTTGGCGATATGGAACGCGCCGGATGCGATGAACAGGATGTGGTCGGTTTTCACCGGACCGTGTTTTGTCGAGACGGTTGTACCTTCGATCAGGGGCAGCAGGTCGCGCTGCACCCCTTCGCGACTTACATCACCGCCACGCGCTTCTGTGCGGGCACAGACCTTATCAATCTCGTCCAGAAAAACGATGCCATTCTGTTCCACCGATTCCAATGCGGTGCGGGTGACCGTCTCATCGTCCAGCAGCTTGTCTGCCTCTTCTCCGATCAGCACGTCATAGCTTTCGGCGACAGTCAGACGTTTCCTTACAGTGCGCCCGGCAAACGCCTTGCCAAAGATATCGCCCAGATTCATCATCCCCATCTGACTGCCAGGTTGTCCTGGGATATCGAACATCGGCATTGGGTTTGAACTGTCCGCGACGTCCAGTTCGATGACCGTTTCATCCAGTTCACCCGCCTTGAGCTTTTTGCGGAACATCTCTCGTGTGCCTTCACGGGCATCCGTACCAGTGATGGCGTCAATCACGCGGTCTTCGGCGGCCTGATAGGCTTTGGCCTTGACGTCTTCGCGCATGAATTCCCGTGTTTGCAGAATGGCGGCATCGGCCAGATCGCGGATGATTTGTTCCACGTCGCGACCGACATAGCCTACCTCGGTGAACTTCGTGGCTTCGACCTTGATAAAGGGTGCGCGCGCCAGCTTGGCCAGACGGCGGCTGATCTCGGTCTTGCCGACACCGGTGGGGCCGATCATCAGGATATTCTTTGGATACACCTCTTCGCGAATATCGTCCGGCAACTGCTTGCGGCGCCAGCGGTTGCGCAGGGCAACGGCCACAGCGCGCTTGGCATCCTTTTGCCCGATAATGAATCGATCCAGTTCCGAGACAATCTCGCGCGGGGTCAGGTCGGTCAAAGGGCAATCCTCTCGGTCGTATTTGCGTGATGCGGTCTAGGTAATCATGGCTTTGACGAAAACAAGCAAACCGCGGGTCTTGGCCGCGTTGGTTAACAATGCCTCATGCGGTTTGCAAATCCTTTGCTTGGGGAAAACACGAACCCTCTGTTACGGTTGCGTCAGGGTTACGAGCGTCAGGAGCATACAGAATGACGAAGATTGCCAAGATTACCCTGTTGTTTGTGGTGTTTGTGGATCTGATTGGGCAAGGTCTGGTCTTTCCCATCATCAATTCGCTGATCATGGAAACGAGCTCAGGTTTCCTGCCGGAAAGCACGCCAGTGGGCCGTAGGCATTTTTACTATGGTCTGGTGATCGGATGCTTTTTCCTGTCGTGGTTTCTGGGTGTTGTTTATGTCTCGAAAGTGTCTGACTCGATCGGGCGAAAGAATGCGCTGCTGGTCTGCCTTGGGGGGGCGTTGGCCGGATATGCGCTGACCATTGTGGCGCTTTATCTCAATAACCTGCTTCTGCTGATCGTCGGCCGTTCGATTACCGGGTTCACTGCGGGCAATCAGCCCATCGCGCAGGCAGCGATGATCGATGGCAGCACTGACGCGTCTGACCGGGACCGAAACATGGGGTACATCGTGACAGGTGTCAGCTTTGGCCTTGTCGGCGGGCCGATCATCGGCGCGGTTTTGTCGGATTCGGCGCTGTTTGGCGGCTTTGCCACGCTGAAAACCCCGTTCTATGGCGCGTTCGTGTTGGTGTTGATCGCGATTCTTCTGGTGCTTCTGTTTTTCAAGGACACCCGAACCAGGCGCGAGCCCTTTGTGTTTCGTCCCCGCGATATTACCGACAGTCTGATCGCAGTTGGCGAACACCCTTTGGTTCTGAAAATCTTGCCGGTCTATTCGTTTTTCATGATCGCCAATGTCACATTCTACGTGTTTGTCGACAATTTCCTGACCAGCGCATTCGGGTATGGGGTCATCGGGGGCAGCGTGGCGATGGTTGTCATCGGTGTGGCGTTGGCCTTTTCCAGTACGTTCCTGGTGAAGCCTGCCCAGGAAAGGTTCAGCAAACACGCGATCATTTACACGTCGCTTGTGGTGATGGTCATTTGCGGGTTTGCCTTTGCCTTCAGCCCAAGCGGTGTATTCAGCTATGTCCCCGTGTTTTTCTTCTATTTCCTGTTCGGCATCGCCTATCCAACGCTGTTGGGCCTGTTCTCCTCAAGCGTGAGCGAGGCGGATCAGGGCTGGGCCATGGGCGTGGCCACCGCCGTGTTCTGTCTTGCGGGGGGGATCATGTCATTGATCGGTGGCGGGTTGATGAGCATCGATATCCGCGTGCCCTATTACATCGTGATCGTAGCGGCGGTCCTGGGGCTGGTCGGCATGCACCGTCGATGGAAAGGCAAAGAGATCAAGGCGCTTTTAGCCTGAGATCGTCTCAACCGTCAGGTTGCCATTGGTGTAGACGCAGATATCTGCTGCGATGGCCATGGATTGCCGGGCGATGTCTTCTGCGGATTTGTCGCTGTCCATCATGGCACGCGCGGCGGCCAGAGCGAAATTGCCTCCCGACCCGATGGCAGCCACATTGTGTTCGGGTTCCAGAACGTCCCCTGCCCCGGTGATGACAAGAAGATCTCTGCCGTCTGTCACGATCAGCATCGCCTCAAGCTTTTGCAGATACTTGTCGGTGCGCCAGTCCTTGGCGAGTTCAACCGAGGCGCGGGCCAGTTGACCGGGCGTAGCCTCAAGCTTGGCTTCGAGCCGTTCCAGCAATGTGAAGGCATCCGCTGTCGATCCGGCAAAACCTGCCACGACCTCGAACCCTCCGGGAGACAGGCGGCGCACCTTGCGCGCAGTGCCCTTGATCACGGTTTGACCCAGACTCACCTGACCGTCGCCGGCAATGACGACATGACCGTCCTTCTTGACGCCAATGATCGTTGTGCCGTGCCAACCGGGAAAGTCGTTATCTGCCATGATCGTCTCCGCTTTTGCTGGCGGTATATATGGGCCGGACCGGTTGTTGGCGCAACCCATTGCCAAACTGCCCAAAAGATATGCAAAAAATGCAATTCGGGGTTACCGGACCAGCAATTGTGAGTCCGGCCAAGCGGTACTAGATGAGGCTCACAACCGACGACGGGTCGGCTGTTTCTTCAATAAGGACTGCGCACATGGCAACTACAGCTAATATTCATGCGCCGCTCGGAGCAGCTACCATCCTGCACGTGGCGGACGTTTTCATCAATGCATTCGACAATGTTGTCGCATGGAATGAAGCCCGTAAAACACGGAACCTTCTGTCGGAACTCAGCGACACGCAGCTGGACGATATCGGTCTGAGCCGCGCGGATATCGCTAAAATCTGATCCAACCGACAGATCGTCAAACCGAACCAGCCGCCCGGATTTCCGAGCGGCTTTTTCGTTGCTCAGCCCTGGGCGTATTTCCCGGCAAGATCGGGTAAAAAGGCCTCGACCGCGGCAGTTGCAATGACGTGCAGAGTGCCAGCTTCTTCATCGGCGATATCCATACCACCTTTAACCGCGCGAACCTCGGCCCGGCCCCGTGGCAAGTCGACAGCAACCAACTCGCAATTCACCTGTTCCGGATTCTGAACGCCGATTGTCACGCGCACGCGCATTTCGTTGTGATCGATCCCCAGTTTTGAAAACAGCGTGATGGATGAATGATGCAGCGCGTCCTGAACCGCGCGGCGGGCTGCTTTGGTATAATCCTGACCATAAAGGTCATTGCCAGTGCCCATTTCCAGGATGATCCGCTTTTCACTCATTGCGTCGGTTCCATGTCGAAAGAAACGATCAGTGCAGCATTGGCGATGACCGTGTGGCCGTCGCCATGCGGTTTTTCGATGTCCAGCCCACCCTTCGTGACGGTAATGTTGGGCTGGCCATAAGGGAAAACGGCTTTGAGGGCGTCGGTATCCACTTGATCCGGCTGCTGCACGCCGATTTCGGCATCGATGATCATCGCCTCTTTCGGGAAACCAAACAGTTCGGCCATATTGACCGAGTTGTGCCACAGCGCGTCTCTGATCGCCCGCAGAGATGCTTCGGTATAGTCCATCCGGCGCAGGGATGTGCCCATCCCGAATTCTACAAGAACGCGCGTTTTCGCCATTGGCTTCCCCGCCGATTCAACAAAAAAGGCGCCCCGATCTGAGACGCCTTTCGAACAATCCGTTATCGCCAGATCAGATGGATTCGTCGATCCAGCTTTGCAGCGCGGCTTTGGGGGCAGCGCCTGCGCGATTCGATACAACTTGACCGTCCTTGAAGATGAACAGCGCCGGGATGCCGCGCACGCCCATGGCGGCGGCAGAGTTCGGGTTGTTGTCCACGTCCACCTTGGCGATCTTGACCTTGCCGCCATATTCGGCGGCCAGCTCTTCCAGTGCCGGACCGATCTGCTTACAGGGTCCGCACCATTCGGCCCAGAAATCCACTACAACTGGAACGTCCGAGTTCTTGACTTCGGCGTCAAAGGTTTCGTCGGTGACGGCTACGGTCGACATATTATGTCTCCTGAATGAAATGCGCTTGGGCTGTGAAGGTAGGGGCGGCAGTAGGCAAGGTCAAGATATCTGGGTGCAGGCCACGGCATCCGTCACAAGATCGTGTGGCAGCCACATAAGATTTGCCGTTCTTGTCCAGAGGATTGCGGTGCGTATCTTATGGTTTGGATAGATCTGCGACAGGGCCTGCGCATACGCGCCCATTTGGCGAAGCAACCCTTCGGGGCAATCTTTGACCCGGTTCGGAACGGTGGCATTTGATTTGAAATCAATCACATGGACTTCGGTGTCTGTCACGATCAGGCGGTCGACAATCCCATACATTCGCTGCCCGTTCAGGTCGGCAGTAACAGGTATTTCGGCCAATGTGTCCGGCGTGAAAATGTGTCGCAGGCTTTCGGATGTCAGCACGCCTGTGACTTCGGTCAGCAATGCGCCCTGATCCTCTTGCCTCATCTCGGGCAGCAGGCGGGCACAAAGCTCTGGCCAGTGGTTCTGCGTGACTTTGGGCAGATGCTCAAGCAGCAGGTGCACGCGGGTTCCGCGCAGTTTGGCGGCGTCTTCATCCAGACCAGCGTCACCCGGCAACGCCTTGGCACCACCCATATCCGAAGGGCTGATAGAGGCCGCCGGTACAACTGGTTCTGGTGCGGGGTGCAGGAACATGTCGGGCAGTTCTGCATGTTTGGCCAATGCAACTGACTGCTCGACCAATGGCAACCCATCCCAGTCGCCATGGGACAGCCGACGTTTATCTGAACCAGGCAGTTGCGTTGCCCCGGCCTTTTCCATCGCCGCTTCTACCATCTGGTACCAGCTGTTGCCATCTTTACCCAAATCACCCGCCGCCGCCACGATCAGCCACTTTTCGGCCCGTGTTAGAGCCACATATAGCAGGCGAAGCCGTTCGTTTTCCTCGCGGGTGCGCGCCTCTGACCGGGCGTGAGTGATCAGGTTTGGCGATTGGTCTGCCGAAACCTTCCACAGCGGTGTCCCGTCTGCCACCATGATTTCGGCGTCGCGTGGCGGCTGACGTTTGCCGGTATCCGGCAGAATGACGATCGGAGCCTCCAGACCTTTCGAGCCGTGCACCGTCATCACCCGGATCATATTGCCGACCCCGCTCATCTGTCGTTTGATTTCCAGATCGTCGGTCTGCATCCAGACCAGAAATCCCGTCAGGCTGGGGATATCCGTCCGCTCGTAGGCCAACGCCTGCGACAGCAGGGCATTGATACCGTCTTCTGCCTCGGGTCCCAGTCGGCCCAACAGGTTTCGCCGCCCGTCATGTCGGGTCAGAATGCGTTCGATCAGGTCATAGGGGCGCAGAAAGTCGATCTGACTGCGCAGATCGTTCAGCACGGCCAGGGTTTTGGGGAAATCGTCGGCACGTCTGCGCAAAGCAGCCCACAGGAATTGCTCCTCCCGCCGATGGGCCAGATCGAAAAGCTGCTGCTCGGACCATCCGAACAGTGGGGATTTCAGAACCGTTGCCAGAGACAGGCTGTCTTCGGGCGTGGCCAGAAAGCTAAGCAGCGCAGCCAGATCCTTGACCGCAAGTTCGGCACCCACTTTCAGCCGGTCCGCCCCGGCGATGGGAAGCCCGGCAACCTTGCAGGCGCGAATGATTTCGGCAAACAAGTCGGACCGGCGTTGCACAAGGATCAGAAAATCACCCGGTTGCACTTTGCGTCGAACAAACTGGCCCTGCGTGTCCCCGTCTTCAGGGATCGTTTCGCCGCCATCGATCATTTCTTTGATCGTCTCAGCCACCCGTTTGGCCAGAATAACGGTATGATGCCGCGATCCGGGCCGGTCCACCGGATCGGTCCAATCCCCCTCTTCCGCGTCTTCGACTTTCTCGACGACGGGCCAAAGATCAACCCGACCGGGCAAATCGGATTTGAAGGCGCGGTGCTGGCTTTCCTTCTGAAATCCCGCATCGGCGCGGTTCTCAAAAAGCGTGTCGACCAGAGACAAGATCGCGCTGGAGGATCGGAATGAATATTCCAGCGTCGAATCCCACAGTTTAGAGCCTGATTCAGCGAGTTTTCGGTCAAACTCTTCCTGCATCCGGTCAAAAGCTTGCGGGTCGGCGCCCTGAAAGGAATAGATCGATTGCTTTTTATCGCCGACCACGAAAATCGTGCGCTCGACCCCTGATCGGGCCCCTTCCCCACTGGTGAATTCCTGAGCCAGTTTTTCGACCACATCCCATTGATCGGGGCTGGTGTCTTGCGCTTCGTCGACAAGAATGTGGTCGATACCCCCGTCTAGACGGTACAGCACCCATTCGGCCACCGCCGGGTCATTCAGAACCTGACGTGCGCGCAGGATCAGGTCGTCGAAATCCAGCCACCCCCGCAACTGCATGCGGCGTTCATATTCCGGTAGAAATGCAGCGGCAAAGCGGTGCAAAACGGCGGTTTTCTGGGCGGCAACCAGCGCCAGTCGGCGTTCACGCGCGGCCTCGACCCGCAGCATGAGAGCTTCGAGTTGAGGCATCCGGTCCGCCAGCGCACCTTCGCGAAGGGGTTTGGTGGGAAAGCCGTTGATCTTGGCGGTAAACGGTTCTTTTGCGCCTTTTCCGGTCAGCAGCACGTCTTCCAGCATGGGCAAGTGAGCCAATCGTGCGTCGGTGAACCCTGCCAGCCTTGCCGCAGCCTTGGCATTATTGCCTCCACTTTCGAGCAATACGGGCAGCATTGATTGGATCAGCTGGACCTCACCACCCTGAAAAACGCTTTGGAACAACGCATTATCGTCGAAATGCGAGGGCAGTTCGAAGCGTTGCAGAAGATCAGACCAATCCAGTTGCCGCGCGAACAGGTTGCGTTTCTGGGTGATCGCCGCAGTCAGCTTGTCAAAGCCTGTATCGGTGACAAACCGGGCCACGTCTTCGATCAGCCCGGCCTGCGGGCCTTCTGCAAAATCTTCAACAATTTCTTCCCTTAGCAAAGCTGCCGCACGGTCTTCCATTTCCGAAAACTGCGGGCTGACCCCGGCCTCGAGCGGGAAACGACGCAGCAACGAGGCGCAGAAAGAGTGAATTGTCTGAATCTTCAAGCCACCCGGCGTCTCAATGGCGCGGGCAAACAGGGTGCGCGCTTGGGCCAATCGATCTGAATCGATGGTGCCAGTCACGCCCAATTCGGCCAGGTCCTTTTGCAGCCTGGCATCTTCCAGCATGGCCCATTTGCCAAGACGGTCAAACAACCGGTTCTGCATCTCGCTGGCAGCGGCTTTGGTATAGGTCAGGCAAAGAATGTGCTGCGGTTGGACGCCACCCAGCAGCAGGCGCGCCACCCGATCGGTCAGAACCCGTGTCTTTCCAGACCCCGCATTGGCGGCCAGCCAGGTCGAGGCATCTGGTCGCGCGGCCTGCACCTGCCGTTCGGTTGCTTCGTTGCGCGCGCTCATGTCAAATCCTCGGGGCGCGTTTCGGCTGTCCGGTCCCACTCGCCGAACCTGGCCAGATGATCATAGTCACCGATATCCGTATCCTTGTGTAGCATTCGGCGGGACGAATACCCCTGATCAGATTCTAAATAAGCCGAAATCAGCTCTTTCAGCTCGGCTAGAACCTTGTCGGCGGGTTCTTTCAGCAGCGGCGCGGGCACCTCTTTATAGGCACCACCCATCCCGATGAAGATCGCCTCTGCCACCGCCATCGGGTCAAGCCCTTCGATACCGCCCTGCTCGGCCATTGCGGCCTCGATCAGCAATTGCTTGTCGAATTTGGACTGCTGGCTTTCTGTCGGAGGCGCGCCGGTTTTATAGTCGATGATCCGCAAGGCCCCCCGGCTGTTGTGATCGATCCGGTCGGCGCGCCCTGTTATGGTGAAATCCAGCGGGTTCAGCACCAGCTTCATCGCCGCTTCAAAGGCCACTGGCCCGCCATCACCCCGGCGCGAAAGTTCGGCGCTGATAAAGTCGTCTGCGTTCCGTTCCAGTCGCGCAAGCCACAGGTGCCGCGCCGTGGGCCAGGCGACATGCTGCTCCAGCAATGCGTGCGCGCGCTTCAGGAAATTCTCACGCGTCAGCAAGGCGTTGTCGAGCACGCTATCCTTGACGAAATGTTCGAGGATTTCGTGGATTACGATCCCCCGCAGCAACGCGTCGGGTGCCTGGACAAGCGGGTCGAGAGGTTTCAAACGCAGCACATGCTTGGCATAGATGGCATAAGGATCGCGAATTAGCCGCTTGATTTCCGTTACTGACAGGTGACGTGGACGCGCGGCAACTGGCGGGCGCGGGGATGGGCGTTGCGCGGGGTCAATGCGCGGCGCGTCTTCCAGAGCGTCGGACCAATTCAGCCAGTTTTGGCCACGGGCGCGCATTTCGGCCAGCGCTTGGGGGCCACCCTGCTCAGGCAGGCCTTGCAACAGGTTTGTCAGCCGGTTCACCCAACGGGACGGCACCGTTTCCGCATCGTCCGAGCGGGTTGCGCGGGTTAGCCAGACCTCGGGCGCGCCGATGGCCTGTTGAAAATCATGCGCCGACAGGCCAATCCGCCGTTCGGGCAGCAACAACCCCGCTTTGTCACGCATCTGCCGGTTCAGCCAGGGGTCAGGAGCCGGGGCTTCTGGCCAACTGCCTTCGTTCAATCCGCCAAGGATCAACAGGTCTGCACCCTGTACCCGCGCTTCGAGTGTGCCCCAGATCATAATATGCGGATGTGGCGCGTCGCGGTCGCGGACCTCTTCCCCTACTAGCAATGCGCCCAGAAGATCGGCAAAATCATGGGCCATCATAGGCCCGCCATGTTGCGCCTCTTCCCTGAGGGAATTCAGCACTGCCAGTGCCTTTTGACCCGCGTTCTTGTCCCACAACGTGCCGGTTTCACCTGCACTGCCAGCCGAGATCGCCTCGGCCAGTGTTGTGACCCGATCTACCCAGTCGGAAAGCGCCAACTCGCCACCGATCTGTTGATCGCAGAAGTGGTGAACAACCCATTGAACCCAGGCCTCGGGGGCTTCTTTGCGTACTGCAAATGCGGTGAGGCTGGTGCCATCCGGAAATGGCGGGCCATTGCGGCGCAGGTCCAGTTCCAGATCACGCGTGTGCAGCAAATGGTTACCGCGTTCACTGCCGTCATGGCACAAAGGGTGTTTTAGCAAGGTAAGCAGCGCCTCGCCCTCCAGACGGCGCGTGAACAGACCAGCCACATGTCGCAGAAACCGGCCCGGAGGAGAGAGTTGCAGCGGCAAACCGGCGCTGTCATCCGCCAGAATGTTCCACCGATCCAGCGCGGCGCTGACCTGACGGGTCAACATGCGATCGGGCGTGATCAGGGCGGCGGTCTGACCGGTTTCAGCAGCCTTTCGCAGGCGCAGGGCAATGGCCAAAGCCTCGTCCCGCGGTGATTGCGCCTCGACCAGTGTCAGGTCTTTGGTTGCGCCGAGTAGATCAGCCAGTTTCGGGCCTTCGCTCATCCAGGCATTGGTGATCGGGGCCGGGCGCAAAGCCAGGGAAACCAGACGGTTACGGGCAGGCGAGGGGGCGTTCAGGTCTGTCCAGGGGGTGATCTGACCGGGTGACAGGCCCAGCCCGTGCATCAGCTTGCGAAACCGGTATTGCGGGTGATCTTCCGAAGTCAACGCATCATCCAACCCTTCCCAAACGTGATCCGGCTGGTCGAAATCGTATCCGGGCAGTACCAGCGCCCCTTGCGGCAAGCGCGCGACGGCGTCCATCAGCATCAGCGTGGTGCCGCGCGAACCGGTCGACCCGGCCAGTATAACCGGATGCAGGGGGGGATCGGTTTGCCAGCGGGCGATCAGGTTTTCGACCACGCGGCGTTGGCGGGCCTGCGCGTCCATCACCTGCGAGCCCGTGTCAATGAAATGATCTGCGATACCAATAAAGGTCTGAGCCCGCGCCCAATGGCCGGACATGTCGCTGACATCCAGCCCCCGGATTGTGTCCGGCGACACACCTTCACCCTGCATTTCGTCAATCAGCGCCGCCAGACTGTCGGACAGGTCAAAAACCGACGACCGCGCGGCCAGATCCGGTTGTTGTTCCAACAATTTGGCGACCAGCTGTGTCAACTCCAGACGCCGCCGAAGGGGCGGAATGGCAGGTGGAATATGCGCCAGACCAGCACTGTCCCCCAGATCGGTAACCAGAGAGATGCGGGGCAGCAGGCAAGGCGGCCCCTGATTGAACAGGTCACGTACGCGCCGTTCCATACGCCGCGTGTTCAACACCAGTTCCACCCGCGCCATAGCTTCGGGCGGGCCTGAACAACGCCGCCTCAGGCCGTCGACCAACGCCTTGGGGAAATCCGTACCGGGCGGAACAGCGAAGACGCGGGGAAGGGGTTCGGGGTCAAACATCGGCAAGCAAATCCTCGGCCAGAGCGATCCCATCGGGGCGACCCACATCACACCAGCGCCCGGGATACTCGATACCGAACAAACGCCTCTGGTCGTGCATCTGGTTCCAAAGCAGGTTCAACGAAAACGCCGGCTGCGAGATGGCGTGCAATCCTTGTGTCTTGAGGATCTGCGCGCCCCCGTAAACCAAGCCGGGCCCACGCGTGATCCGCCCCGCCCGATCAGCGGTAAAATCACCGGGCCCGTCGTGACCTATGGCCTGCGCAGTTGGAACACACATCAAAAGCGCATCCATGCGGGCCGGATCCCATGCGTTTTGCAGCAGTTTCAATGGATTTGGGCCGGACCAGATTGCGTCAGTATTCAGGGTGAACACTGGGTCGGTTCCCAGCAATGGCAGGGCTGCGCGCAACCCTCCACCAGTTTCCAGGATCTCCGGCTCCTCCCGCGATATCAGAATGCCTTTGGGCCCGAGATGCGCGTCGAGCTGATCGGCGTGGTAATGCACGTTTGCAACTGTGCGAACAGGGCCAAGGTTGTCGACAAGATCCAGCGCATGGTCGATCAGGGGGCGCCCGGACACTTCGATCAGCGGTTTGGGTCGGTCCTTGGTCAACGCGCCCATACGGGTGCCAAATCCGGCGGCAAACAACATTACGGCAAAGGGTGATCCGGTCATTGCGGCCTCAGCCTGGCCAAATTCTGAGGTGTTGGTCGGGGCAGAGCGTCGTGCAGTAGCGAGGCCACGGAAACAAGGGCAGGGTGTTCCAGATCCCGCATGAGGTGCGACCAGACCGCCGGGATCATGTCCAGATATTGCGGCTTGCCGTAATCGGTTGCCAGCCGCGAAAAACCGCCAAGAATGCGAAGATTTCGCTGCGCGCCCAATACGCTGTACGCGGTCCGAAACTCGTGATCATCCATACCTGACCCTGCAATATAGCGGTTGATCATCTGCATTTCTGTTCCGACCGAAACATCGCGGCGAATGTCCTGAAGCAAGGACACCAGATCATAGGCGGGGTGCCCCAGCATGGCCAATTGGAAATCCAGCAATCCGACGCGCCTTAAGCCGTCGCGCTCGGGCAGCCAAAGAAGGTTTTCCGCGTGATAGTCCCTTTGAATAACAACTTTGTCCCCAGAGGTTTCTCGGTGCAGAATATCGGCAAACCGAAGTTCGAACCGGTCCAGAACGTCCTGATCAACATTGCCCTGAATTCCAGCGGCATATTTCGTAAGCGCCAGCGCCGCCAGATCCGTCATCAGGGCCGGGTCGTAGGACGGTAGCGACAATAATGGGGCCTGATGCAGGTGAAGCAACACGTCTGTTGCGGCCTCGTACAAAAGGCGTTCTTTGGACGGGTCTTTTTTCAGAACACGTGCAAATAGATCATCACCCAGATCTTCCAGCAGCAGAAATCCATATTCAGCGTCTTCTGCGTAGATCTCGGGCGCACTCAGGCCAATCGAACGCAGATACTCAGCAACACGCACAAACGATTCGACGCTTTCGCCCTTGTCTGGTGGCGCATCCATCAGGACAGCCGTTCGCCTACTGACCGGATCGGTCACGCGTTCGTAACGGCGGTTCGATGCGTCGCCGGCCAGTGGTGCACGCGTTGCCCCGGCCCAAGGAGTTTGTGCAATAAGGGCCTCTGCCAGGACTGTCCTGTTTGTCATCCTGCACTCTCCAGCTTTTTTACCCATTTCGGATCGGTCCATGACAAGGACACGTGGCGGGTATCTTCTGTGTCAGGGTCTGTTTCGAAGGCCAGCTTTAACGAAGCGGCAGGGGCTAGTGCGCCCAGCTTTTCCGGCCATTCCACAAGGCAGATTGCTGTGTCAAAGGCGTCGACCAAACCCAGTTCATCCACTTCCTCTAACGCGTTCAGCCGATAAAGATCGCAGTGCCAGATCTCACCGGCAGGGGTGTCATAGGTCTGAACCAAAGTGAATGTGGGTGACGGCACATCTTCCGGTTCAGGCATAAGTGATTGAATGAGGCTGCGTGCGAAATGCGTCTTGCCGCAGCCGATTGCACCACTAAGCAACAGGACATCCCCGGCATCAAGCGAAGACCCGACACGGGTCGCAAAATCTGCGGTTTCATCGGGCGATCTGAAGGTCAGAGTTTGGGGGGGCGTCGTCATGGCGCCACAATGACGTTCTGCCCAATCGGCTGCAACCCCGGTTCAGGCGCTGATCTGTTCCAACGGGGCGGTTTTTGTCAGAAGATCCACGGGTGCAAACCGCACGATCGTCGCACCGTTATGAACCGGTGAAACCGTGCAGTCCAAAGTAATGCCCGACCGCATCCGGATTTCAGCCGTCCATTCCGCCCGGTTATCCCGCATTTCGACGAAATCCCGGATCTCTCCCAGAATCGGCGTAGCAACACAATGGTCCTGCCACCGCCGCGTGACATCGGTGACCGTGTCGGTCTGAAAGCCGATTTCCTGTGCGTCGCCCCAAAGCTTTTCGTAGGCGTAGTTGGTAAGGGCCAGGGTGCCATCATCGGCAAATACAGCTATTGCATCGGCCAGCTTGTCCAATATGGATTGCATCAGATCCATCTCGGACCGGAAGCGGCGCGTCAACGTGATTTCGGCCGTAATATCTTCGAACAGAAACGCAACAGCCCCGTCGGGGTGCGGCCTGCCGCTTACAGAATAAACCGAGCCAGAGGGAAGCGACCATGTTTCGTGGTAATTGCCGCCCTCGGCCGCTTCGAGCAGGTCGTTCATCTGACGCCGCCATGTACGGTAGTTCTTGGGCTCTGGCATCATGTGCTGATCCCTTAGCCGGTCGAAGAAACTGCTGATATTCGGGCGGCAGCTGAGGAAATCCGGCGGCAACGTGGTCAGATCGATCAGGGCCGGGTTGAACAGCGCCAGTTGCCGGTTGCGATCGAAAATGGCCAGGCCGATCGAAAGTTGAGCAAACGTCTTGGTCATGGTCTGCACGAACTTGCGTTGCGCGGTTTCCGCTTCGACAATGGCGTTGATGTCTGTGGCGTAACATAACCGCCCGTTTTCCTGTTCGATCTGCGTCAGGTCGAACCACAACTTGCTGTTGGTCCCAGTCACATCTACCGAAACCCTTGATTTTCCAAGCGACGGCGCATCAGAGGTGCCCGGAAACAGCGGGGCAGTCAGATCGGCAT
Source organism: Ruegeria sp. N7 (assembly GCF_056531345.1). Taxonomy (NCBI): domain Bacteria; kingdom Pseudomonadati; phylum Pseudomonadota; class Alphaproteobacteria; order Rhodobacterales; family Roseobacteraceae; genus Ruegeria; species Ruegeria sp. N7. Next base: position 13,494 of record NZ_JBQFLR010000016.1, on the reverse strand, counting down.
CCTGACCACGCGCCCGGCGAACAAGCGTGACATAAGCCGCATTGCACCACTGCACCTGGCCGTTGTGATCCAGCAACCATACCGGATAGGGGGCCTGTTCCATGGCCAGACGGCTCGGTTCACTCAGCGTGCTTGACCCAGTCGGAGATATTCTGGCCGGTTCGTGCAGACGCACGCGGACAATCCCGTCGATCCATTCACACACCACTTCGCGTTCGACTGTGCAATCAATGGCCGAGATTACCAGTACGTTTTGGTCGCGAACTTTTTCGGGTGTTTCGGGGAAGGTGGGGAAATCCCTTTGCAGCAGGCGGCGCAAATCTTGCCAGCTTCCAACATGTTCGAACCCGGCAAGCGCGATATCGGAGTGACTGATCAGGTGATCACCATCAAACAGGAATACCGCATCAAACAGGGATGTTGTTGAAAACAAGCCAAAGACATCGTCGCGTCGCGTCTGGCGTGGCAATAACCACTGTACGGCAAAGCATCCCGATACCAGGCTGATCGCGGCCAGAATGATCCAGTCGGCCATTAATTTCCCCAAGGTAGAACCAAACCCCGGCTGACTATGGGCAGGATAGGTTAACGGCTCCTTAACTCATACTTGAATGCGTTTGTTGGAACCGGATGGAACCGGAGTGTCACCCTTTTGCGCGTCAATCAGGTTGCGCGGCCACGAGACCTTGACGATTGCACCTGTCCTGTCTTTTTGATCGGTCAGGTGCTGATACGGGTCCGTGCCATTTGCGAATTTCAGTTCGGCCCCGCTGCGTTCCAGCAACGTTTTTGCGATGAACAGTCCCAACCCCATGCCTTCGTATTCCGGGCGGGTTCGCAAGTCGGCTTCGGCCCGTCTGCGGCGCATGAAGGGATCACCGATGCGTCCAATCATGTGCGACGGGTAGCCGCGCCCGTCATCCATGATGCTGACGGTGATCCTGCTGTCTGTCCATTCGGCTTCGACCCAGACATTCGCGCGGGCAAAGTCCACGGCATTCTGGATCAGGTTGCGAAGCCCGTGAATAATCTCGGGCTTTCGCAGAATCGAGGGTTGCAGCACATCTCCGTCCTGCGCCGGGCCTTCCGAAAAATGAACGACCTTGCCCCGGTCAACATGCGGTTCGGCGGCTTCGTTCACCACCGTTGAAAGTGGAGCCTGCCGCAAATGCAGGTCATCTTTTCCGGCACGACCCATATCGCGCAAAATGTCGCGGCACCGATCGGCCTGTTCGCGGATCAAGGCCGCGTCTTCCTTGAGGTCGGGACGGTCGTCCAGCTCTTCGATCAGTTCCGCACTTGTCAGTTTGATCGTGGCCAAGGGGGTGCCCAACTCGTGCGCGGCAGCGGCTACCACGCCGCCCAGATCGGTCAGTTTTTGCTCGCGCGCCAGTGCCATATGGGTGGCAGCCAGCGCTTCGGACATGGACTGAACCTCGGAACTGACGCGGTGAGAATAGGCACCGATAAAGACGATGGCGATAACGATAGCCGCCCAGTTGCCAAACAGCAGGATTTCCGGAATGTCCAAAACCACCCCGATGTTGGTCCGCAGCGGCAGGTGGAATTCCGCCAGCAGAGTGGTCAGAACAATCGCAACAGCCCCAACTATCAAGGTCGACCGTGTGCTCATGACATTGGCGGAAATCGTGACCGGCCCCAAAAGCAGAAGGGCAAAGGGGTTGTTCAGACCGCCCGTCAGATACAACAAGATCGACAGTTGCAGCAGATCGAACAGAACCATCAGGAAGTTTTCGAACTCGGACATCCGCTTGTTCTGTGGAAACAACAGAATGGCAGTCAGGTTACCCATGACCGAGATCCCGATGGCCAGATAGCACAGGCCCAGTTCCAGCTGCACGTGATAGTATTGCTGGGCCACGGTGATGGCGGTGATCTGACCAAAAATGGCAACCCATCGCAACAGGATCAGGGTACGCAGGCGGATCCAGCTGCTGCGTTCCTGGCCGCGCCAAAAAGTCTGATTGGAATCTGCCATCGGTCGCTTATGTCCTGTTGCAAAGGCTGGTCATCTTGATAGGTGTCCCGGCCGGAACGATCAACAACCCCTTGCGACCGGAAAACCGAAATGACCCGCCTATACGCAATTCTTGCAACTCTCGTTCTGGCTATTGGCCTAGGTGCGATGTGGCTTTTGACGCGTGGGGGCGGATCCGGAGACCAGTTTGCACAGTGCCGATCCGGGCAGATCGCCGGGGGGACCGCTGCTATCGGCGGGCCGTTTGAACTGGTGAATGGCAAAGGTGAGACGGTGACCGACAAGGACGTGATCACCGAACCCACACTTGTCTATTTCGGCTATACATTCTGCCCCGATGTCTGCCCGTTTGACATGTCCCGCAACGTTGAGGCCGTGGATATCCTGAACCAGCGCGGACATTCGGCCACTGCGCTGTTCATCTCGATCGATCCCGAACGGGACACGCCCGAGGTTGTGGATGATTATGCCTTTAACTTAGGCGGCAAAACGATTGCCTTGACCGGTTCACCCGAACAGGTCAGGGCGGCGAGCAAGGCTTACAAGACCTATTACAAGGCACAGGATAAAAGCGACGAATTCTACCTTGTTGACCATTCCACCTTCACATATCTGGTGACGCCCGAACATGGTTTCCTTGAATTCTTCAAGCGCGATGACACGGCCGAACAGATGGCGGACAGGGTCGGGTGCTTTCTGGACCAGGCAGCGCATTAACAAGGTTGTTTGACCTTTGTTTCTGCGCTGCTATTACTCATGTTTAAGCCAAAGGCATGAAATAGCGGAAAGACCTAACATATGGCAGACAGTTCTCAGCTTGATATCGGCCCTGACAAATCCTTGCTTTTGGTGGATGATGACGAGCCGTTCCTGAGACGTTTGGCCAAGGCCATGGAAAAGCGTGGGTTCGAGGTTGAAACCGCAGGATCCGTCGCCGCAGGCCGCGCAATTTCCACCGCCCGCCCACCGGCTTACGCGGTTGTTGACCTGCGACTGGAGGATGGCAACGGTCTGGATGTGGTTGAGGTTTTGCGCGAAAAGCGCCCTGACAGCCGGGTCGTGGTTCTGACCGGGTACGGGGCGATTGCGACTGCGGTTGCTGCCGTAAAAATCGGCGCAACCGATTATCTGTCGAAACCCGCCGACGCCACCGACATCACCAATGCGCTGCTGGCCAAGGGTGACGAATTGCCCCCGCCGCCGGAAAACCCGATGAGCGCGGACCGCGTGCGTTGGGAGCACATCCAGCGGGTTTATGAGCTGTGCGACCGGAATGTCAGTGAGACCGCACGGCGGCTGAACATGCACCGCCGGACCTTGCAGCGGATACTAGCGAAACGCAGCCCGCGTTGAGACTATAACCTAATCACCGCAAAAAACCCCACTCAGCGTCACTGAAGGGAACACTTTATTTCAGCGCAAAGCTGCTGTGTCAGGTGACGATAACCGATTGGATTGGGGTGTAGGCCGTCCGATGTCCACTTATCGATGTTATCACTATACCCGGGAGGGGAGTTGAGAAACGTGCAGTTTCCCATCTCCAAGCAAGCTTGTTGTGCTGCAATGTTGTAGGTGGTTCGAAACGTTTCGTTTTCGATAGTCCAAGTTTCGCTTGCGACAGGCAGAACGGCACGCCAGATCAATCTGTCTACGGAGGTGAACACATCCGCTAACTGCTTAACATATTTCGGAACCTCCTCCAGAGGTGTGTCGTTCAGGGCGTCATTAACCCCAACACCCAAGTACCAGACCGGAACATGAGTGATGAGCTCCGGGTGTACCCTTGCTATTAAGCCTTGGGTTGTGTCCCGACTGATTCCCAGATTCAATGCGTTTGAAACGATGTTGCTGGTTAGCCATCCCTCGATGATGGAATCACCAATAAATGCGATTTGAATATTCGGTGACGCTAGAGCTTGGGAAATCGGTCGTTTGTGCAGCCACACCATTGTCTGATAGTGTTTAGTTTCTGTGACGGGAGTATGCGCTCCGGTAAGCTTGCGTACTGTCTTCGCCAGATACCCAGTTCTGATCAACACGGCTGCTAGCGCCAGGATCAGCACCAAATTTGTTGCAAGCAAGATCCGGTTCCCAATCGACCGTTTCGCGCTCATTTCACCATTTCCTTTAGCTGTTCAGGTTGCAAGTCGCTAAAGTAGCGCGAGAAGCACTGTGTGCCGATCTGTGTAGGCTTTCCTTACTTCGACCGGTGGTCTCAACGTAATCTCCAATCCCTCCATCACCGCTTTATCCGGGCGACCAAAGAATTTCGTCGCCTCAGCCTCGGAAAAGCCCGCGATCTGGGTGGCCTCCATCCAGGCGCTGATCTTGTCGGCTTTCTTGATCTGCCGCTTCACCGTTTTCGGCACCGCGGCTGGCAGGCCGAAGCGGATGTGAATTGCTGCCGCCAGACGGTCATCCAAGGCGCCGTAACCGGGGCCCACAGCGGATTTGACCGGCGAAATCATGTCGCCGATCACGTATTCCGGCGCATCATGTAACAGGGCTGCCAGCCGCCATTTGACGGGTGTCTTGGGCGCAATTCTTCCGAAGAGTTCCTCAACCAATAGGGAATGCTCGGCCACGGAATAGGCGAAATCGCCGCGTGTCTGCCCGTTCCAACGTGCCACAAAAGCAAGCCCGTGCGCGATATCTTCTATCTCGATATCCACCGGGGTCGGGTCCAGCAGGTCCAGCCGACGCCCCGATAACATGCGCTGCCATGCTCTGGGTTGTGTTGCCATTTTGCTATGCCTCGCCTGACCGGACGCGATTGCGCCATATTTTTGTGTTATGATGTACCTGTCTGGATCACTTGCTGCCAACAGTTTCTTGAGCATTTGTGCTTTGAAACGGCGCGCCATGATCCCGACATCAAAACCGAGGGGGGCACATGCTTCTCCCGGTGTGCTCCTCTCGACCGTGAAACGCGAAACGATAGGAGTATGTCATGTTCAAGCGTTTGTTTGCCATTGCCCTGACCTTTGGTATGGCCGCGACCGCCCCACCAGCTTTTGCCCGGAGCTGTGCAGAACGCGACGATATTGTCGCCAAATTGCAGGAAAACTACGCCGAAGAATTGGCCTTTGGCGGTTTGCAAAAGACACGCAGCGCACAGTCGGTGATGGAGGTCTGGGCCTCGAAGGAAACGGGCAGTTATACCGTTTTGGTAACCAATGCGAACGGAATCAGCTGTATTGTTGCCGTTGGCACAGATTTTTTTGAAGCGATACCAAAGATAAAAATCGAAGGCACGCCAAGCTGAAAGCGGCCACCAGGCTTCCGGTAACAGTCTTCAAAGTTGCCACCTGCCCCAAGGAATGCTAGGGGCAGCCGGGACTATGACTTACCGAAAATGGAGCGCCTGATGGCCGTGGACTATATCGTTAAAGACATTTCGCTGGCCGGGTTCGGCCGCAAGGAATTGGATATTGCCGAAACCGAGATGCCGGGACTGATGTCCCTGCGTGCGGAATATGGGGACAGCAAGCCTCTGACAGGTGCGCGTATCGTTGGGTCGCTGCACATGACCATCCAGACCGGCGTTCTGATTGAAACGCTGGTTGCGCTGGGTGCGGATGTGCGCTGGGCGTCGTGCAACATCTTCTCGACTCAGGACCATGCCGCCGCCGCGATTGCCGAGGCGGGCATTCCTGTCTTCGCCATCAAGGGTCAGACACTGGAAGAGCATTGGGATTATCTGGATAAATCCTTCCTGTTCGAAGACGGTCCGAACATGATCCTTGACGATGGTGGCGACGCGACCCTGTACATCCTGCTGGGCGCGCGTGCTGAGGCAGGCGAAGACATCATCCCTGTTCCGGGTTCGGAAGAGGAAGAGGTGATCAAGAAGCAGATCGCCAAGCGTATGGCGGCCAGCCCCGGTTGGTTCACCAAGATGCGCGACCAGATCCAAGGCGTGTCCGAGGAAACCACCACCGGCGTGAACCGTCTGTATCAGCTGGTGAAAGACGGCCACTTGCCGTTTCCGGCGATCAACGTGAATGACAGCGTCACCAAGTCGAAATTCGACAACAAATACGGCTGCAAGGAATCGCTGGTCGATGGTATCCGCCGCGCCACCGACACCATGATGGCCGGTAAGGTTGCTGTGGTTTGCGGTTATGGCGACGTGGGCAAGGGCTCGGCCGCCAGCCTGCGCGGCGCGGGTGCGCGCGTGAAGGTGACCGAAGTTGACCCGATTTGCGCGCTGCAGGCTGCGATGGATGGGTTCGAAGTGACCTTGCTGGAAGACGAAGTTGCCAGCGCGGATATCTTCATCACCACCACCGGCAACAAGGACGTGATCCGCATCGAGCATATGCGCGAGATGAAGGACATGGCCATCGTTGGCAATATCGGTCACTTCGACAACGAGATTCAGGTGGCTAGCCTGAAGAACCACAAGTGGACCAACATCAAGGAGCAGGTGGACATGATCGAGATGCCTTCGGGCAACCGTCTGATCCTGCTGTCTGAAGGCCGTCTGCTGAATCTTGGCAACGCCACAGGTCACCCGTCTTTCGTGATGTCGGCCTCGTTCACCAACCAGGTTCTGGCACAGATCGAGCTGTTCACCAAAGGTGACCAGTACGAGAACAAGGTCTACATCCTGCCCAAACATCTGGACGAAAAAGTAGCTCGCCTGCATCTGGATCGCATCGGCGTGAAGCTGACGAAGATGGATGCGGATCAGGCGGCGTACATCGGTGTCAAACCGGAAGGTCCATACAAGCCGGAACACTACCGCTACTGATTGTCGTCTGACGATGACGCAGAACAACGGTCGCCGCCGGTTTCTTTACTCGGCGGCGTTCTTTGTTTTCAGGGTTCTGGTTGTGGTGATCGTGCTGGGCGGCGGCGGCTGGGTGCTGTTGGCGCATCCAAAGACACCGGTGCCATCGCACTGGAACCCGTTGCGCGACCTGAAAGTCAGCGCGCCGGTCACGCCGGTCACCAGGTATCAACTGAACCGCGCCGTGGCGGACGAAACCCAGTGTCGGGCTACGTTGGCCGAAGCGGGGGTTCATTTCGAGGCGATGGAGGATCTGGTCATTGACCAGAACTGTGGCATTGCCGCACGCGGCCTTCTGACCCGACTGGCCACCTCGCATATCGAAGCCGTTGAAACCAGTTGCGCCACGACATTGCGGCTGGCGATGTGGGAACACCATGTCGTGCAGCCGGTCGCGCACGAACTGCTTGGAACCGGTATTGCCCGATTGCGCCATGTCGGAAGTTACAATTGCAGGCGCATGCGCACCCTGAAGGGTGAAAACAACGGATGGAGCAGCCATGCCCGTGCGGACTCGATCGATATCATCGGTGTAGAGACGAGCGATGGCCGCGTGCTGACCCTGTTAAAGGACTGGCACGGCTCTGGCGCCGAACCCGCGTTCCTGCGACAGATCTGGCGGGGCGCGTGCGACTGGTTTCGTGTGGTTCTGGGCCCGGACTTCAATCGCTTGCACGCGGATCATTTCCACCTGCAAGGTTCTGGCTGGGGGTACTGCAGATAGGTCTTGCATTCTGTGCCTTCCAGCCCCCGTTAAGGGGGAGGAAACGCAGTTTTTTATCCTTTTTGGCAGACCTGTGACACGTCTAATCTCGGCTATCGGTGATTGGTGCCGGATTAACGGATTAAGGAGATTAGGACATGGGCAAGCGCGACGAGCTGATCGCCAAATACGCTGAAGATCTGAAAAACAAATGTGGGATGAACCCCGATATGGACCTGCTGACCAAGGTCACAATCGGTTGCGGCCCGGCGATTTATGACGCAGATGCGGCAACTGTTGCAGCCAGCCAGGAGTCCGAGTTGGAAACCGTCAAAAACAACTTCCTGATCAAGAAACTGGGCTTGTCCGATGGTCCCGAGCTGATGGCAGCGATCAACAAAGCCATGGAAACCTATGGCATGTCCGAGCGCAACAAATACCGCGCCGTGGTCTATTACATGCTGACCAAGCATTTCGGAAAAGAAGCCGTTTACGGCTGATCTTACCGCGTATTCCTGAAACGCCTGTCGTCTTCCCGGCGGGCGTTTTGTATTTGAGTTGTTTTTTAAGGACTTGGCGTTTGAAATGCTGGGCGCGGTTGGGCTAAGGTCAAACCGTGACCAGGACGGTCAGAACCAGACATTTCCATACGCGTGTGGTGAGTAGGGAGCACGCGGGGGTAGGGAAGGTTCTGTATCGTCAGAACCTTCCCTCATTATTCATCTGAACTCTTTTAGGATACGCGCGATAAGGTTTTCTGCGCTGTCAGGCTGAACGGTTGAATTATCGTCCGCATTTCCGCCGCTGCCTTCCAGATAAACCTCGATCCGCCCCGGGCGCGTCTTGCTGCCCGAGCTTGTGAAGTCCCGTGCGATACCCCCAAGTGCATCGGCGGCCATCGCGGCGTTTTCGGCGTCATCGGGATGGTAAAACCGGACCTGAGTTTCTCTGACCCGGTATCCCACCCGAGCTGTTGCCACCACCGTTGCCTGACCTCGGGCAAGCAGTTCCAATGCCCGGTTGCTGGTCTCTTGCGAAACTCTCGACGGTACAAAAAGCGAGACCTCCAGACCAATGGCTGGCGCCAAAAGAAGCGGTTTCACCTCGGTGTAGGGTCGATTGGCGGGTGTGTCGATCTCTTGCGGAACGGGATCATGGGCTATCTGTGATGTCTGCGATAATCCGCCCTTGTTCAGCGGATTGAGATTGCGAAATCGTGGATCAAACCGGGCTGGAATCGCGGCTTGAATGTCTGAAGCAGTTGCGACGGCCAACATGGGTTCCATCTGGGCAGGAATGAAAATCTTGGGCGGCGTTAAGGAAACTTCCGGCTTCTCCGTTGCCGCTTCAGGATTCGGGCCGGTTGCAAACTCGCTTTCCGGCATGACAGTGTTTTCCGGTTCCTGGGCGGGCGTTGCATCGGATTGATCCAAAATTACCGGATCGACGGACTCGCTATTTGGCTTGTCCAAGGGTTCGCTGACGTCGGCGGGGATTGAGAAAGGCTCAGGCTCGGAGGCCCCTGAAACCAAAAGATCCTCTGGCGAAGGGGCGTCTTTCGGGTCCGGCAGGCTGGTGGTTGCAGCCTCAGGCGGTTCTTCGGGGACCAGAAAGGTTTCAGAAAGCGCATTCAGAACAGCCTGATCTTCTGCGTCTGCGGATGGCCAGTCATCAAAAAGATTTGCAACGACCCATTGCAAGGCGGCCCCACACAAAAGGGCAAGCAGTACTAACGCGACCCAAGTTTTCCGTTTTTTTCTGACGCGCGGTTTGTCCAGATATAGCGAACGGACCCGCTCGGAAACGATCTGCTCAGTATCTGTATCATCCGGAGGGGGAGGATTGTCTGTCTGGACAGATGTCGAAACAGGTTCTTCCTGCGCCTTCGCAAGCACCGACGCGCGCTTCTCCCGCGCCTCTTTCAGGCGCGCTTCCCAGGTTTTCGTGCTTTTCGCAGCAACGGTGTTATCGAGTGTCCCGTTGCCGTTTTCAGTGTCAGACACGGGGTTCAAACTTTCAAAACATATCGAATTTATCCGAACAACACCAAGCGGTTACGACCAGAGCAATCATAACCTTCAGATCCCTACCCGGCGTAGCCCTTGGAAACATAACACCTTGCCGGACGTTTGAGAAGTTTTGCACCTGATACAGGACGGCAGGTTAATCCGGCTGCGTTTCACCCAAGGCGCAAACCACTTTCCATTGATCGTCTGTTACCGGCTGAACCGACAAACGAGAGTTTTTCACCAGCACCATGTCGGAAAGCCGTTCGTCGGCCTTGATCTGGTCCAGTGTCACGGGTTTGGAAAAGGGTCGGACGGCCTTGATATCCACGCATTCCCAGCGCTCATCATCGGTGGAACTGTCGGGATGTGCCTCGGCGCATACTTCGACAATACCCACAACCGATTTGTCCTTTTGAGAGTGGTAGAAGAACCCCCAATCCCCAATGGCCATCTGACGCATGAAATTGCGCGCCTGATAGTTGCGCACACCGTCCCATTCCTCGCCCGTGTCCCCCTTGGCCATTTGCTGTTCCCAGCTCCAGGTCGAAGGTTCGGACTTGAAAAGCCAATATGCCATCAGCCGATCACCTTTTTCCAGGGAATCAGTTCAACCGACTGGAACAATCCAGCCTTCGCATAGGGGTCATTATCTGCCCAGTTTTGCGCAGCAGCCAGATCTTCGACGTCGAGCACAACCAGCGAACCGATCATGGCGTCGCCATCCAACAGCGGCCCTGCCTGCGATACAACACCCGTTTCTTCGATATAGGCCAGATGGGCCGCGCGATTGTCCAACCGGGTCTGCAGTGCCCCGGCTTTGTCACGGGCGATGAGTGCGATCAGCATGTTATTCCTCCTTGAGTGGGCGATTGAGCAGGTTTTGGATGGCCTGGGTCACACTGTAGGCACCATGGCTCAGATCCGCCACAGTTGTACTGATGGGCATGTCCAGCCCTTCCTTGACGGCAATCTCTGACATGGCGCGCGCGGTGGCGACGCCTTCGACGGTAGTATGTTGGTCAAATGGTTGGCTCAGACCCAAACTAAGGCCAAAACGGTAGTTTCGGGACAGTTCTGAGGAGCAGGTCAACACCAGATCCCCAAGCCCGGACAAACCCATCAGGGTGTCAGAGCGCGCGCCACGCAGGGTGGCAAAGCGCTGCATTTCCGCAAAACCGCGAGTCATCAACGCGGCCCGGGCGCTGTCCCCCAGCCCCGCGCCGATTGCTGCGCCGCAACCGATGGCCATGATGTTCTTCAGCGCCCCACCAAGTTCAGCACCTATGGTGTCAGTGGTCCGATAGAGGCGCAGGTTTGCAGTGGCCAGTTTGGTCTGCAATGCTTTGCCAAGATTCGTATGACCGCAAGCCAGCGTTAACGCAGTGGGCAAACCGCGCGCTATGTCATCAGCAAAACTGGGCCCTGTCAGCAAAGCGATCGGGGCGTCGGGGACAACATCCCTGATGACCGCAACGGGCCCGAGGCCAGAATCCAACTCTATCCCCTTACAGCAAGCGACCAGTGTCTTGCCGCGCAGCACCGGGGCGTGATCCTGCAAGGCGCTTCGCAATTGCTGCATGGGAACGGCCAAAAGCAGAATGTCAGCCTTCGACGCCTCAGCGATATTTGCGGTTACGGCGATGTTCGTGGGTAAGGAAACCCCGGGCAGCCGGGTGGAGTTTTCGCGCGTCTCGTACATCTGCCGCGCCTGATCGGCGTTTCTGGACCACAGCGTTACTGGCCCGTTGCCTGATAGCGAGATCGCCAAAGCGGTACCAAACGCGCCGGATCCCAGGACAGATATGTTCATGCCTTGGCCCCTTTCTTACCGCTGCCCAGCATGGCCGGGCTACGTTGATCCAGCGGCCAGCGGGGGCGGGCAATCAGGTCCAGACCGTCGCGCGCGCCGGTGCGAAAGCGTTCAAGACCCGCATAGGCAATCATCGCGGCATTGTCCGTGCACAAAGCCAGCGGAGGTGCCGTAAACCGGGCACCTTTCTGGGCACAAACAGACTCTAACGCTGTCCGAATGGCCGAATTCGCCGCCACCCCACCTGCGACCGCGACAACGGGATCAACAGGGTTGTGATCAAGGTACAGATCAATCGCGCGGCGGGTTTTCTCGGCTAATGTGTCCACAATGGCCTGCTGGAACCCTGCGCACAGATCAGCACGGTCCTGACGGGTCAGCCCACCCTTATCGGCCACGATCTGGTCGCGCATCCGCATCAACGCTGTTTTCAGCCCCGAAAAAGACAGGTCACAGCCGGGCCGGTCGAGCAGTGGCCTGGGAAAGCGGAACCGCTGGGGATTACCATCACGGGACTCAGCCTCGACAGACGGGCCGCCGGGTTGCGGCAGGCCCAGCAGGCGAGCGGTCTTGTCAAAGGCTTCCCCTGGCGCATCGTCGATGGTGCCGCCCAGGCGGGTAAACTGCTCGGGGGTATGGGCGATCAGGTATTGGCAATGGCCGCCCGACACCAGAAGCATGAGGTAAGGGAAGGCGATGCCGTCCGTCAGGCGGGGTGTCAGGGCGTGACCGGCAAGATGATTGACGCCAATCAGCGGCAGGCCCGTGGCGGCGCTCAGCCCTTTGGCACACATGACACCGGACATGACCCCTCCGATCAGACCGGGCCCGGCGGTGACGGCAATGGCGTCCAGGTCGCGAAGTGACAGACCAGCGGCCTCCAGCGCCTGCACGACGCAGACATCCAGCTTTTCGGCATGCGCACGGGCCGCAATCTCGGGCACGACACCGCCAAAGGCGCTGTGCAGATCGGTTTGACCGTGCACCACAGAAGACAGGATTTCGGCTTTGGCACCTTCGGTCTGGCGCACGACCGCTGCGGCTGTGTCGTCACAGCTGCTTTCCAAACCCAATACGGTAAGTGTTTGCACCATCACCCTGATCCGTTGCATCATGTATATACGGCGGGGTATCACCCTGCGCGGATGCAAACAATCCTGAAGGGTCAAGGCGCCACACGTTGTTTTTGTTGATGACCCGCCCTCGCTCCGCCTCGGAAAGGTTTGTCGAGCAGCTGCCAACCGGCGTCAGATCCCGGGTTCAGGTCCTCTATTCGCCGATCATGGAAATCCGGCCTCTGCCAGTTGCGGTGGATACCAAAGGTGTAAAGGGACTGATCTTTACATCGGCCAATGCGGTGAATGCGGCGGTCTCGAAAGGTGTTGACCGCACTCTGCCGGCCTATTGCGTGGGACCCGCAACAACCGGTACCGCGAAAGGGTATGGGTGGCAGGCCAAGATGGTTGGAACCACGGCAGAAGAATTGGTCGGGCATCTGCTCAAGCATCGGCCCAAAAGCCCCCTTTTGCACCTGCGGGGTGAGCATACACGGGGCAATGTCGCTGGCAGCCTGACCGAATCTGGTCTGACCGTTCGGGAACAGCCGGTCTATCAGCAGCGATTGTTGCCGCTAACACCCGAGGCAACCGAGGCCGCCAGAGGAGATCAGCCTATTATTGCTCCGCTTTTCTCGCCGCGTACGGCGCGACATTTTGCCGATATCTGGGCCGGATCAGCCCCCCTTTGGCTGGTTGCGATCAGCCAGGCTACGGCTGATCCCCTTTATTCCTTGGGCTATGAGCACCTGAAGATCGCAAAACATCCGACACCGAAGAAAATGCGTAAAGCTGTTAAAAAGCTTGCGAAACATGTGTTGCGGGTTGAGGGAGGCGAGGTCCCCGATTAACTTAACCTGGGCTGTTATTCATCTGAATTTGGATTCGATAAGGGGAATATTGCGGTGGCTGGTAAGAAGAAATCCGATCAAAAGCCGGTGGAACCCCTCCTAGCGGATGATGCAGTTGAAACTGATCTGCGGCAGGACGATACGCCTGTTGACCCGACTGAACCTGTAGAAGAAGACCTGTCCGAAGCCGAAGCCGAAGCCGAAGCCGAAGCCGAAGCCGAAGCCGAAGCCGAAGCCGAAGCCGAAGCCGAAGCCGAAGCCGAAGCCGAAGC